>CAIZQU010000096.1 GCA_903935205.1 uncultured cyanobacterium | reverse complement strand
AGCGCAAGGTCACCTCCGACTGGATGGAGCTCGAGAAGCAGCGCGGCATCTCGATCACCTCCACCGTGCTGCAGTTCGACTACGGCGGCAGCACGATCAACCTGCTCGACACCCCCGGCCACCAGGACTTCTCCGAGGACACCTACCGCACCCTCGCCGCCGCCGACAACGCGGTGATGCTGGAGGACGCCGCCAAGGGCCTCGAACCCCAGACCCGCAAGCTGTTCGAGGTCTGCCGGTTGCGGCGAATCCCGATCTTCACGTTCATCAACAAGATGGACCGGCCCGGCCGCGAGCCGCTGGAGCTGCTCGATGAGATCGACCAGGAGCTGGGCCTGGCCTGCTGGCCGGTCAACTGGCCGATCGGTGGCGGCGATCGCTTCCGCGGCGTGATCGACCGCCGCAGCCGCCAGCTGATCCTGTTTGATCGCGCCGAACGGGGTCGCCAGGCCGCCGAAATCAGCCTCAGCGTTGAGGAGGCCCGCCGGCGCGGCGCCGTGGAGGAGGAGCTGCTGGCCACGGCCCTGGAGGAACTGGAGCTGCTGGATGGCGCTGGCGAGGAGCTCGACATTGAGCGGGTGCATGCCGGCGAGCTGAGTCCGGTGTTCTTCGGTTCGGCGATGACCAACTTCGGGGTGAGGCCCTTCCTCGATGCCTTCCTCGATCTGGCCCAGCGCCCCACCGCCCGCAGCAGCCGCCAGGGGCCGATCGATCCACTGCGACCTGACTTCAGCGGCTTCGTGTTCAAGCTGCAGGCCAACATGGATCCTCGCCACCGCGACCGTGTCGCCTTTGTGCGGGTCTGCAGCGGCCGCTTTGAGAAGGACATGTCCGTGCAGCACGCTCGCAGCGGCCGCACCCTGCGGCTGTCGCGGCCCCAGAAGCTGTTCGGCCAGGAGCGGGAGGTGGTGGAGGACGCCTACCCCGGCGATGTGATCGGTCTCAACAACCCCGGCATGTTCGCGATCGGCGACACGCTCTATCTGGGCCCCAAGGTTGAATTCGAGGGCATCCCCTGCTTCAGCCCCGAGATCTTCGCCTGGTTGCGCAATCCCAACCCCTCGGCCTTCAAGAGCTTCCGCAAGGGCGTCAACGAACTGCGCGAGGAGGGCGCCGTGCAGGTCCTCTACGACACCGATGCCAGCAAGCGCGATCCGATCCTGGCGGCGGTGGGTCAGCTGCAGCTGGAGGTGGTCCAGTACCGGCTGGAAAACGAATACGGCGTCAAGACCCGCCTGGAACCGATGGAGTTCAGCGTTGCCCGTTGGGTGAGCGGCGGCTGGCCGGCCCTGGAGGTGGTGGGCCGGATCTTCAACTGCCGCACCGTCCGTGACCCCTGGGACCGGCCGGTGCTGCTGTTCCGCAACGACTGGAATCTGCGCCAGCTGCAGGAGGACCATCCCGAGCTGGAGCTGGCGGCCGTGGCCCCGGTGGTCAGCGGCGTCGAGCCGATCGCCCTCTGAATCGTCCGGGCAGGGCCAAGCCCGAGGTCCTTGCTACCGCGGTTGGCTGCGGCGCTCGACAGAATGAAAGCAACAAAACGTGATCCTCACGCACGGTTGCCCGCTATGCCGACAGCCGCCCTGGCCACCCCATCCACAGCCCAGCCTTTCTGGCTGGTCCGCCCCCGCAGTGACGGAGGAAGCGACTACGTCAGCTTCTCCCTCTGCCACGATCAGATCGAAATCCGCGAAGGTTCCCACCTTCCCCCCCAGATGCCCCTGCTCAAACGCCGTCGGCGCCTCGGCCCCGCCGAAGCTGAGGCCTGCAGGCGCTCCCTCCAGCAGGAGGCAGGATTTCGTCACAGTGAGCCCCTCTTCTGAGCCGCTCTGTCTACGCTCCGTCCCGAGACAGCCGTCCATGAACCCAGGCCCACCCTCTCCCATCGACCCGCCCATGGGTTCTTCCGGCGCCAACGATCCCTACAGCCTGCTGGGGGTGGATGCCGACACACCTTTTGATGCGATCCAGGCCGCCCGTGCCGCCCGTATCGAGGCTGTCGCCGACGACCCCCTGGCCCGTTCCCGGGTCGAAGCGGCCTATGACGCGATCCTGATGGACCGTCTCAAGGAGCGTCAGCAGGGCAAGGTGAGCAGTGCGGCCCGCAGCGCCTCCCAGCGGGAACAGGCCACGCCACCGCCACAGAGGCCGGCTCTGCCGGCCCTTCCCAGCCTTCCCCAGCTCCCTGCCGCCCGTCTGGGCGAACGGGCTCTGTCCCTGCCCCCGCTGGCCCTGGCTGAGGGTCGCGAGCGCTGGTTTCCTCTGATCACCCACGGCGCCCTGCTGGTGCTGCTGCTTGTTCTGCCCGCCGCGCCGGCTGATCTGCTGCTTGCCCTGGGCACCGCCGCCACCCTGCTCAACCTGCAACGGCGGCGCAGTCGCTTCCTCGCCAATGTCGGTTGGTCCTTTGCCCTGCTGATCTCCGGCCTGTTGCTGGGTGCTCTGCTGCAGTCGCTGCTGCCGACCTTGGCCCTGCCCGGCCTGCCGATGATGCCCAGCCTGGCGATCGAGGCGATTCCGGCCCTGCTGCTGCTGCTGCTCGGCGCCCTGTTTCTCGGCTGATCGGCAGCATCCACCATTCGCCGCTCAGCGCCCTCCATCTCCGGCGTGATCGGCTCTGGATCCCGTCCGCAAACAGACAGGAGACAGACCGTCTGCTGTGCTGACTCTGGAGCTCCCCTGGAGCACCCCTGGAGTGCTCCCTCTCACGCTCGTTCAGAGCGTCGTACCCACCAGCTTCCCCACCAGGGCGGTGATCAGCAGGGCCAGGGTGCCCCAGACCAGCATCCGCAGCGAGCCGCGCAGCGGTGAGGCCCCACCGGCCCGCGCCGCCATCCCCCCCAGCAGGGCCAGGCTGAGCAGGGCCGCCATGCTGGTGGCCGCTCCCACCTTGCCCTCCGGACTGATCACAATCGCCGCCACCGGCACCAGGGCGCCAAGGCTGAAGCTCAGGGCTGAGGCCAGGGCGGCCTGCAGCGGGCGAGCCCGGTGCGTTTCGCTCAAGCCCAGTTCATCGCGGGCGTGGGCGCTGAGGGCATCGTGGCGGGTGAGCTGCTCGGCCACCCGCTGGGCGGTGTCGTGGTCGAGGCCGCGGTTGCGGTAGATCTCCGCCAGCTCCGCCAGTTCACCGGCCGGGTCGATCGCCAGCTCGCGACGCTCCCGGGCCAGATCCGCCTGTTCCGTGTCCGCCTGCGACTGCACGGATACGTATTCCCCAGCAGCCATCGAGGCAGCTCCCGCCGCCGTGGCGGCCAGGGCGGTGAGCAGAATCTGGGGCCGGGGGGCACCGGAGGCGGCGATCCCAGCCACCAGGCTGGCCACCGAGATCGTGCCGTCGTTGGCCCCGAGCACCACCGCCCGCAGCCAGCCGATGCGGTGGCTGTTATGACGCTCGCCATGGTGACCGACCCTCCGGCCGCTGGCCGGCTGCGGATGATCGGCGGCCCTGGCCCCATCGATCGGCTGGTCGCTGCTGCTGGCCATCAACGGGGAAGGCAGGGCCCCCAGCTTGGCGAAGGACGGCGGGTCAGACCGCCTCGAATGTGGCGATCAACTCGCGCAACTCTTCAGACTCAACGCGATAACGGCTGTTGCAGAAGTGGCAGACCAGCTCCGCCTCTCCCTGTTCGGCCAGCATCGATCCCAGTTCATCGCGGCCCAGCAACCGCAGGGCGTCCACACTGCGGCTGCGGCTGCAGCGGCACTGAAAGCGCACGGCTTCGGCTGCCTGCAGGGGGACCGGGTCCAGGTCCGGGAAGATGTCCGCCAGCAGGGTCTGGAGGTGGTCGGCACTGGCGGCCAGTCGCGCCGCAAAGCCGCTGATCTCCCGACAGCGCTCCTCCAGCAGGGCCACCAGCGCCGGCTCCCGCGCCGCCTTGGGCAGCACCTGCACCAGCACCCCACCGGCGCATCGCACCCCATCGCTGCCGATCTCCTCACCCACGAACAGGGCCGAGGGGGTCTGTTCCGAATGGAGCAGATAGGAGGCCACATCCTCGCCGATGCCGCCGCTGACCAGTTCGACCGTGCTGCTGAACGGTTCCCCCTCGCCGATGTCCCGGACCACATGCAGATAGCCGGTGCCGGTGGCGCGGCGGAAATCGAACTGGGGGTGGCCTCCGGACCCGTCGTCGACCAGATCCAGCTCCAGGCCCGGATCGCCCACATAGCCCCGCACCGTGCCATCGCGGCCCGCATCGACCATCAGGCCGCGCAGGGGCCCATCGGATCGGATCCGCAGGTTCACCCGCCCATGGGCGACCTTCATCGAGCTGGCCAGCAGCAGACCGGCGGTCATGGCCCGGCCCAGCAGGGCGGTGGTGAGGAAGGAGAGCTGATGGCGGCGCTGGGCCTCCTGGCAGCAGGCGGTGGTGGTGACCGCCACCATCCGAATGCCGCCCCCGGCGGCGGTGGCCCGCAGCAGTTGATCCGCCATCAGGCCCTGTCGTCTGGCGGCATCGTAGGCAGGCCCCCCGGGGCGGGGTCGCCCAGGGGCTGGAGCACGCCATCCTGCAGTCGCCATCCGCCATCGATCACGCCCCGGAACAATTCCGGCTCGTGGGTCACCACCAGCAGAGCCCGATCCCGGGACAGACCGGCCAGCAGCTGCAGCACCTCGTCCCGCACCGTCCAGTCCAGTCCGGCGGTGGGTTCGTCGAGGAGCAGCACCTTCGGATCACGCAACAGCTGCACCGCCAGGGCCAGGCGCCGCTGCTGCCCGCCGCTGAGCCGCTCGGGCCGATGGGACAGGGCCACTCCGTCGAGACCCACCTGGCCCAGCACCCGCTCCATGGCTTCGCCGCTGACCCGCCTGCGGCCGAGCCGCAGCTCCTGGGCCACGCTCAGACCGAGGAAATGGCGCTCCGGGAACTGAAAGACCAGACCGCACAGCCAGCGGCGCTGGCGGTTGTCGAGGCTTTCGCCGTTCCAGAGGATCTGGCCGCCATTGGCTTCCGCCAGACCGCCGATCAGTTCCAGCAGGGTGCTCTTGCCCGTGCCGCTGCGGCCTGCCACCAGCCGCGGCTCGCCTTCGGCCAGCTGCAGGCTGACGCTGCGCAGCACCGGCTCTCGGGCGGTGGCGGGGTGGTAGCGAAGGTCGCGGACGTCGAGCATCGTTCCAGCATGCCCACCGGCGGTGGTCGGCCCCGGGGGGGGCACCGGCCGCGTGGTTGCATGAGGACGATCCGTACCCCTTCTGCCGCCTGCCATGGAGGTCCGTTTTCGCGAGATCGATCCCTTCAACTGCTGGATCTGGCTTCGCTTCGCCGATCCTCCGGGCAGCGGCGAGCGGAGCTACGTGGAGACCGCTTTCGACAGCTGGTTCTTCCTCGCCAAGTTGGGTGGATTCAACGCCGAGAACCTTCAGGCCCATGAGGCCGGCGCCGACCTCAGCTGGCTGCCCTACGACGCGGAGGCGGCGGAGCGGGCCCTGCCGGCGCTGATGCACAACATGGCCCAGCTGGAATACAAGGACGACTGGGGACGCTGCTGGGTGGATCTGGGCACCAGCGACGCCATTGCCCTCGATGTGCTGATCAACACCCTGGCCCGCCTCAACCGCGATGTGGTGGAGATCGCCGAGCTGGTGATCGGTGGTTTGCAGGAGGACTGGCCGGTGGAGGAGGACCCGGACAGTCCGTTCCACTCCGATGACGATGCGTGATCGGCCATGGGATCGGCCTTTGGATTGGCCCTTGGATTGGCCCTGGAATCGGCCGTGGGATTGCTCATGGAGCCTGCCCTGGGATTCGAGCTGGGATTCGGCCCTGAGGGCGTCCCTGGAGCCGGCCAGGGCCTAGGAGGGCGCTGCTGACCATGGCCCGCGAACTGCGTCGCCTGCTGATCACGCCCCAGCGGCTGGCCCAGAGCGCTGCGCAGGATGACGACCGGGCATCCGGGGTCCTGCTGCCCCTGACGGAGCCGGAGCGCCACTACCTGCTCAGGGTGCTGCGCCAGCGGGATGGGGACCCTGTGGCGGTGGTCGACGGGCGGGGCGGGCTGTGGACAGCCCGGCTGGAGGAGGGGGTGCGGTTGCGGCTGGAGCAACCGCTGGCGGCGCCGTTGCGGCGGGATGCGGCCCCAAGACCGCTGCTGGAGCTGGCCCTGGCCCTCCCCCGCCGCGATGGGGAGCTGGTCTGGCGGATGGCCACCGAGCTGGGGATCGACCGATTCGTTCCCCTGCGCGCGAGGCGTTGCGTGCTCCAGGGTCGGCCTCCCCTGGAGCGATGGCACAGCGTGATCAACGAGGCCTGCGAGCAGTGCGAGCGGCTCTGGCGGCCGGAGCTCCAGGAGCCTGAGGAGGCCCTTCCCTGGCTGGCCGAGAATCGGGGCCAGGTCGGCTTCTTGGCCACCACCCGGGTTGAGGCACTGCCCTCCCTGGCGTCGCGCCTGGCTGATCAGCAGGCCCCGGATGCCGTGGTGACCGTGGCGATCGGCCCGGAGGGCGGCTGGAGCCCCGAGGAGGAGGCCGCCGCCCTGGGCAGCGGCTGGAGGGCGGTGAGCCTGGGGCCGCTGATCCTGCGCAGTGGCACCGCCGCGGTGGCGGCGGCGGTGCAGCTGGCCGGCTGGCGGCAGGACATGCAGACCTGGTCCGGGAACCTCAGGACTTGAGGTAGGAGCGGGCGATCGCCCGGAAACCCGCCAGGTTGGCGCCACCGCGGCGGCGGCGGGGCGTGGTGGAACCGCCAGGCACCAGACACTCGGCGGCGAAGGTGGCCAGGTTCGGCTCCGGACGGTTGGCCTGGGCGGCCGCCAGTTCGGCGGCGATCGCCTCGGCGGTTGTCAGGCTGGCGGCGGCCTGGGCCGCGGGGGCTGCGTTGACGGGTTCAGGGGCAGCCTTGGCCGTGGTGACCGGGGCTGGAGCGGTGGCTGGCTTGGTGGCCTGGGCCGGGGTCACCTGGGCCGGGGCCACTGGTGCCACCGGGGCCGGTTCCGCAGCCTTGTCGCCGTTGTCGCCGCTGAGGTCGAGGAAGAACTTGGGCTTGAAGAACATCGGGACGGCCAGGATCCGGTTCAGCGATTATCCGTTGTCGGCGCTGGCGCCGGTGCTGGCGCTTAGATCAGTGCAACAGTTGCCGCTTTACCCGCTCCATCCCCAGCTCCCTCGGTATCGCGTCCGCCATGCCTGTTCCACCCCCCCAGGATCTTCACCACTGGCTGCTGGCCTTGGCGCTCAACGGCCTGCTGATCGCCCTGGCGCAGCGGGCGCCGCTGCTGACTCCCTCGGGCTGGATCCATGCCGGCATCCTTGGCACCCTGCTCTGGGGAGCCCTGGGCTGGCGCGGCTGGCTGGCGGTGGTCGCCTACCTGGCCCTGGGATCCCTGGTCACCCGCCTCGGCCTGAAGGAAAAAAGCGCCCGCGGCCTGGCGGAGGGGCGTGGTGGCCGCCGCGGACCTGAAAATGTCTGGGGATCGGCCATGGTCGGTTGCGCCCTCGCCCTGGTCGCCCCCCACGCTCCCCGCGCCACCGTGGCGCCGTTGCTGCTCGCCTTTGCCGCCAGTTTCAGCGCCAAGCTGGCCGACACCTTCGGCAGCGAGATCGGCAAGCGTTGGGGGCGTCGCACCGTCCTGATCACCACCCTGCGGCCGGTGCCGCCTGGCACCGAGGGGGCGGTGAGCCTGGAGGGCACCGCTGCCAGCCTCATCGGTGCCGTGCTGATGGGCCTGGTGCTGGGGGGCCTCGGCTTCCTCCGCGGTTCCGCCGACCTGGCTGTGGTCGTGGCCGCGGGCATGGCGGCCACCCTCCTGGAGAGCCTGGTGGGCGCCACCCTGCAGCGGCGCTGGCGCTGGCTCAGCAATGAGCTGGTCAATGGTCTGCAGACCCTCCTGGCGGCACTGCTGGCCCTGGCCCTGGTGTGGCTGATCCCTGGCTGAGGCAGCGACTGGCCTGCCAGGCGATGGCCGCCCGGCGCAGACAGGCCAGGGTGGCATCGCAGCGGCGCTGGGCCATGCGGGGATGGATGCCGAGCCGTTGGCCCAGTTCCACCCAGGTGCAGCCCTGGTTGAGGCGCCCCTCGATCAGATCCCGCCCCTGCTGGTCCAGCCCCGCCAGCTGTTCCCTCAGCCAGCGACGCATCGCGGCCTTGGGATCGGAGGTCTCCGGTTCGGCGCCAGCCTCGTCGTCGCGCTCCCTGTCCGTGGCGCCGACCTCCAGGCTGCGGGGATCGGCCAGCAGGTCCTGGAGGCAGGCCGCCCCACTCTCGGCACCGGGCTCCACCGGAGCTTCGAGGCTGCGGGGCCTGCTGATCGACCCCAGGGTCTCCACCTCCAGCAGATGTTCCTCGGCGCAGGCCAGCTGGCGAGCCAGGCTGCGGCGATCGAGGGGGGCCTGCCCCCGCTGGCGCCGCCGTTCCTGCAGCTGGCTGGCCCGTTGGCGCAACTCCCAGAGCTGGCGTGGAATTCGGATCGGTGCCTGGCGATCGCGCAATTCCTGCAGCAGCGCCCCACGCACATAGGGCACGGCGAAGCTGCTGAAACTGACGGCGCGCTGCGGATCGAAGGCCTCCACGGCCCGGATCAGGCCCAGGCTGGCCACCTGCACCAGGTCGTCGTAACTGCCCCGCTGCGGCATCGGCAGGCGAGCTGCGATGCTGCGGGCCAGGGGCAGATTGGCCGTCACCAGGGCGTTGCGCCAGCGCAGGCGGCTGCTCGTCTCCCGACTGCGCTCCAGCTGATGCAGCAGCCTGGCGTTGCGCTCGCGGGGGATCTCGGCGGCAGGTCGGGGAACGGAGCGAACCATCTCTGGATCAGCGGACTCCCTTCAGGCTGAGAGCCGATGGCCGCGGTTGGATCGCCTGGAGGTGGGATCCGCATTCACCCGATCGGGTGAATGCCGCTATCGCTCTTCAGCCCATAATCCGCCGCCCTGGGCTGGATTCCTCAGACCGCCGTCAACTGCAGCGCCGCCTCCAGGCCGGCCCAGCGCAGCAGCGCCGGCCACTGCCGGATCCGCTCGTAAACCAGGGCATGGCCCGCTTCGTTGAGGTGAAGGCCATCGCTGCAGAGCAGCTGCAGCCAGTGGCGCTCGGCCAGCAGCGGCTCCAGCAGGGGCAGGAATGGCACATCGGCCTCCTGGCATGCCTCCTGCAGCAGGCCCTCATAGCGGCGCACGGTGCTCAGGTCATACCAGAGAACCCCGGCGAAGGGCATGGCCTCGGCATCGACCGGGGTGAGGCCCAGCACGAAGGTGGGCGCCAGGCTGCGGGCGAGGGGCAACAGCTGCTGCAGCCCGTGCAGGAAGCCCTCGGGGGCCAGCTGATGGCGTCCATCGGGCCGGCCGACGCGGGCGCTGTCGTTGAGGCCGATGCCCAGCAGGATCCCCTGGGGTAACTGGCGGCGCAGCTCCCCCCGGCAGTGCACCTCCGCCGGCAGACGGGCGGCCAGGCGCTCCAGGCCATCGCCGCGCACACCGAGGTTGTAGACCACCGGGCCGGCGGGGGTGTCCATCCAGTGGCGCCGCAGCCGCTCGCACCACCCCCCCTGCTCGGTATCCCCCCAGCCGAAGACGCCGCTGTCCCCGAGCACGATCAGCTTGGGGGAAACCGGCATGGCCATCGGCGGGCGAGGGATCAGAGGCCCGCCTGGAAGCGACGCAACCGCTCCAGGCCCTCGATCAGGGTGGTGTCCGATGCGGCGCAGGAGAGGCGGATGCAGCGGTCATCACCGAAGGCGACGCCAGGCACCAGGGCCAGGCCCTGCTCGTCGAGCAGGCGGTTGCAGAGGGTCATCGAGTCGAGCCCCCAGGCGCTGGCATCGGGGAAGGCGTAAAAGGCGCCTTCCGGCGGCAGGAGATTGAGACCAGGGATCCGGGCCAGTCCCTCGCTGAGCAACAGGCGGCGGCGATTGAAGTCCGCCGCCATCGCCAGCACGCAGTCGCGCGGGGCGGTGATCGCCGCCAGCGCTCCGTATTGGGCGAAGGTGCAGACATTGCTGGTGCTCTGGCTTTGCAGGGCGCTGGCGGCGGCGACCACCTCCCTGGCACCCGCCAGCCAGCCCACCCGCCAGCCGGTCATCGCCCAACCCTTGGCGAATCCATTGACGATGAAGATGCGTTCGGCCAGATCGGGGGCGACCGCAGCCAGGCTGTGATGGCTGTGGCCAGGCGCCAGCAGGAATTCATAGATCTCGTCGCAGACCACCAGCAGTTGCGGATGGCGACGCAGCACTGCGGCGATCTCCTCCAGCTCGTGACGGCCCAGAACCATGCCGGTGGGGTTGGACGGGCTGTTGAGCACCAGCAGGCGGCTGGTGGGGGTGATGGCGGCCTCGAGGGCGGCAGGGTCGAGGCGGAAACCGCCGGCGGCCGTGCTGGGGATGATCTGCACCCTGGCGCCGGCCAGGTGGGCGATTTCGGGGTAGCTCAACCAGTAGGGGGCCGGCAGAAGCACCCCATCGCCCCGGTTGAGGAGGACCTGGAAGAGGTTGTAGAGCGCCTGCTTGCCGCCATTGGTCACCAGCACCTGGTCGCTGCTGGTCGGGACCCCGTTCTCCTCGCAGAGCTTGGCCGCGATCGCCTGGCGCAGGGCCGGCTCGCCGGAGACCGGTCCATAGCGGGTGTGACCGGCCTCGAGGGCGTCGCTGGCGGCCTGGCGGATGAAGGCGGGGGTATCGAAGTCGGGCTCGCCGGCCGAGAGGCTGACCACGTCCTTGCCCTCGCTGCGCAGCTGGCGGGCTTTGGCGGTGATCGCCAGGGTGAGGGAGGGCTGGAGCGCTCCGGCCCGGGCCGACAGCGTGATCGGGGCCGGCATCGGCGTGGGCACGGATCTGGCTCAGCGGCCATCCTGCCCCATGCCATCCCCGAATCGGCACTGTTCGCACCGCTCGTTGCAAGTCGAACGCTGCTGGACAGGTGCTGGAGGGGGCCCAGTCGGCCCGGCTGTGGCGCTGCTGCCTCCGGCGCCGCAGCCTTCGACGGCCTGGAATCCGCCGACGGCGGCGCTCAGGCAGCGCCTGTCCCGCCGCAGCGCCACAGCCCCGACGCGGCGGAGTCGGGGCCCGGGTGGCACGCCGCCGCCGACCTTGCTAGGCATGGGACTGCGCCCCGGGCCAAGCCGATGTCCCTGCAGCAACTCGAAGCCTTCCTCAGCTGGGCGGAGGATGAGCCCGGGGTGCAGGCTCCCCTGGCCCTTGCGCCCGACGCGGCGGCGGTGGCGGCGATCGCCAGGGCCGCCGGATTCGATGTGAGCGGCGATGACCTGCTGCTGGCCACGGGCGAACCGGCCGAGGTGCTGCGGATGGTCGAGATCGTCAGCCTGACGGTCGAGCCACCCCCGGGAGAACTCGCCGCCTTTCTGCAGCAGGTGGAGGGCGATGCCGATCTGCAGCGGGTGCTGGCCTCAGCCCCCGATGCCGAGGGTGTGGCAGCCGTGGCCCGGATCGCCGGGTTTCAGGTGAGTGCCGCCGACATCTGGGAGGCCAGCGACGAGTCGCCGGAGGCCCTGGTGGAGCCCGATCTCGTCCTGGAGTTGTGGTCCGAGGTCGGCGCTGGGGCCGCCGCTCCCCCGGCGGTGTCGGCCGATGGTCAGGACTGGGGTGATCGGGGTGCCGCAACCGGCCGCGAACAGGGTGCTGGGCCAATCCCGGGGGACGCCAGGAACAGACCGGGCCCCGAGGCCCCCACCGCAGCGGGGGCCGACACGGAAGCTGATGCTGGAGCGCCGCCCCAAGCCCCTGGAGCCTCTGTGGCGGCACCGATGCCGGTGGCCTCGACGCCTCAGGCCTCGTCGTCCCCAGCGCCCTCCTCCAAATTGGACGATCCCTGGCGCAGCCCGGATCCGGCCGCCTGATCGGAGCGGGCGGCCAGGGCCGCTCCATGGGGCCGAGTCGCTGCTGACCAGGACCAGCCTTGCCACGCCCGGCCCGGCAGGGCGACTTCCAAGGGCCCGCAGAACAACTCGGACCGGGCCCGGTGTGGAGCGTGCGCCAACGCCACCAGCCCGGTCAGGGCTCCGGCTGCTCTCGGCTGACCCGCTGACAGGCCTGATGTCGCCGGGGTTGTTTAGCGGACCTCAAGGGCGAATCCGATGACCAAGCAGCTCCCGGATGGCACGGGGGTCGATCCAGGGCGCCCTCGTCTCAGTTCGGAACTCAGTTCGGAACTCAGTTCGGAACTCAGTTCGGAACGCGCCGCTGCCGTCGTCCGGCTCGGTAGGCCATCGCTTCGGCCATGCCGGGAGCCATGGGGTCCGGCACCGAGCGGTCAGGCTGATCAAGTCTGGCTGATCAGAACGGCGCGAACAGATCTGGCGGATCAAGTCTGCTTGACCAGCCCTGATCAGAACTGCCTGATCAGAACGGCACGATCAGATCCGGCTGATCACCTGCCTGATCACCTGATCCCACGAGATCCTCCGCGGGGCTGATTCGACAGCCCAGGGGTGGTTCAGGCAACAATCGCTGCACGCCGCAATGCTGGCGAGTTCCCCGCGCCACGCCCGGCAGCCCATGCCCCAGCCCCCCGCCGCCGACGGCCCTGCAGCGGCTTCGTCCTCCAGCTCGGATCCGGCCGACGGCCCTGCCCCGTCGACGGCCCCATCCAACCGGAGCGTCGGAGCCCAGCCCGCCGCCTCCCCGCCTGCGGCGGCAGAGCCGTTCCCTCGCCGTCCCAGCTCCAGCAGCGGGGGCGGGGTCCCCAGCCACCCCGATCAGACCCTGGCCACCCTGGCCGCCGCCTGCGCGGCCTGCCATCGCTGCGCCCTGGCGACAACCCGCCAGCAGGTGGTGGTGGGCCGGGGCAATCCGGCGGCGCGGTTGCTGTTGATCGGCGAGGCCCCCGGGGCCCAGGAGGATGCCCAGGGACTGCCCTTCGTGGGCAAGGCCGGCCAGCTGCTCGATCGCATGCTGGCCAGCGTGGGCCTCGACAGCGAGCGCGACGCCTACATCTGCAATGTGATCAAATGCCGCCCGCCCGATAACCGCAAACCCACGCCCGCGGAGATGGCCGCCTGCCGCCCGTTTCTGCTGCAGCAGATCGCCCTGGTGGATGCGCCCCTGATCCTGCTGGCCGGCGCCACGGCCCTGGAGGGGGTGCTGGGCATCCGGGGGGGGATCACCAAGCTGCGGGGCCAGTGGCGGGAGGGGCAGGGCGAGGGGTTGGAGGGCCGCTTGCTGATGCCGATCTTTCACCCCTCCTATCTGCTGCGCAACGCGTCCAAGGAACAGGGCAGCCCCAAGTGGCTCACCTGGCAGGACCTCAAGGAGGTACGGCGGCGGCTGGATGGGCTCTGACGTTGAGCCTGTGGCTCCAGGATGCGGCTCACCAGGCGAGACAAGTGGTGGTCACGCGCTGAGCACAAAAAAACCCGCCGCGGATGCAGCGGGGCCAGGCACGGAGCAAGGGGGTTGGGATCAGCCTTGATCCCCGGAGGCTGCGACCTGAATGCGGCGGCGAAGGCGGCGGCTGAAACTGAATCCGGCGGCGGCGCCAAAGAGAGGCAGGGGAGAGGGAGTGGAGGCGGTTGACGGGGAATAAGGGATAAATACAAGGTTCCCGACAGTCGCAGGCACTTCGCCGTTGGAGTATGCGCCTCCAGCACCATCAGTGAACATCACATAATTAAGTGACAGGGTATCAAGCACAAACTGGTGACTCTTGTTGCCTTCGTAATTTTGGCCATAATAAACACCAACACCGGTTATGACTCCATTGGAAACATTGAGGCCGGTTCCGCTGAGCAAGTTTGAGGACGTAAAAACAGGAAGCGGATATCCAGAAACAAAATTTGTGCTGCTCGTTATAGAAACGGTAACACCCGAAGTTTGGTTCATGGTATTATCAAGTAGACCGCTGATCAGGCCGGTCACCGTTGAAGTGGTTGTTATGGGGAAACCATCACCCTCGAAACTAAATGTGAAATCAAGAGCGGAAGCATTGCCAGCATGAAGGCATGTGCCGACACCCATGGCAACAAATGCTAACGAGGTCTACCGTGGAAGAAAACTGACCATGGTCATCAATAGTGGTTTTAATGGCCTAGATATTGACCCATATCCGAATAAGCTCGCACATGGGGGGCGGCCGGTTTCTTGATTGGCATGCCATGGCGCTATTGGCGCTGATCATTCTGTTATAAGCGGCTTTAGCAGTCTGCTGATGGGTACCTCGACCATTTCTGATTCACGCCGGTTGCGGTGAGTGAGGCTCATGGCCTGGCCGTAGCGGTGCAGACCCACTGGACACGGAAAGCGCGATGCTTTGAGGTGCCCTGATTGCGGTCTGCTTGAGCAGCGTGGCTGGGTGACTCACGGTTCATTGGCCTGATGGTCACCCCCGATCAGCCGCAACCACTGATCACCCTGGGCCCAAGCCTGCCAAGACTCCTGGCTATTCGGGGCGCTCTTATGGCTCATGGCCACTGGCTGCCTGCCCGCAGGGGCTACCGCTTCCAGGAGCGACATCCAGCAGAACCGGGTGTCGCCATCGCGGACAGATGGTCCGGCTTGGCCAGGCTTGGCTGGCGCTGTTGCCGGTTCATCGGCACGACTCCTGAACCGCGTCATCGGCTTTGAACACACGGCAACTCCCCAGGCTGTTCGCCAGCTGATCGCCATCTGACTGTTTCCTGGGCCCTACTCACCTGACAGCCTGAGGCCCTGCGCCTGGAGGTGAAGCACCAGCGGTCTTTAGGGTCTGGATCAGCGGCAGGCTGAATTGCCCCATCGGAATTGTCCCCCCTGCTGGGGTGCTATTGCTTGCCGGTGCTCCCCACTGCTCGTTCAAGTTCAGGCTCCTGTGACTCGCCCAGATCCAGCTGGGATTCAGATCCTTTGGTGGTGCTCCTCAGGGAATTCAAATCGTGGCAGGGCTGATGCCTCGCTGGCGGACAGCTCCAGCAGGGCCGCGAACGCCCGCTCCGGCCAATGCATCACGGCGGTGCGGCACCTCCCCTGGATTCACCGCGATCCTTTGGATCGGCTGCTGGTGGTGCTGGGCCAGAACGGAGGACTGCTTCTCTTGACCGCCGACCGCACGTTGGGCCGACCGCACGTTGGAGGGTTGCGGCGCGGCAGTGCGCCGGGCGGTGTGAGGCGACCAAAGGCCTGGCAGTGAAGCAGGCATCACCCCGAAGGCAGCCGTGGTACAAGGCGGCTCGCTCCACCGCCAGCACCGCCAGCACCTCACAAACAAGAGAGTGCGGGAAGCCCAGGGTTCCAGCCACGCAGGCTGGCGGAGGTTCGCCAGTAGCGGAGTCCCTGTGACAGGCTTTTCCGAAACCATCCCGTCCGCGATGACCGCCGCCCCGTCCCGCACCGACGCCGCTGCCTCCGCCGGGCATGGCGCGGCCAGCATCGAGGCCAGCGATACCCGCTTCGACACCGTCATCCGCCGCCGCCCCACCCGCTCGGTGCGCGTCGGCGACATCTGGATCGGCAGCAACCATCCGGTGGTGGTCCAGTCGATGATCAACGAGGACACCCTCGACATCGAGGGCGCCACCGCCGGCATCCGCCGCCTGCACGAGACCGGTTGCGAGATCGTGCGCGTCACCGTGCCTTCGCTGGCCCATGCCAAGGCGATGGGTGAGATCCGCAAGCGCCTGGAGGACAGCTACCGCCCGGTGCCCCTGGTGGCGGACGTGCACCACAACGGCATGAAGATCGCCCTGGAGGTGGCCCAGCACGTCGACAAGGTGCGCATCAACCCGGGCCTTTATGTCTTCGACAAACCCGATCCGAATCGCAGCGTGTTCAGCCCGGAGGAATTCGCCGCCATCGGCGAGCGCATCCAGCAGACCCTTGAACCGCTGGTGAGCCTGCTGAGAGACCAGGACAAGGCCCTGCGCATCGGCGTCAACCACGGTTCGCTGGCCGAGCGCATGCTGTTCACCTACGGCGATACCCCGCTGGGCATGGTGGAGAGCGCGATGGAATTCATCCGCCTCTGCGACCGCCTCGACTTCCACAACATCGTGGTCTCGATGAAGGCCTCGCGCGCCCCCGTGATGATGGCTGCCTACCGGATGATGGCCGCCCGCATGGATGCCGAGGGATTCCCGTACCCCCTGCATCTGGGCGTCACCGAGGCGGGCGACGGCGATTACGGCCGCATCAAGAGCACCGCCGGCATCGCGCCGCTGCTGGCCGAAGGCATCGGCGACACGATCCGCGTGTCGCTCACCGAGGCGCCGGAGAAGGAGATCCCCGTCTGCTACGCGATCCTGCAGGCCCTCGGGCTGCGCAAGACGATGGTGGAGTACGTGGCCTGCCCCAGCTGCGGTCGCACCCTGTTCAACCTGGAGGAGGTGCTGCAGAAGGTCCGCAGCGCCACAGCGCATCTCACCGGCCTGGACATCGCCGTGATGGGTTGCATCGTCAATGGACCCGGTGAGATGGCCGATGCCGACTACGGCTACGTCGGCAAGACACCAGGCACCATCTCGCTGTACCGCGGCCGGGACGAAATCCGGAGGGTGCCCGAGGCCGAGGGGGTGGAGGCCCTGATCGCCCTGATCCGCGAGGACGGCCGCTGGGTTGACCCCTGACTGTGGCGATGGCGGCGGCTGGCGGCGCTACCTTGAAGGCAGTTTCCACCCTTTGCGGAGAGTCGTCCCATGCGCAGCGGTCGCACCACCTTCGTGGTGCTTCTCGGACTTGGGGCCTGTGCAGCCACCGCGGTGATGGCACGGGAGATGGTCCTGCTGCCGGGGGGCAGCCTGGCGATCACCGACAGCCCGAAGGAGGTGATGGACCAGGCCTGGCAGATCGTCTTTCGCGACTACCTCGATACCACCGGCAAATACAGCCCTGAGCGCTGGCGGAAGCTGCGCCGGGACCTGCTGGCCAAGAGCTACGACTCCCCCAAGGATGCCTACGCCGCCATTCGCGGCATGTTGGGCACCCTTGACGATCCCTACACCCGCTTCCTCGATCCGCGGGAATTCAAGGAGATGCAGATCGACACCTCCGGTGAACTCAGCGGTGTCGGCATCCAACTGAGTCTGGATAAGGACAGCAAGGAGCTGGTGGTGATCGCTCCTATTGACGGCTCGCCCGCCTCCCGCGCCGGCATTCAGCCCAAGGATGTGATCACAGCCATTGACGGCAAATCCACCAAGGGCATGACCACCGAAGATGCTGTCAAGCTGATTCGTGGCAAGGTCGGAACTCCGGTCACCCTCACCCTGCGGCGTAAGGGTGAATCGATTGTGGTCCCGCTCACCCGCGAGCTGATCGAGCTCCATGCCGTGGAGCATCAGATCAATAGCACTCCTGAAGGATCCAAAATCGGCTACATCCGCCTCAAGCAGTTCAATGCCAATGCTGCCAGCGACATGCGCGCCGCCATCAGCGAGCTGGAAGCCGGCGGGGTCAATGGTTATGTGCTCGACCTGCGTAGCAATCCCGGTGGCCTGCTCGTCGCCAGCGTTGAGATCGCCCGCCAGTGGCTTAACGAGGGCGTGATCGTTTCCACCAAAACCCGCGATGGCATTCAGGATGTGCGACGCGCCAATGGCCGGGCCCTCACGTCCAAGCCTCTTGTGGTGCTCGTCAACGAGGGATCGGCGAGCGCCAGCGAGATCCTTTCCGGTGCTCTGCAGGAAAACAACCGGGCCGTTTTGGTGGGTCAGAAGACCTTCGGCAAGGGGCTGGTGCAATCGGTACGCCCGCTCTCCGATGGTTCCGGCATGACTGTGACCATCGCCAAATATCTCACCCCTGCCAACCACGACATCCACCACCGCGGCATCCGGCCCGATGTGCCGGCCACGCTCAGCGATCAGGAGGCCAAGGGTCTGACATTGGAAGATCTCGGCACCCGCAAGGATCCCCAATATCGGGTTGCCGAAGGCACCCTGGTCAAGAGCATCCGCACCACTACCACCCTGCAACAGGTGTTCGAGCCGGCAAGTTCCAACGTGAAGGCCGCCGTCGGTGCCCCCTGAGCAGACCACCAACCCGGCAGGTTTGACTTTCTGGGCCCATAAGCCCGGATGGTGTCAGCCTTGGACGATCGTCAGCACCGGAGTTCTGGTGGTAAGTGGCAGCTGGGGTTGGCTGCATCGCTGGTGGGTCAGCTTGCCGATCGCTGCAGCGGTTTTGCTCTGGTGGGGACTGTTTCTCGTGCTGGTGCCGGCAGCCTGGCAAGTCGAGCAGCAGGCCAGGCGAAACGTGGACCGTGAATTACCCCCAGGACCAACGTCCTAGGAGGGGTTTCGGGCTTCAGGAACGTCGGAGAATGGATAGGGTCTGCTGCCAGTGCGTCGCTGTTCCATGGTGTGAACCATCAGCCCTGGCGCTGACGCGGTAAGGCCAGATCAAGTGACACCCCTGAAGACTCTGGCCAGGCGTCATGCCGTCGCCAGAACTTCCGCTGGACCGGCTGCACAGCCACGTCTGCGTCGTCGAGAACCTTCAGAGCCGTGTCATGGTCAGGATTTCAGATCAGCCCATGCCGGGCCGCCTGTCCATGCCGAGGGAGCGGTGAACCTGGCTGGCTTCAGGCCACGGGCTGCATCAGGCCGCCGCCGGGGGTGGAGTCGTCGTCATCGTTGGAGGGCTTGCTGGTGAGCAGGGCGTAGAGGCCGAGCCCCAGCAGGCAGGCGGCCGAGCTGAGCCAGGGAGCCAGGGAGGCACCCGAGCCATACGCGATCACATCACCGAGAGAGCCCGACATGAAGAAGCTTTACAGGTCTTCTCATGATCTTAACGAAGTTATGTTGCGGTTGCAAGGGCTGTCTCAGACCGTCAGCACCGCCGTATCGCGGGCCCGCTGCTCCCCCTGGGCCTCCGCCTCGCTGCGGCCATCGGCCCCGGGCAGCCGCGCCGCCATCGCCGCCAACCAGGCCATCAGCTGCTCCACCTGTTGTGCAGGGCTGAGGGCGCCCAGGCCCCTGGCCACCACCCGAGCGGTGCTGCCGGCAGCCGCCTGATACACGAAGCGTCCGTGCAGGTGCTGGGGCAGTCCCTGGCGCAGCAGTCGGAAGGCGGGTTCTTCCATCGGCGTCTCGAGCACCACGTTCGGTTTCTCCGGTCGGATCCTGGAGAAGCCGCAGCGCTTGGCCAGTTGCTTCAGCTCCAGCAGCTGCAACAGGCTCTGCACCGGCGCTGGAATCGGCCCATAGCGGTCGGTCCAGGCGGCGGCCAACTCCACCAGGGCCTCCTTGCTGCTGCAATCGGCGGCAGCCCGATAGGCGGCCATCTTCTCCTCGTTCTCCGGAATCCAGTCCGCCGGAATGAACGCGGTCAGCGGCAAGTCGATCTGGGTGTCATCCACCGACGGGATGTCCTGACCCTGGATCTCCGCCAGGCATTCCTGCAGCATCTCCATATAAAGGTCGAAACCGATCGCCTCCATCTGGCCGCTCTGCTCCACCCCCAGCAGATTGCCCACGCCGCGGATCTCCATGTCGCGCATCGCCAGCTGATAGCCGCTGCCCAGCTGGGCAAACTCCTGGATCGCCCGCAGTCGCTGCCGCGCCGCCTCGCTCAGGGAGGCATCGCCAGGGAAAAACAGCCAGGCGTGGGCCTGGATGCCACTGCGACCCACCCGGCCCCGAAGCTGATACAGCTGGGCCAGGCCGAACTTCTGGGCATCCTCCACCAGGATCGTGTTGACCCGAGGGATGTCCAGGCCGCTTTCGATGATCGTGGTGCAGAGCATCAGATCCGCCTCGCCGGCATTGAAGGCCACCATCGCGCTCTCCAGCTCCCCCTCGGCCATCTGGCCATGGGCGACCAACAGCTTCAACTCCGGCAGCATCGCCCGCAGCTGCGCCGCCACCTCCTCGATCCCCTCCACCCGGGGCACCACATAGAACACCTGGCCCCCCCGGTCGATCTCCTGGCGGATGGCGCTGCGCACCGCCTCCTCATCGCGGGCCGCCAGGTGGGTCTTGATCGGCCGGCGCAGGGGCGGTGGTGTGGTGATCAGGCTCATCTCCCGCACACCCGAGAGGCTCATGTACAAGGTGCGGGGGATCGGCGTGGCGCTGAGGGTGAGCACATCCACGTCCTTGCGCAGGGCCTTGATCTTCTCCTTCTGATTCACACCGAAGCGCTGCTCCTCATCCACCACCAGCAGCCCCAGCTGCTTGAAGCTGGTGCCCTTGCCGAGGAGCTGGTGGGTGCCCACCACCACATCAACAGACCCGGCCGCCAGTCCATCGAGGATGGTGCGGCGCTCGACGGCGGTGCGGAAGCGGTTGAGCAGCGCCACCTTGAGCGGGTAGGGCGCAAACCGCTCGCTCAGGGTGCGCCAATGCTGTTGGGCAAGAACCGTGGTCGGCGCCAGCAGGGCTACCTGCTTGCCGGCGGTCACCGCCTTGAAAACAGCGCGGATCGCCACCTCGGTCTTGCCGAAACCCACGTCGCCGCAGACCAACCGGTCCATCGGCTGGGGCTTTTCCATGTCGCGCTTCACCTCCGCGATCGCCCGCAGCTGGTCCGGCGTGGGGTCGTAGGGGAATGATTCCTCCAGCTCGCTTTGCCAGGGGCCATCGGGGGGAAAGGCGAAGCCCGCCGCCTTGTGACGCTCCGCATAGAGCTTCACCAGATCGAGGGCCACCCTCGACACCGCCTTGCGGGCCCGTTCCTTGGCCTTGGTCCAGGCGCTGCCGCCCATGCGGCTCAATTCCGGCGGTTTTTCGCCGCTGGCCCGGTAGCGGCCCAGGCTGCCCAGCTGGTCGGCCGCCACCCGCAGCAGGCCATCGGCGTACTGGACCACCAGGTAGTCGCGCGATTCACCGCTGATCGCCAGCTTCTCGAGCTTGAGGAAGCGGCCGATGCCGTGGTTGCGGTGCACCACGAAGTCACCCGGCACCATCCGCAGCGGATCCACCGTGCGGCTGGCGGCCCGGCGGCGACGCCGCACATAGCCGCTGGCCGCCAGGCTGTGCTGGCCGAAGAACTCCCGATCGGTCAGCAGCACCAGCTTCCAGGCGGGCAGCTGCAAGCCCTCCAGCTCCGCAGTGCCGCGGCTCTTGAGCGCCACCGGCGTGTTCTGGCCGATCAGCCGCTCGATCGCCGGGGTGTCCTGGGGGTTGGGAACGAAGCGGGCGATGCAGTCGTGCTCCTCCAGCAGCGCCACGGCCCGGCTGGGCTGGACCGACACCAGCCAGACCCTGGCGCCCTCGGCCTGGTAACCCTTGACCAGGGCGGCCAGGCGACCGAAGGCGTTGGGATGGGCGGGCACGGCCCGGCTGGCCAGATCGAAGCTGTTGGGGTGCCGGTCGCTCTCCTGCAGTTCGGCCAGATCGAAGCCCCGGAAGGACTCCAGACCGGCCAGGGCCTCGGCCGGCGGGCGATGCAGGCTGGGGGGCAGCGGGCCATCCCCTCCATCCGAGGCGTCGGCCGGGCTGCCGATGCCGTCGGCCGAGCGCTGTGTCGCCAGGGCCTCGATCAGTTCGCGGTGATGGCTGGCCGCATGGTCCGCCCACTGCTGGCCATGAATCAGGCAGTGACGGCGCTCCTCAAGGGCCACCAGGGTCGTGGCGGGCAGGTAATCGAGCAGGGAGGCGGGCTGCTCCCAGGCGAGCCCCAGCAGGCGACGCATTCCCTCTGGGGTGCCACCCTCCAGCAGCTGCTCCAGGGCTTCGGCGCTGAGCAGCTGCTCGAGCCCGTCGGGCATCCGCTGGCGCAGGGCCTCGGCGATCAGGGGGGCGTGGCTGGTCGGCGTGAGCCGGATGCGTTCGATCGGATCGAGCGAGCGCTGGCTGGCTGGATCGAATTCCCGTAGCTTCTCCAGCTCATCGCCGAACAGCTCCAGGCGCACCGGCAGCTCGGCACTGACCGGATAGATGTCGATGATGTCGCCGCGGCGGCTCCAGGTTCCCTCCTGCTCGATCGTCGGCACGCGGCTGTAACCGAGTCGGGCCAAGGTGGCGGCCAGCACCTCAAGGTCGATGGGATCGCCCCGCCGCAGGGTGAGGCACTGCGCGGCGAGCTCTCCCGGCGGTGGCAGGTGCGGTTGGAGGGCCCTCTCGGTGGCCACGATCGCCATCCGTCGGCTGCCGGCCTCTGGGTCCAGCAGTTCGGCCAGCACCTGCAATTGCCCCCAGGTGATCTCGCTGGTGGGGTCGAACGGTTCGTAGGGGGATCCTTCGCTGGTGGGGTACAGCTGGCAGCTTGCCCAGCCCATCAGTTCCAGTAAGGCGGCCCAGCGACCCGCTTCCTCCAGGGTCGGCACCACCACCAGCAACGGCGCCTCGGCCAGCCCCGCCAGGGCACTGCTGATCAGGGCCCGGCCAGCGCGGCCCGAACCGGCCAGCCTCAGCCGCTCAGGACGATCGCAGCGGGCCAGCACCTCCCGGCTGAGGGACACCTGCTGCAGCTGGCGCACCAGGGGGGAGAGGGGCATGGGATCGGGCACCGGGATCGCGATCTTCGCAAGGGCAGGGCCGCTGATGGGGGTCGCCCGGATCCCGGGACAGCCGCACCGGCTGGCTCCTGCCCCGCCTGATGGGCCCCAGGGGGCTCATCAGGTCAGCATGCTGGTGGTAGCGACGCCCGCTTTCGTGGTCCGCCTCCGTTGTTCCCTCTGCCGGGGTCGCCGCTCTCGCGTCGGGCGCGATGGACCTCCGTTCTGCCCCCGCTGCGGCCGCTCCCTGGAACCCCGCCGCCACCATCGTCTCCAGGCCCTGGCCCTGCTCGTGGCGGCGGGGACGGTGCTGGGCGCCGCCGTGCCCGATCTGCTCAGGGGCACCGCCTCGCTGACGGTGCGTCCGCCGCTGCTGCCGTTGGCGGCGCTGGAGCGCTTCGCACCGCCCCCGGACCCCGAACGCCAACCGCTGACCCTGCTGCGCGGGGATCTGTTCGACCGGCTGGCCGAGGGCGATCGCCATTGGGAACCCAGCGTGGAGTACCTGCCGGATGGCAGCAGCAGTTACCGATATCGGCGCCGGCCTGGCGAACCCCAACTGAGCATCGCCGAATTGCGCGAGCGGATGGAGAACCCCAGGACCTATGAAGCTGAGCGCCAGGCCGTTGTTCGCCTGTTGCGTACCCTCCAGGCCGCTGGCGTTGCCCTGGAACTGAGCCAGCCCCATAAGCCGGGAGCGGCTGCTGAATGGGACCCGGCCCGCCGCACCCTGCGGATCGAATCCAGCGTGCCGGAGAAGGGGACCCTCGATTTCGCCCGTGTTCTCAATCACGAAGCGATTCATGTGGCCCAGAGCTGCCGTGGTGGAGGTCTCCGGGCCGGACCGATCCCCCTCGGGCTGTCACGCCAGCTCTCGGCGGTGCGAGCGCGGGAGCTCTCGAGCCCCATCTATGCCGGCGCAGGCCCCCTGGAGAAGGTGCTGGAAGCGGAGGCCTACGCCAATCAGGACAACCTTGCCATCGGTGATGCCCTGGTGCGGCGTCACTGCCGGCTGAGCGATTGAGGGGCGGCGCTGTTCGTTCCCTGCTCAGCTGTTGATGTGGCGGATCAGATCAACGCACTTGCAGGAATAGCCCCACTCATTGTCATACCAGGCCACCAATTTCATGAAGGTATCGGTGAGAGCAATTCCGGCGCCGGCGTCGAAGATGGAGGTGCAGGACTCACCAAGAAAATCCGTGGAGACGACCTCGTCTTCGGTGTAAGCGAGAATCCCTTGCATCGGCCCCTCTGCGGCGGCCTTCATCGCCGCCTTGACAGCCTCGTAGCTGGTGGCTCTCTCCAGATTGACGGTGAGGTCAACCACCGAAACATCGGGGGTCGGTACCCGGAATGCCATGCCCGTCAGCTTGCCGTTCAGGGCGGGGATCACCTTGCCGACTGCCTTGGCGGCACCGGTGGAGGAGGGGATGATGTTCTGCCCGGCACCGCGACCGCCACGCCAATCCTTCACCGAAGGGCCATCCACTGTTTTCTGGGTGGCGGTGGTGGCATGAACGGTGGTCATCAGACCGCTGGCGATGCCGAAGTTGTCGTGGATGACCTTGGCCATCGGAGCGAGGCAGTTGGTGGTGCAGGAGGCATTGGAGACGATGTCCTGACCGGCGTAACTGTTGTGGTTGACACCCATCACAAACATCGGCGTGTCATCCTTGGAGGGGGCTGAGATAACCACCTTGCCGGCCCCGGCCTGGATGTGTTGGCGGGCGGTCTCGTCGGTCAGAAAGAAACCGGTGGATTCGAGCACGGTATCAACACCAACTTCACCCCAACGAAGGTCGGCCGGATTCCGTTCAGCCGTGATCCGGATGGTGCGGCCATTGACAACCAGTTGGCCATTCTCCACAGACACGGTTCCCTGGAAGCGGCCATGGGTGGAGTCGTGGCGAAGCATGTAGGCGATATAATCAACGGAGATCAGATCGTTGATTGCCACCACCTCAACCTCTGGCATTGTCACCGCCCGGCGGAACACGAGCCGGCCGATGCGGCCAAAGCCATTGATGCCGATACGCAGGGGGCTGGCGCTGGTACCCATCGCAGGATGCAATCATTGTTGTGGTGTCCTCGCCATCGTACTGAGCCATCCAGCGGCGAAGCTCCGCCCTTCGTTCTGGCGGATCGCTCGGCCAGCTCCTGCCGATCCTGCCGAGCCCACAGCCTGCGCAGTCGCCACGGCTGCCGTGCGGCTGCTCTCCGGTGGCCTGACAGGGAGTGGCCTGACAGGGAATCGATGGGTCGGCCTTAATCGGCTCCGCTCGCTGCTCGGGCCGGATGGCCTGGCGATGGCCTCGTATCTGCGGCAGCTTGATCGCCCGGGCGATCGGATGCGGATGGGGTCGGTGGTGCTGCGGGCGCCCTGGAGTCCGGTTCTCCCGGGGGGCGGGACTGCTGTTGGAGCACGGCAGCGGACGCGGCGATCAGTTCGGCCTCAAGCAGCATGTTGCACTGCAGCAGTTGCTCATCGTTGAGCTGCTGGCGGCTGCGTCCACCCAGGTGTTCGGCACTGAAACGGCGGGCCCGCTCCTCATTCCAGCCCAGCTGGTGCAGCAGGGTCTCGCTCTGGGCCATCAGGTCCCGCCGCCGCAGCGGCACGGCGGCGAGCCGTGGATCGGCCCCCTGCTCAAGGTTGTCCAGCATCCGCAGGTAGGCCTGCAGATCGCTGTAGCTGGTGATGCGGGAGCGGCTGGGGTGGCCGAAGGCCCGGCGCAGGTAGTCGGCCTCCTGCTCCCGGCTCCAGCCGATTCGTCGCAGGGAGAGATCCAGCCGCGCCAGTTCACTGCTCCAGTCATCGGGATCCTCGGAGCGATCCCCCTGGGGCCATTCCACCCCGTCAGAGGCCTCAGCATCGCCGCCATCGGCCGAGTGGACAGCATCGTTGCCGGCATTGGGCTCCGGCTCCTGCGGCGGCGGCGCAGAGGCTCCGCCGCCAGGGGTGTCGGCCAGACCCGGTGCCGCCCTTGGGGCAGTCGCCGCGACAGCACCAGCATCACCACCCCCGGCGGCGCCCTGATCCGAGGCTGCGGCTCGATCTGATCCGGGCGCCGGGGCTCCAGCTGCTCCCCTGGCCATCCCAGGGTCAGCCCGCCTGGGAGGGGCAGCGCGCTCCCGCTCGCCCTCCACGGCACCAGCAAGGACCGGGGACCCACCAGCAGCGGCCAGCGCAGAGGCTTCCAGGTCCAGGCGCTGACGCAGCCGCGCCACGGCCCGGTCCTCGGCCGTCTCGGCGTCAGCGGCCTCGCCAAGGGCGTTACTCACAAGCTGGCCGGCCCGCACGGCCCGCGCTTCCACCACCCGACGGCCGGTCTCGGCATGGACCAGCCGCACCTCGATCTGCATCGACCCAGCCACGGAGCGCCAGCTGACCCTAACTAGACTGCATCGGCCCAAACTCCGCAGCCGCTCCCACCGTGAGGGCCGGATCCCGAGCCCCCCGAATCCCCCAAGCCTATGGAAGCGGAGTCGCTCCCTTCATTGACGACCCTGGTTCAGGGGGCTGACCAGTGGGGAGAAGTGCTGTTGTTGTTGCCCCTGCTGGTGGCACTGGAGGCGGTGCTCTCCGCCGACAACGCCATCGCCCTGGCGGCGATCTCGCGACGCCTCCACGATCCCGTCCGCCAGGGGCAGGCCCTCAACCTGGCCCTGGGCCTGGCCCTGGTGTTACGCCTTGGCCTGATCGTGGCGGCCCGCTGGGTTCTGCGCTTCTGGCCTCTTCAGCTCCTGGCGGCGATCTATCTGCTCTGGCTTTGCGGATCCCAGCTTCTCGCTCGCCAATCCCAGGAGGAAGACGCCGGCAGCAGGTCGGCCACCCCGGCCGGGGCCGCCGACCTGCTGCCGGTGGTGCTCACCCTGGGCCTCACGGATCTCGCCTTTTCCCTCGACAGCGTTGCCGCTGCGGTTGCCGTCACCGATCGCCTGGCCCTTGTCATGGCCGGTGGTGTGATCGGGGTACTGGCCCTGCGGTTGACCGCCGGCCTGTTCATCCGCTGGCTTGATGTGTTCACGCACCTCGAGACCGCCGGCTACCTCGCGGTCGGCCTGGTCGGCCTGCGACTGCTGGTGCGGCTGCTCCTGCCCCAGCTGGAGATCCCCGAATGGCTGATGCTCGCCTCTGTGGCGGCCCTGTTCGCCTGGGGGTTCTCCCGCCGGCGGAGCAGCAGCCCTGAGGTCAGCCCGGAAGCAGCCGGAGGTGGAGGCGGCTGATGCGTGTGGAGCTGCGCGATCCCGTCAGCCGCGCCACGGTCGCCAACCTGGAGCTTGAGGACCCCGGCAGCCTGCCCCAACCGGGCCGTTGGATCGTGGTCGCTGGCCTGAGCTATCTGGTGCTGCAGCGCTCTCACCGCTACAGCCTCCGCGATGGTCGCTATCAGCTCTGCGCCATTGCCCTGGACGTGAAACGCCAGGAGCGGCCCGCCGATGCCCGTCCCTTTCGCCACGGCTGGGTGATCGGCGATCCCGGCTGTCGCTTCAATGCCCTGTCCCCTCTGCTGCGCTGTGCCGTGCTTCCGGAGGGCCCCTGCGACCGTTGCAGCGCCTACCGACCTCGGGATGGGGGACCGCTGGGGGAGGAGGGACGCTGAGCCGCTGCCTAGGGTGGGAGTCCGCGCTCCTGAGCCCGATCGCTTCCCCCGCCTCCGCCGCCTCCGCTCCCCAGCCCCGTCGTCGCCGCTCAGCCCAGGCTGGACCGGCGTCCCCTGCCACGGTCGGGATGCCCGGCGGCGACCGGCCCAATCCCAGGAGGGCGGCCAACGGCGATCCCCTTCGCCAGCGGTCTGAGGATCCGAGCTCCACGGCCGCGCCGCAGGCGGCACCAGGCCTGACGGCCCCGGCGGCGTCCCTGGCGGTGGAATTCGCAGCCCTCGGCCTTTCGGAGCCCCTGCTCAAGGCGGTCGCGGCCAAGGGGTATCGCACCCCTTCGCCGATCCAGCGCCAGTGCATTCCCGCCGTGCTCGATGGCCATGATGTGATGGCGGCCGCCCAGACCGGCACGGGCAAGACAGCCGGCTTCACCCTGCCCCTGCTGGAACGCCTGCGCCATGGAGCCCCCGCCCGCTCCGCTGAGGTGCGGGCCCTGGTGCTGACCCCCACCCGCGAGCTGGCCGCCCAGGTGGAGGACAGCGTGGTGGCCTATGGCCGCTATCTCGACCTCCGTTCAGCCGTGATTTTCGGGGGGGTCAGCCCCAATCCTCAGATCGCCCGCTTGCGCCAGGGCGTCGATGTGCTGGTGGCCACCCCTGGTCGGCTGATGGATCTGCAACAGCAGGGAGCGGTGCGGTTGGGAAAGGTCGAGATTCTCGTCCTCGATGAAGCCGATCGCATGCTCGACATGGGCTTCATCCGGGATATCCGTCGCATCCTGGCCCTGCTGCCGGAGCGGCGCCAGAACCTGCTGTTCTCGGCCACCTTCTCGCCGGAGATCCGCCGCCTGGCCACTGGGTTGCTGCATCAGCCGGTGCAGTTGCAGGCAACACCGGAAAACCAGGCCGCACCACTGGTCGAACAGATTCTGCACCCCTGCGATATGGCCCGCAAGGGTGAGTTGCTTTCCCATCTGATCCGCAGCAATGATTGGCGCCAGGTCTTGGTCTTTTCCCGCACCAAACATGGCGCCAATAAGGTAGCCGAACGCCTCGACCATGAGGGGCTCTCCGCCGCCGCGATCCATGGCAACAAGAGCCAGGGGGCCCGAACCAGAGCCCTGGCCGGCTTCAAGAGCGGCGAGGTGCGGGTGCTGGTGGCAACGGACATCGCTGCCCGCGGCATCGATATCCAGCAGCTGCCGCATGTGGTCAATCTGGATTTGCCGAATGTGGCGGAGGACTATGTGCACCGCATCGGCCGCACCGGCCGGGCTGGGGAGAAGGGCCACGCCATCTCCCTGGTGGCGGCGGAGGAGCATGAGCTGCTGCGCGCGATCGAACGGTTGGTTGGCTCGCCGCTGCCGCGTCAGGAGGTGCCAGGCTTTGAGCCGACGGTGCTGAGTGCCCCGCCCCTCGATCTCAGTGGCGGTCGCGGTCGCCAGGGTGGACGGGGCGGCCAGGGGGAGAGGGGGCCAGGGCGTGGCCAGGGCGGTGGGCGCGGTGGTTCCGGCTCCCCGGCTGGAACGGCAGGGCAGCGCCGCGACAGGCCGCGCCGCAGATCCTGACCAGGGGCGTGGTGATGACGACCGCGGCGGCAAGGGTTGTCCTGGCTGCGCAGGACTTGTCGTCGGCGCATCGAATCGGAACCGGACCGGCTGCCGATCCGTTCAGGAGCCCGTTGAAGGCCCGCCATGGCCCGGTCCGCTGGGAGGCCGGTGGGCCCCTGAACCTGGAATGGCATCGGTTTTGACAGTCCTGCAGGACGTCATGGTCTGAACTGGTCCAGTCCAGATCCCGATCATGCTCTACGAACCAGGTTCTCCCGAATGTCGCGTGCTGATTGCCTGCAAGGCTCAGATCGAGACCATGCTGCTATCCCTCGAAAAGATCGATAACAGCCGTCACATTCGTGACCAGCTCATGGCTGTTCACAACCAGCTTGAGGGGCTGCACGAACTGCATCGCCGCCAGCCCCAGGGTGCTGTTTCGCTGAGATGACGCCGCCCTGACGGCGACTCTCAACCATCAGACATCAGGCCACGGGCGTCGCCACGGCGCCCTCCCCGATCAAGCTGCGCTCCCAGCCCTGGCAGACGGCATAGGCACCGGCCAAGGTGGCAGCGGGGCGACTGTGTAGGGGTTCTTCAACATGGCTGACGACGTAGCGGCCGGATGTCTCGCGGTAGATCACACAACCGGAACCTGTGGCGTTGACGAAGGAAAGACCGCGGCGCATCGTTTTGATTCCCGAACTTTTCCATGTCTAAGCCCAGCGAAGCGACCTTGACTGTTGACTTCCGCTCACATCACACAACTTAAATTCCGCCGCCCCCAGTGGCTTGATGCTCTTTTGTTTTGCTTAAGAGTTTATATTTTCTCCCACTTTTAGCGATAGTTGTTGCAGCAGCGCCGTTCCCCCTGTCGGCCGACGACCCGGCAGCTGCCCCTCCCGCACCAGCAACGGGCATCCTCCCGTCGCCAGCACCGCTCCCACCCCCTCCTCCAGGGCCAGCACCGTTCCCGCTGCGGCGCTCTGCTCTCCCCCCCATCGCCCGACCAGGGCCGCCGCCTCCGGCGACAGTTGATCCGACAGCCGCTCCACCAGCGGTTCGCTGGCCAGCAGCCTGAGCCGCTGTCCCTGATGCACACACCAGGCAGCGGGATGGAGTCCCATGATGCGCCGATGGATCGCCAGGGCGCTGCCGTTCCAGTCGATGACGAAGTCGTCCTTGCCCAGGGGCCTGGCGTGGGTGATGCCTTCGCTGCTCTGGGGTCGCAGGCCCAGGCGCTGATGCCGGTCGCTCTCACGGCCGGAGCCGACGGCGGCGATGCGGTCCACGGCTTCCGTGAGCAGCCGGGCACTCAGTCCGGCCAGGCGGGTCGCCAGGTCGCTGGCGTTCTCGCTCAGGCCCACCGCCAGCGATTCCTCCAGCAGCACCGGGCCGGTATCGAGGCCTTCCTCCATCGCCATGATGCCAACCCCTGTGTGGCGGTCCCCCTCCAGCAGGCACCACTGGATCGGCGCCGCCCCTCGCCAGCGGGGCAGCAGGGAGCCGTGGGCGTTCCAGCAGCCCAAGGGGGGGGTCTGCAGCACCGCGGGGGGAAGGATCTGACCGAAGGCCACGACCACCGAGAGGTCGGGGCGCAGCTCTGCCAGGGTCCGCTGCATGGCCTGATCGCGGCGGATGCGCTCCGGCGTGAACACCGGGATTCCCAGCTCCACGGCCCGCGCCTTCACAGCCGATGGTTGCAGTCCGGAACCCCGACCCCGGCGCCGGTCGGGCTGGGTGACAACGCCTACCAGCTCATGTCCCGCAGCGTGCAGGCCATCGAGGCTGGGCAGGGCATAGGCCGGTGTGCCCCAGAAGAGGATGCGCATCGCAGCTGTGTCGGGTCGGGTTGGAGGATGGGCCACCCGGCTGGGTTGGAGTGGGCCGCGTTGGTGCCGGGACGGGCTCAGGCGTCGCCGGTGACGGCCAGATCCTCCACCCACACCCAGGGGCTCAGGCCCGCAGGGGTGACCTTGCCGGCACCTTCAAATCCCACCAGGGAGCGCAGCAGCTGGCGGATGTCTCCGGCCACGGTGGCGGCCTCGATCGAGCGCTGTTCACCATCCTGGATCCACCAGCCATCAAAGGGCAGGGAGAAGGAACCCTGGCTGGCCTTGACCCCGGCGTGGAGGGCTGAGAGGGAGTCGATCACCACCAGACCGGCACCGCTGCCCCCGTCCGCCCGATCGCGACCGGCGGCACCGCGGGCGAAGCGGTTGAGTCCAGAAGCAGCGCCCCCTTGGCCAGGGGTGGCGCTGATTTCGAACCAATCGGGGCTGACCGACACCTTGGCACCCATGCCGGCGTGGCCGGTGGGTGCGACGCCGAAGGCGCGCGCTGTGGCTTCCGAATGCAGGAAGTTCTGGAGGATGCCACCCTCCACCAGGGCCAGACGGCGTGTGGGGGTCCCTTCGCCATCGAAGGCGGCGGCACCGATGTTGGCCGGATGGAGGCCGTTGTCGTGGATCGAGAGGAAGGGGACCGCCAGGGGCGTTCCGAGGGACTCTCTGGTGCTCAGGCTGATGCCGTCAAGCACGGCCCGGGCGTTGAACAGGCTGCTGAAGGCACCGATCAGGTCGAGGAAGGCCTCCGGACTGAACACGCAGGTGTAGTGGCCCGTGGGAATGGGCCCGTAGTCGAGGTGGGCAATCGTGCGTTCGGCCGCTTCGGCCACGCAGCCGGCCACATCGAGATCGGCGGCGCCGTAAGCCAGGCGCACGGCACCACTGCTGCGGGGTTTGCGGCCGGCCTCCTCGGCGCGGGCGTAGAGGTAGAGGCTGGCGGTGGTGAGGCTCTGCTGGCGGCAGGCCCCCTCGCTGTTCAGGTAGAGGCGGTCGCTGCTGCGTTCAGCCAGGCCGTTGTAGGGCACGGTGCCGATCGCCGGATGGCGGGCGAGCAGATCGGCCTCGGCATCCTTGAGGGTGGCGAGCAGGGAGAGGATGCCCAGCGGTTCCCGCAGGGGCTGATCCAGGACCGGAAGGGGAGCCTGGGCCAGGGGCGAGAAGGCTGGCGTCTCCTCGGGGTTGCCAAAGGCGCTGGCGGCCTTGGCACCCTCCAGGGCCCGGGCCAGGCCGGCATCCGAGAGGTCGGAGGTGCTGGTGATGCCGATGCGCTGATCGCTGTTCCAGACCCGCACCGTGATCGCACTGCGCTGGGCGCCCTTGAGCTGCTTGGGCTCACCGCGATCGACCTGCACCGAGCTGTCGGTGCTGCAGGCGGCCCCCAGATCCCATTGCTGGATGCCGGCGGCCGAGGCCAACGTGTTCAACCGGTCCCGCAGGGCAGCGGCGTCCAGGCCCGTGGTGGCTGGTGTGGTGGTTGTCATCGTCAACGCCCCCCCACCGTGATCGCATCGACCTTGATATGGGGCTGGCCCACGGTGACGTAGATGCTGCCGCTGACCGAGCCACAGAAACCTGCGGCCAGGTCGAGATCATCGGCGCACATCGAAATTTTGGGCATCACCTCCTTCGCCTCGCCGATCAGGGTGGCTCCCTTGACCGGCTTGGTCAGACGACCGTTCTCGATCTGGTAGCCCTCCTCCACGGCGAAATTGAACTGACCCGTGGGGCCAACGCTGCCACCGCCCATCGTCTTGCAGTAGAGGCCGCGATCGATCGAGGCGATCAGATCCTGCGGTTGATGGGGACCAGGAGCGATGTAGGTGTTGCGCATCCTGCTGGCCGCTGCGAAGGCGTGGCTTTGACGGCGGCCGCTGCCGGTGCGGGCATGGCCGGTGCGCAGTTCGCCGGCTCTGTCGCTGAGAAAACGCCGCAGGATGCCGTTTTCGATCAATACGCTGCGCTGGGGTTCCATGCCCTCGTCATCCATGGCCAAAGAGCCGAAAGCTCCGCCGGTCATGCCCTCATCGATGGCGGTGACAGCCCCATGGGCAATCGGTTCACCCACCTTGTCGGCAAAGGGGGTGGTGCCCCGCTCGACCTGGGTGGTTTCGAGAAGGTGGCCGCAGGCTTCGTGGAAGATCACACCGCCGAAACGGTTGGCGAGCACGACGGGATACTGCCCGGCTTCAACAAAATCAGCCCGCAGCATGGTGGCGGTGCTGTCGCCCAGGTCGCGGGCGGCGGCCTCGCAATCCCAGTCGCGCAGATCGTCGGGGTTGTCGGTGGTGCCGTAGCGGCGGCTGAGGCTGGCCCGATGATCCCCATCGGCGGCGATCACCGAAAGCCCCACGGTCTGGTGGAGGCGGATGTCGCGGCAGTGGGTGCCGTCACTGGCCACCACCAGCACGTCCTGCCAGCTGCGCGAATAACTGGCCCGGCGGGCCTGCAGATGGCTGCCGTGGCGATCGAGCAGGGCGGTGCCCTGCAGCAATCGGCCCGAGGCATCCGCCAGGCTTGGGCAGCGATCCAGCCAGTCGCCCTTGACAGTGCCGTGGTCCCTGAGGGGCGGGAGCCCGTCAAAGGAGCCCATGGGGGCGGCGGCACTGGACTCCAGCCCGAGCATCGCCAGGGCCTGCTCAAGCGCCCGCATCAGGCCGGCGGGCGTGAGGTCGTTGGTGCTGACGAAACCATCGCGATGGCCGCGGAAGACACGAATGCCAGCCCCCATCCCGAAGGATGGGGAGACGCTGGTGATCAGCTCCTGTTCAGCCAGCAGCGAAAGATGGTCGGTGCGTTCGAGGAAGAACTCCACCAGATCGGCTCCGCAGCGGCGACCGCTGGCAAGCAAGGGCTCGAGCCTGGCCGACCACGTCGGATCGTGGAAGGGGGCGGAGGTGTTGCAGGTGGGGGAGGTCAAGGCTGTCAGCGGACGGCGGGCTGGAAACGCTCGCTGCGGATCGGAGCCATCAGGAACAGGCGGGCCATCTCCAGGGCGTTCCCGGCCCAGTAGGGAAGCTTGCGCAGGGCCTTGATCGGGGTGGCGGCTCCGCTCTGATCGGCCTGGCTGAGGGCGGCGTTGTTGCGCACGAGCTGCTCAAGCCCTTCCCAGAAGCGGGGGTTCTCAACATCGAGAACGACCGGAAAGACCCGGGCCGAGGTCTCGTTGGTCTTGGCGATCACGTATTTGTCGTACTCGCGGGCATCAAGGCCAAGGGCTTCGTAGAACTCCTTGCGGGCGACGTCGCGCACATACATGGTGGCAAACACGGCAAGCAGGAAGAAGCGACACCAGAGGCGAGCAGTGAAACCGCGTACGGTGTCGGGTTGAGCCTTCATCAAGGCATCAAAGAAATCGCCATGACGATTTTCGTCCTGACACCAGTTCTCAAAGAAATTGAAGATTGGAAAGATTTTGCTCTCAGGATGCTTTTCCAGGTGACGGTAAATAGCGATGTAGCGCCAATAGCCGATTTTTTCAGAAAGATAGGTGGCGTAAAAGATGAATTTCGGCTTGAAGTAGGTGTAGGCTTTGTTAGCCGTCAGGAAGCCGAGATCAAGCTGCAGGCCGAAATCGGTCATCGCCTTGTTCAGGAAGCCGGCGTGGCGGGCTTCATCGCGGGCCATGTGGGCGAAACACTCGGCCAGAAGTGGATTTTTTTCCTTGATGCGGCGGCTCAGCTCCTTGTAAAGCAGAAATCCGGAGAATTCGGAGGTGCAGCTCTGCTCAAGGAACTCCACAAACACACGCCGGGTTTCCGGATCGAGCTTGTCGGCCGCACCTTCAAAAGCCTCGTCCCGAACGAAATGGTGGCGGTTGTAATCCTTGCGGAACTCTTCGCAGATGGCTTCCAGCTCCGCTTCGTTGGGCCGCAGGTCCATGGCGGCCATGGCCTCGAAATCGGTGGTGTAGAAGCGCGGCGTCAGGATCGTGTCCTTCACCGGCTCCTTGGTCAGCGGTGCCTCAGGGCTACCCACGGACGCCGATGTCGGCTCCAGGCTGGGGATGGCTGTGGCGGAAGCGGCAGGGGGCACCATCGCGCGATGCGGCAGGGGCGGTGGGGTCATGGTAGGCGCCCTGCGGGCGCCGGCGCCTGGATGTGAAGCCAGGCCTCAGTTGGGACCCAGCCATTTCTGACCGTTGAGCCGCTGAACCAGCCGCGATACCAGCAGCGCCAGCGTCATCTTGCGCTCGTCGATCAGGAACGATTCCAGCAGGCTCGGTTCCGCTCCAGCCTCTGCCAGGGCCAGGGTTTTGGCCGACTGGATGCTGGCCTCACTGAAACAGAGCCAGAAGCGGCGTTGACCCGGAAGGCTTCCCCTGATGAACCAGCAGGGGGCCCCCACCACCGGCATCGGTCCCTGCTCAAAACTCAGTTCGGGGGCAGGACCGCCGTAGTTGCGGCACTCGGCCACGAGGGCGGGCAGCAACAGCTCCGGCACAAACTTGGCAAAAGGGCGATCCTCTGGAGCCGGCGGTTTTGCCTTGGCTGGTGCCCCTGCTTCGGGCTTGGCTGGCCTGGCAGCGTCCGCCTTGGCGGGGGCAGCGGATTCTGAGGCAGAACCCGGAGCGGGCTTGGGGGACGGAACGGAGCTCTCGGTCACCGGGGCGCGAAGCGGCGGTAGGGGCGGACTTTAGGAAGGCTGGGTCCGGGGAGGGCGGAAGGCAGCATGCCGCCTGCGCCAGCGCCAGGGTTTCACCAGGTTTCGAGAGGGTCCGCACCCCAGTCGTCCTCCCAGGCGGGCTGACCCTGGGGCACCGTCTCACCGCTGCCCCAGCGGCCGCGGTTGGCCTCGGATGCCGGGCTCGGTCGCTGCTGGGCAGGAGGGCGGATCACCCGGAAGGGGACGGCGACGGTGGGGGGCGGCTGGCCGGGCTGGCGACTGGGCCCAGCGCTGTAGGCAGCGTCGGCGAAAGGGGCTGACCAGTCGGGCCGGACCTGCTCAACGGGCTGCTGCCGGCTGCGCTGACGCCGCTGAAGCGGCTCCTCCTCGCTCCATTCCGGCTCGCCATCGCGATGCAGGCGCCGGCGCAGGGTCTCCGGGGAGGTGCCGGCCTCCCGCAGGGCCAGGGCCGTGGCTCCCGCGCTGAGCGCCGCACCGCCGGCCGCCATGGCGGCGATCCAGGCGCCGATCGGCAGGGCCGGGCTGGTCCAGGTGAGCAGCCGCAGGGCCAGGCTGGGGCGGGGATTGAGCGCAGCCATCAGCAGCACCGCCAGCAGCGGCGCCAGGAGTGGGAGCAACAGCAGGCGGCGCAGCAGGTCCAGGGCGATCAGGGGGCGAGGCGGCGGTCGGGGGGAGGCCCCTGCCAGCGGTTGAGGGGAGCCAGGTCGAGACCCAGCACATCGAAGATGCGGATCACCAGAAAGTCGACCATCTCGTCGATGCTCTGCGGTTGGTGATACCAGGCCGGTACCGGCGGGGCGATGCGGGCTCCGGCCTCCGCCAAGCGGGTGAGGTTGCGCAGATGCACCAGGTTCCAGGGCAGTTCACGCGGGGCGATCACCAGGGGACGGGCTTCCTTGAGATGGACATCGGCGGCCCGTTCGATCAGGTCGAGGGCAACGCCGCTGGCAATCCTGCCCACCGTACCCATGCTCGCCGGCAGGATCACCATTCCAAGGGTGCGAAAACTGCCGCTGGCGATTGCCGCCGCCTGGTCGTTCCAGCGATGGCAGCGCAGGCGACCACCAGCGCAACCGGTGCGCTGCCGCCAAAAATCCTCCTGGGCCGCCGGCTCGGAGGGCACCCGCAGGCCCATCTCCGCCTGCCAGACCCCGATCGCGCCGCGGCTGGTGATCAGCTCCACCTCCAGATCGGCGGCCAGCAGCAGTTGCAGGGCCCGCTGGGCCAGGGGCTGGGCCGAGGCGCCGGAAACACCAAGGACCACGGGGGGCTGGGGACTGTTGGAGACCTGCATGGGGGTTGGCGGGACCGTCAGAGGTCCTCGGCCACGGATCCTTCGGCCCGCTCGGGTTCGCTGGAGGCTGCACGCGATTCGTCACCGTCCTGGGCCGAAGCTTCCCCATCCTCCGGTTGGATCACGGCCAGATCGATCTGGTGGCGCAGGGCGTCGACCTTCTGAATCTCCACCGCCACGCTGTCGCCCACCATGTAGGTGCGGCGATTCTTGCGACCGACCAGACGATTCTGGCGGGAGCGGTATTCATACCAATCGTCCTTCAGAGAGCTGACGTGCACCAGTCCCTCCACCTGGGAAGGGGGCACCTCCACAAAAAAGCCGTAGCTCTGCACGCCGCTGATCACCCCCGGCAGGGTCTGGCCGACCAGGGGCTCTGCGTAACGGGCCTGGGCCATGGCCAGCACATCGGCCTGGAACTCCTCCTGGAAGCGGCTGCGCCCATTGAGTCGTTTGCTCAGGCCGTGGCTGAGGCCGTCGCGGAAGGGGCCCAGCTGGGATTCGCTCAGCAGGGGCCAGTCCGTGCTGCCGTGGCAGGCATCGGAGGCGAGATCGACGCCGTTCTTATGCCGCACGCTGGGGCGGTCCTTGCCCTCCGTCAGCAGGCAGACCAGCAGTCGCTGGTTCCAGAGGTCGGCGTAGTGGAGGGTCGGACAGCACCAGGGCGCATAGGCCTGATCCTCCGCGGCCAGGGCGTGGGGTTGGGGCCCGTCCCCGAGTTCCACCGGGCGCAGGCAGTCGCAGAGCTGCTGCTGCAGGGGGCGGCTGCGGTTGGTGGCGGCGAAGGCGGCCGCCAGCTCGGCGGCATCGGCATTGCCCTCCGGGCTGAGTTCCAGCGGAATTTCCAGGCTGAGCGCGGCCTTGGCCACGTCGTTGAGGGCTTCTGGATCGGGCCCGGCCTGGGAGGCGAACAGACCCGGCAGTTGCAGCGCCGCCAGATGGCGGCCCAGGGCACGCTGGGCCACGAGCACCGCCTCCCGAAGCAGGCGCAGGGGCTGTTGCGGCTCCAGTCGCACCAGCCAACCCTGGCGGGGGGCATCGGGAGGGGGCAGGCGCAGATCGCCGAGGCTGTCGATCGAAGGCAGGGCCAGGTCGAGGTCGAGGGAGCCGGCGCCAAGGCGGCGCGCCTGCAGCAGGTCGGCGACGGTCTGCAGGTCTTCCACCAGGCTGAGATGGTCCTTGATCGGCTTGAGGGCCGCCGGCACGGTGCGGGCCTTGGGCTTGCGCTCCACCAGGGCCGTGAGGGCGGCGGGATCGAGCCAGGCGGTGGGCTGGATCGTGCTCAGGCAGAAGCGGAAGTGCTCCAGGGTGCCATCGGCTGCCAGATCAAGGGCCACCGACAGGGCCTCGCAGCGGTTGTTGGGGCTGAAGGCCGACGCCTTGGCCAGGGAGGGGGTCAGCAGGGGGATCCAGCTGCGGCCGGTGCAGATCGCCTCTCCCTGCTGGGCCAGCCAGCCATCGAGGCTGCTGCCGCCACTCACCCGTTCACCCACCGCCGGGGCGTGGACCCAGAGGCGCCAGCCGCCGTCCTCCCGGGTCTCCAGGGAGAGCCCGGGGAGCCCCGGGGCGTCCGGGCCCTGCCAACCCACGGGAAGCAGGACCGTCAGGCCAGTGAGATCGGTGCGCTGGCTGTCCTCCAGGCTGCGCAGGCTGACGCGGGGTGCAGCCGGCCGGCTGTGCAGATGGTGCTTGGTGAGCAGCAGGTCCCGATCGGCTTCCTCGCCGCCGCGGACCGGCAGACGCCGGGCCACGTGGCCGAGGGCCGCGAACTGGGCGACGGGGAAGCGATCGATCGCCACCTCGACAACGGCATCGTCCCGGTCTTCGGCGTGGGGACTGTCTTCAGGGGGGAGCTGGATCGTGGTCAGCAGCCGGTCGTCGAGGGGGACGGCCACCAGATCCCCCTCATCGCGGCGCTCCACCTGGGCCAGCAGGCTGCTGGTTTCGCGGGCAAGGATGCACTGCACCGCCCCCTCCGGTGAGCGCCGACGCCCCCCTTCACGGGTGACGCGCACCAGGACGCGGTCGCCATTCCAGGCGTGGTTGAGCTGGTGGTCCCGGATGTAGATGTCCTCGCCGCCATCCTCGCGCAGGGCAAAGCAGAACCCCTTGCTGGAGCAGCGCAATCGGGCCGTGATCAGATCCGGATTGTCCAGGCGCCGCAGACCTTCCTCGCGGCTTTCGAGCAGGCCGAGGCGGGCGAGGGGTTCGAGGCTGATGCCCAGTTGCCGGCGCTCATCGCCGTCGGACAGCCCGAGGGCTTTCTCCAGCCGGGTCAGGGGCAGGAACTCCTCGCTGGGGAGCTGGTCGAGCAGGTCGGCGACCGTGAACTTCATCGGAGATCGGCGGTGGTGCGCCGCGGCGGCGGCGGTGGATGGAAGGGCTCGGCAGTGGGTGGGGCAGTCCCCTTGGCGCTGAATCGGTCGGGGTCGGTTTAGACCGCTGTGCAGCGGCTCGGGGAGCGGCGTTGGCGTTGGCGCGGTCGTTCCCCGGGTGTCCGGCGTTCGAAGGAGCGAAATGGGTGGGATCGATCCAGACCATCGGGGGGAACCCGCGGCGGACTGGTCAACCGAGCAGCGATGGAGCGATCCACGGCTGGGATGCCCCATCGGTGCCGTCGTGGGATGGGGGATGGCCGGGAGCGGACTCCTGGGCAGGCCCGAGACGACCAGGGGAGCAGGCGCTGACGAAGGTGTTGTCGGTTCGGCGGGATGCCGGCCTGCGGGGGTGGAAGGGCCGGTGAAGGCAGTCGGCGTAGCCGCGTTCAGGACCCTGATGGGGTGCCCCGATGGCGCCGGATCCAACCATTCCTACCCGACTTTAGGGATCGACCTCAGGGCTTCCCGGTGCGCCGCCTGCGGCGCTGGCCTTCGCCGCTGAACGGGAGCGGAGAATCAATCGTCCTCCGAGGATCAGAAAGCCGAGCGAAGCAGCCAGCTGCAGGGCATCGGTGGGGATGAGGGTGGAGAGTGAGCCGCCGGCCGCAGCTCCGACCAGACTCGCCAGCACCAGCGCCGTGGCACTGCCGGCGAACACCGCCACGGGCCGTTGGCTGGTGCCGCTGATGCTGACGATGGCCAGCTGGGTCTTGTCGCCGAGTTCGGCCAGGAAGACGGTGACGAAGCTGGAAAGGAGCAGCGACAGCATGGCGATGGCGGTTTCGGTGCTAAGTGCCGAGGGCGGCGGCCGCCACGGCTGGCAGGGGGGCCAGATGAAGCACCGCCTGCCGACCGAGCCAGAGGCCGAGGGCCACCATCAGCACGCCGGCGGCGAGTTCCAGCTGCTCCGGAGCCATCACCGTCGACAGCCAGCGGCCCAGCACCACCCCCACCAGGCTGGAGCAGATCAGGGCCAGGGAGGCCCCGAGGAAGACCACCACCGGGCGACCGGATTCGGCGGAGAGCAGCAGGGCCGCCAGTTGGGTCTTGTCCCCCAGCTCCGCCAGGAAGACCGTGGTGGCGGTGCTCAGGAACACACTCAGCCAGGAGACGGTCGCTCCCGGGGCGGCAGCGGCTGCCGGCTCGGAGGTGTCCGGCGATGGCGAGGCGGCGTGCTGGCCGTCGGCCGCTGTCGGATCTGGACGCTCAGATCCGGAGGGATGCGGCAGAGGAGAGCTCATCGTGAACGCCGGATCGCTCGGAGGAAGCGTCGCATCACCTTGCCACGGCCGCCGCGCTCGCTGCGAATCTGCTGGGTGCAGCAGGCGATCGCCAGGGCATCGCCATCCTCCCCCCGCTGGCCGAACAGCTGGATCAGGGAGCTGACCCGGCAGAAGTCGGGACGGTCGGCATAGATGCGGCAGCGCTGGCCGCCGGTGTCGAAATGGATGCACCAGCCATCGGCCCCCACCATCTCCAGGTATTGGCGTCGCTGCTCGGGATCCAGGGCCTCGAGGGCCTCTGGCCGACGGGCCGGATCGAGGCGGCAGCAGCAGCCACAGCCGCTGATGCACTGCCAATGCTGCGAGGGCGCCGCCGTGGTGCCGCAGGCCATCACCTCTCCCCCATGACAAGCCGTCACACTGACACCCGGACCCCGGCTCTGACTTGAAGCGCACCCCTACAATCGAAGAGCAGCGCCAATCTCTGATCCGTCATGGGCATCGATTTCCATCTGATCTCCAACTTCGCCGCCCTGGCCCTGATCACCATCGCCGGTCCTGCTGTGATCTTCATTCTTTTCTATCGCCGCGGCGCCCTCTGAGCTGGCCCCGCCGGCACTGGTCGCTCAAAACCTGACGCAGATCCGGGCCTGGGTCCGATCGTTGCTCGGCTCAGGCCTGTGGCTGCCATCCCTGGCCTGATCTTGGCTCTTTGATCCTTGCATCAGGATTGACCCCTGATCTGGGATTCAGGGTCTAGACCGTTTTTCAACACCCTGGCGATCCTTAGGCCCATTGAATCCAGATCCACTGAATTCGAACCCATCGAGTTCAGGTCCCTTGAAGTCTCTGGTTCACCCGCTCGGACCGCTGCAGCGGTGCTTTTGGATCTGTGTTGATCGAACCATGGGTCCGCTGCCACGGCCTGGTTCCACCGCCGTTTTGGCAGGGTGAACAACGGTGGATCAGGCGGTCAGCCCAAGGGCGAGGGCCGCACCCTGCACGAGTCGGCGCAGATAGGGATGCTGGCTGGTGTCGTCGTTGAGGCTGGCTTTGTATTCCATGCCGGCATCATTGCGGATCAGCACCCCTTCCCCATGGCGGCAACAGTGGTAGTGGCGTTGCCGATGACGGAGCACCACCCCATCCACCCGACCGGGGCGCAGGGCTACCAGCTCCATCTGTAGACGTTCCTCACCCTGCCAGCGGTCCATCTTCAGGTGGTAGGCCACATCCACCAGATCCGGCACGGTCTCCTGGTCGCTCCAACGCCAGCCGATGGCTCGGCGCCGAACACCCTGCTGCTCCAGCTCCAGCTGCAGATGGCCGCCGCGCAGACGCCGCTGCATCAGCACCCGACAGCCACTGCTCCAGAACAGCGGTGCCGGATGGCCGATACCAAACGGTTCGAGTCGTTGCAGCTGCTGCCAGAACGGCCGGTCGATGCGCTCCAGGCGCAGCTGGGCCTCGGGCTCGACCGGAAACAGCCCACCGTTGCTCTCCAGCCAGGCCGAAGCCAGGCCATCAAGCCGGCTGTGCAGCTCGCCAACCCGCTCGGCACGCACCGTGAAGCCTCCGGCGGCCGGATGGCCACCGTGCCGCTCCAGCAGATCGGCGCAGTGGTTGAGGGCCTGATCGACGGCAAACCCCCGGGGAGCCCGCACCGAGGCGCGCAGACGGCCACCCCCTTCGCTGGCCAGCAGGGCGACCGGGCGCTCGAAACGCTCCATCAACCTGGCCGCCACAATGCCGATCACCCCGTGGTGCCAGTGGCTCTGAGCGAGCAACAGGAAGTCGGGGCGCTGGGGGCCGTCGGCCTCCAGCAGGGCCAGGGCTTCCGCTTCGATCGCAGCGCAGAGGTCGCGCCGCTGACGGTTGAGGGCATCGCAGCGGCGAGCTAGTTCCAGGGCCTGATCGGCGTTCTCGGTGGTCAGCAACTCAACCACCAGCAGCGGATCTCCCAGTCGTCCCACAGCATTGATCCGCGGAGCGAGCTGGAAGCCGACCGTGCCGGCATCGATCCGCTTCTCCTCCACCCCGGCGATCCGCACCAGAGCCTTCAGGCCCTCCAGCCGACTCTCAGCCAATCGAGGCAGCCCATCCAGCAGCCAACGGCGGTTCACGCCAAGCAAGGGCGCCATGTCGGCGATCGTGCCGATGCAGAAGAGATCGCGGGCCATCGCCTCCCCGTCAGCCCGGCCGAGACTGCGGCAGAGGGCACGGGCCAGCACGAAGGCCAGCCCCACCCCCGCCAGGCCCCGATAGGGAGAACCCTCCGGAGTGACCGCCGGGTGGAGCAGGGCCAGGTGGGGAGGCAGCTCGGGCGGCAGGCTGTGGTGGTCGGTGAGAATCACGTCGACCCCCAGGGCCTGGGCCCGGTCGAGGGCCTCCCGGGCGGCGACGCCGTTGTCGACCGTGATCAGCAGGCCGATGCCCTCGGCTGCCAGCATTTCGACCATGCCGGCATTGAGCCCGTAACCGTCCTCCTGGCGGCTGGGGATCGCCGGCTTCGGCGCCGCCCCGAGCCGGGCCAGCACCCCCACCAGCAGGGCCGTGCTCGTCATGCCATCGGCGTCGTAATCGCCGCAGATCGCCACGGGCTCAGCGCTGGCACAGGCCAGGGCCAGCCGCTCCACGGCCCTGGCCAGATCGGGGAAATGCTCAAGAGCGGCTGGGGCCGGCGGCGGATCGAGCAGGGCCTGCACCGCCGCTTCCCCGACCAGGCCGCGCCGACTCAACACCGCCAACAGCTCCGTGGGAAGGTTGGCTGGGCCGGCCCCGGCTTCGGCAGCAGGAGCCTGCAACGGAGCTGGCAGCCGCCAGGGCCGCTGATCGGCGGGGGAGGGAAGGGGAGATCCGAGCATCTCTGCATTGTGCGGCGGCCCCGGCCCGTTGCCAGCCCTAGCCTGGCGGCGGCCTGCGCTGGTTTCTGCCAATGGGTGAGCCGCTGCGGGCAATCCTCTGGGATGTGGATGGCACCCTTGCCGAAACGGAGTTGGCGGGCCACAGGCTGGCCTTCAATGCCGCCTTCGCCGACCATGACCTCCCCTGGCGCTGGGATCGGCACACCTACCGACGGCTGCTGGCGGTGGGGGGCGGTCGGGAACGGATCGCGGCCTGGATGGAACAACAGCGCGTCGGCAACGGCCCCAGCGACCAGGGGTCAGCACTGCTCGATCGGCTGGTGGCCAGCAAGAAGCGGCACTACGGCGCCCTGCTGCAGCGGGGCCAGCTGCCCCTGCGGCCCGGTGTGGCCCGCCTGATCGCGGCTGCGGCGAGCGCCGGCCTGGCCCAGTGGATCGTGACCACCAGCTCCCGCTCAGCGGTTCAGGCCCTGACCCAAAACAGCCTGGGGGAGCAGGCCGGCGCCTTCAGCGGCTGGATCTGTGGTGACGACGTGGAGCGCAAGAAACCCGATCCCGAGGGCTACCGGCTTGCGCTGGCCCGCATGGACCTGGCGGCAGGGGTGTTGGCCGTCGAAGATTCACCCCAGGGTCTGGCGGCGGCCACGGCCGCGGGTGTTCCCACCCTGATCACCCTGTCGGAGGTGAGCCGATCGGAACCCCTGGAGGCCTTCGCCGCCGCGGTGGCCGTGGTCGATGGCCTGGGAACGGAGCAGCAGCCCCTGACGGTCCTGCGCGGCCCCGCTTGCCCCGGAGGGGTTGCCACGCTCTCCTGGCTGGAGCAGCTGCTGCCTTCATCGTGAGCCCACCGCCCCTGCAGCAGACCCGCTACGCGACCTTGGAGCGGCGCCTTGCCAGCTCCCTGCTCGGCCAGCTGCGACGCAGCTGGCGAAGCGCCAGCCTGGCCCTGTTGGCCCTGCTGCTGGGTTACTACGCCGGTCAGAATGTGCTCACCCTGCTGGTGGTGCGGATCCCGGGGGGACGGCCGCTGCTGGTGCTGGCGCTGGTGGTGGTCACGGAGCTGGTGATCCGGCTGCGCACCCGCCTGCTCGCCGAGGGTGAAAGGCCCCTGGGGTGGGTGATGCTGGACAACCTGCGGATTGGCTCCACCTACGCGGTGGTGCTGGAGGCCTTCAAACTTGGAACCTGAGGACGGCCCATCGACGGAGATCGGTCCGCCTCACCTCGCGGAGCCGCCGGATCTGGCCTGCACCCTGCTGAACAGCCTGCTCAGCCTGCGGCAGCGCTGCGGAACCAGGCCAGCGTTGCTCGCCCTCAATGGCCCCGTTGGAGCGGGCAAGAGCACGTTGTCCCGCCAACTCATCGCCCTGGCGGAGAGCCGGGGGCTGCGGTTGGCGGTGGCTTCCATCGATGACTTTTACTACCCCTGGCCTGAGCGGCTGAGGCGCCTCCAGGGCAACCCTTTCGGAGTGAGCCGCGTGCCTCCGGGAAGTCACGACCTGCCTCTGTTGCTGGAACGGCTGGCTGACTGGCGCGCCGGTGGTCCGCTGCGACTGGCGCGGTTCGATAAGGGGCTGGCCGGCGGCGAGGGAGATCGTGCGGATGACCAGGTGCTGGAAGCCGAGGCCTTGCTGATCGAGGGCTGGCTGATGGGTTGCCGCAGCCTGGGGGAGGAGAGATTGGCCGCCTGCCGAGGGGATCAACTGCGGGACTGGTCACTGACCGCACAGGAGTGGGCCTGGCTGCCCCGCTGGGATCGGGAACTGGCTGCCTATGAAGAGCTCTGGCACGCCTGTGACGGCCTCTGGGTGTTGCGCCCCCAGCGATGGAGCCTGCCCCGCCGCTGGCGGTTCCAGGCGGAGGCGAGACAGCGCAGGTCAGGCCGGGGGAGCCTCGAACCCGGAGCGCTCGATCAGCTGGTGCGGGCCAGCCTCCATTCCCTGCCTCCACCGCTCTACCAGGATCCCCTGGTGATCAGCCAGAGAGGGGCCGTCCCCCGGGAGGATTCAGCGTCCAGCCCTTCGTCGGTAGTGCCCCTGCTGGGGGTGACCGTGCTGGACGGACGCCGGCGCCCCCTGCCTGGATCAGCTCAGCTGTCGCTCTCCTCAGCTTCGGTGGCGATCGGGTAGACGAAGCCCTGGGCCCGGCCACTCAGCACGGCCTTGCCGATCGAGAGGGCCTTGGCGGCGGCAACCCCTGCCTTGGCCTTCCAATGGGCATGGCGCTGGTTGCGCTTGCCTTTTGACGTTTTCTTCTTGGGAACAGCCATCCCTGGACCACTAAATGCAAACGACGATCATCCGCTGCGGCCTCGCCTTTCGTCAATCGCTATGGTTTCGGTCTGCTAGGCAGCGCCGTGGCATCGTCGTTTTCCTCGTCCCAGAGTCCGGTGCTGCAGCCTTGGCAGCCCCTGGCCCTGCCCACTTCTTCCGCAAGCCAGGGCAACGCGGCGAGCGCGCCATCCGCCGCCCCACCAGCCGTGGCAGCCGCCACCGCATCCAACCCGCCGATCCGACCCGTTTTTGCTGACCCGGAAGCGCTGGGCGGCTCCCCATCCCTCCGGGATGGATCCATCCTGCTGGCCAATGTCTCCGCCACCGAGGGCACCACACCGGCCCCCACGGGGACCGCGAAGCCCCAAGCCGTCCCGGCGCCGGCCACGCCAACGGCAGCGCCGCCGGCCAGTGCGGGCGATCGGGGCGCCAGGCCAGAGGCACGGCCCGCAGCGGTACGACCTGGCGGGACCCCGCCGACCCGGGATGGGTCCTTCTCCCTGCGCAGCCTGGGGGGTGAACAGCCCTCCTACAGCCAGTTATTGCAGGACATCAACGCCGGACGTGTGCAGGATCTGCTGCTGGCGCCCCGTCAGCGGCTGGTGACGGTGACCTACCGCGATGGACGGCGCGCCGATGTGGCCCTGTTCAACGACAACCAGGTCCTGTTGCGCAGCGCCGAGCGAGCCAGGGTGGCGCTGAGCGTGCGCGATGAACAGCGGGATGAGGCGGTGGCGGGCCTGCTCGGCAATCTGCTGCTGGTCCTGCTGCTCCTCGCCGGTCTGACGCTCCTGATCCGCCGCTCTGCCCAGGTGGCCAACCGCGCCCTCGGCTTTGGCCGCAGCCAGCCGCGGCTGCAGTCTGAGGGGAGCGTGCCCGTGCGCTTTGAGGATGTGGCGGGCATCGGTGAAGCCAAGGAGGAGCTGCAGGAGGTGGTCACCTTTCTGCGGGCCCCGGAGCGGTTCACGGCGATCGGGGCCAAGATTCCCAAGGGTGTGCTGTTGATCGGCCCACCTGGCACCGGCAAGACCCTGCTGGCCCGTGCCATCGCCGGCGAGGCCGGGGTGCCCTTTTTCTCGATGGCAGCCTCCGAGTTCGTGGAGATGTTCGTCGGCGTTGGCGCCAGCCGGGTGCGGGATCTGTTCCGCCAGGCCAAGGCCAAGGCTCCATGCATCATCTTCATCGATGAGATCGATGCCGTCGGCCGCCAGCGTGGGGCGGGAATCGGGGGCGGCAACGATGAACGCGAACAGACCCTCAACCAACTCCTCACCGAGATGGATGGCTTTGAGGACAACTCTGGGGTGATTCTGCTGGCCGCCACCAACAGGCCCGATGTGCTCGATACGGCCTTGATGCGGCCGGGTCGCTTCGACCGACGCATCACCGTGGATCTCCCCGACCGCCGGGGACGGGAGGAGATCCTCTCGGTCCATGCCCGCAGCCGCCCCCTGGCCGATGCCGTCTCCCTGGCCGACTGGGCCGCTCGCACCCCCGGCTTTTCGGGAGCCGACCTCTCCAACCTGCTCAATGAGGCGGCGATCCTCACCGCCCGTCGCCACCAGGACCGGATCGACGACGGCGCCATCAGTGATGCCCTGGAACGGATCACCATGGGCCTGACCGCTGCGCCATTGCAGGACAGCGCCAAGAAGCGGTTGATCGCCTACCACGAGGTGGGCCACGCCCTCCTCACCACGTTGATCCCCAGGGCTGACCGTCTCGACAAGGTGACCCTGTTGCCCCGCGCCGGCGGCATCGGAGGCTTTGCCCGCACCATGCCCGATGAGGACATCCTCGATTCGGGTCTGATCAGCAGGGCCTACCTGCAGGCCCGCCTGGTGGTGGTTCTCGGGGGACGGGCCGCCGAGATCGTGGTGTTCGGCCCCAGCGAGGTGACCCAGGGGGCCGCCGGTGATCTCCAGACCGTCAGCCAGATCTGCCGCGAAATGGTCACCCGCTACGGCTTCTCCAGCCTGGGCCCTGTGGCCCTCGAGTCGGACGGGGGCCAGGTCTTCCTGGGCCGGGACTGGATCCGCTCCGAAGCCAACTACTCCAGCCGCACCGGTCGGCTGATCGATGCTCAGGTGCGTTCCCTGGCCATGCATGCCCTCGATCTGGCCGTGGCGACGCTGAAGCCGCGCCGGGATCTGATCGATCGGTTGGTCGAGCGGCTGATCCAGGAGGAAACGATCGCTGGTGAGAGCTTCCGCGCTGAGGTCCAGGCCTGGGAGGAAGCCCATCCCCAGCTGCCCAGGATCTCTCTGGATCTCTTCGACCCCCTAGGCGCCGAGCCCGCCGCCGGCAAAGCGGATGTCGAGGCTGCGCAGGTAGGTGTGTAATCCCGCGTCCTGAATCGGCATCAGCCGGGCTGTGCGGCCACTGGTGTTGACGTGGGCATGCCAGAGCCCCGGGGGCGTGAGGAAGACACCACCGGGCTCCCAGTCGATGCGCTGAGGATTGCGGATCTGGCCCTGCGGATCGAGCTCTGTACCCACCAGGGTGTAACAACCGGGGTCGCAGTCGAGGATCAGGTCGATCGCCACCGACTGATGGCGATGGGGAGGCTGGACGGCCCCCGGCGGTACCAGGCCGAGCATCGCCCAGAGGGTATGGCTCACGGTGCGACTGGCGGGCAGATCCACGTGACCGAGCAACAGGCTGAGACGATTGGCCCGGCTGCTGGAGTGGTCGGCCTCCAGCCGCGCCAGTTCCGCCTCCAGCCGCTCGGCCCGGTACAGGGCAGGCCGAAAGCGGGGCGCCGTCGGTGTGACCCCCAGATAGTGCAGCAACGGCCCGTCATGGACCCAGAACAGGCTGCTCTCCTCGCCAGCCTGCAGGCGCGGCGTCGGTCCTGCCGGCAGCACCACCACATCGCCTGGACCCCAGGCGATGGCCAGCGACTCCGATCCCATCCCGGCGGGACGCTGGAGAGCCCCACGTCCGCGGAGCACGACCAGCAGGGAGCTGCTGGCGACGGCGGGCAGCTCGAGGGCGTCACCGGCCTGGATGCGGAGGATGTGGGCCGCCAGGGCCGGACTGGTGAGCGGGCCCTCGCAGCGGAGTGCGGAAGCCAGATCGAGGGGATGGATGGCGGTGGGGCCAGTGCCGTGGCTTGCGGCATCCCAACGCTGCAGGGGGAGAGGCTCGGTGAGACCGGGCCTCACCGGATTGGCCGCCTGGGGGTAGTCGTAGATCAGAGCGACGGCCTCGAGGTCAGCCTCGGGGAGGCTCTGTCCTGGGATGCCCTGCAGGGGTGGCGGACCGGCGGCAGGCCGCTGCTGCTCGGCAGGAGCCGCAGCGGGGCCGGTCGTGTCTTGAGCCAGGACTGGGGACAGGGTGGTCGCCGTTGTGGCGCCGGAGGCCAGGGGGTCGAGGGAGGACGAAGGGATCTGCATCACCAGCCGAGCAACCGCAGGCCTTCCACCCTATGGAGTCGGTCCGTCAGCTGACGGCATGGGGCTGGGAAGGACCCGAGGGTTAGGCCGCAGGGCCAGCCGGTCAGCCACCAGCCACCGCCGGGACGATGCTGACCTCATCCCCATCGGCGAGGGCGGTTGCCTGGTTGTCGAGAAAACGGATGTCTTCGCTGTTCACGTAAAGGTTGAGGAAGCGGCGCAACTTGCCGCTTTCGTCACAGATGCGCCCGCCAAACCCGGGGAAACGCTCCTCCAGGGCCGCCAGCAGGCCATCGATGCTGTTGGCCTCAAGGCTGACGCTGGCCTCACCGCTGGTGAGGGTTTGCAGGGCGGGGGGAATCAGGACCTGGACGGCCATGGGATCGGGGATGAAGGGGGGATGAGGGTGTGAGACCGGACGCGTGGGAGGTTCCGGGCTCTGGAATCGCGCTTGGGGTGGCCAGCCGCGCTGGGCGTTGGAGGGCGGGATTCAGCCCACCGTTTCCCAGGTGGCGCGATGCAGGGACTGGGCCCTGTCCCAGGCGCTGTTGAAGCTGTCGAGCTGGGCCTCGATCAGGAAGGGTTCACCGATGGCGCTGGCGACGGCTTCGGTGGTCTTGAGCCCGTTACCGGTGATGTAGGCGACGGTGGTTTCAGAGGGATCGATCTTGCCCTGTTCGACCAGCTTCTTGAGCACCGCGATCGTGGTGCCGCCGGCGGTTTCGGTGAAGATGCCCTCGGTTTCGGCGAGCAGCTGGATGCCGGCGATGATCTCGGCATCGCTGACGGCGGCGATGGATCCACCCGTGCGGTTGGCGATGTCGATGGCATAGGGGCCATCGGCGGGATTGCCGATGGCGATCGACTTGGCAATCGTGTTGGGCTTGACCGGGGTGATGAAGTCGCGGCCTTCGGCAAAGGCCTGGGCGATCGGACTGCAGCCCTCGGCCTGGGCACCGCTGAAACGGACCGGCTTTTCATCGACCAGGCCCACCTTGACAAACTCCTGGAAGCCCTTGTGGATCTTGGTGAACAGGGAGCCGGAGGCCAGGGGAGCGACCACGTGGTCGGGAAGCTGCCAGCCAAGCTGTTCGATCACCTCATAGCCGAGGGTCTTGGATCCTTCCGAGTAGTAGGGGCGGAGATTGATGTTCACGAAGCCCCATCCGTGGGTGTTGGCCACCTCGGAACAGAGGCGATTGACCTGGTCGTAATTGCCCTTCACCGCCATCACGGTGGGGTTGTAGATCAGGGTGCCCAGCACCTTGCCCAGCTCGAGATCGCTGGGAATGAACACACAGCACTCGAGCCCGGCGTGGGCGGCGATCGCGGCGGTCGAGTTGGCGAGGTTGCCGGTGCTGGCGCAGCTCACAGTGCTGAAACCCAGCTCGCGGGCGCGGCTGAGGGCCACGGAAACGACGCGGTCCTTGAAGGAGAGCGTCGGCATGTTGACGCCGTCGTTCTTGATGTAGAGATTGTTCAGGCCCAGGCGACGGGCCAGACGGTTGGCCCGCAGCAGGGGGGTGAAGCCGGTGCCGACATCGATCGGATCGGCTTCGATCGGCAGGAACTCCCGATAGCGCCAGATCGACACGGGCCCGGCTTCGATCGTGGCCCGGCTGACGCGACTGCGGATGGCCTCGTAGTCGTAGACGACCTCCAGGGGGCCGAAGCAGACGTCTTCACAGACATGGCGGGCGCCGGCCGGATAGGGGTGGCCGCATTCCTTGCAGCGCAGACCGGAGAAGGTAGAGCGGGAGAGGGTGGCGGTCACGGCTCAGGCCAGCGATGGGAGGAAATTAGCAGCGGCTTCCGATGGGCCCAGTAATACCCGATATCAGAACTCGGGTATCAGGTCCTGATGGCGTGGGCTTGACCCCTCCTCCCCTGTTCCTAGCCTCAAACGGTGAAACCCCCAGCCTCCGCCGGCGGTCTGCGGCCGGCAACCCCGTCCCGGTTCCCCTCGGCACCACCTCAGTCCCCCCGGTCCCAGTTCCCGCTGGTCTCCCTGCTGGCACTGCTGGCCCTGGTCCTTGGCCTGGCGGTGCTGTTGCCCCGGCTTGGCATCGAGTGGCAGTGGTTTGCCCAATTTGATGCGGAAGTGGTGCTGTTGCGCCGCTGGCTGCTGCAGCTGATCGCCTTCACCCTGGTCCTGGGTCTGGGGATTCCCCTCCAGCTGCAGCAGCTGCAGCGCTGTTGGCGCCTGCGGCAGACCGCCGCCCCCAAGCCGATTCCAGACCTGCCTCTGCTGACCCTGTCGTCCCTGCCGCTGCTTCTCCTGCTCGGCAGCCTGCTGCTGTTGTTCGCCGGCGGTCTCACCTACCTGCTGGTGCAGGCCCGCGACCTGATCGCTTCCCCCTTCAGCGGCCGGGTGATCACCGGAATCCCGATGCTGGCCGACTTGCCTCCCTGGCTGTTTCTCGGTCTGGCCATGGGATTGGTGCTGCCCCTGCTGCTCTGGCCCTACAGCACCCTGCGGATCACCCTCGGAGCGGCCCTGATCGCGTCGGCCACCGCCCTGGCCCGCGGCTGGAGCCTCTGGGTGCCCGCCCTGCTCGCCTCTCCTTTCGGTCAACACGATCCGGTGGCCGGATTCGACCTGTCCTTCACGGTGCTGCAGCTGCCGGCCCTGCATCTGCTGGTCAGCGTGGTCATCGCCCAGGCCGCCATGGGGTTGGCGGGCTGCCTCTGGCTCACCCTCACCGAGGGCACGAGCCTCAGCGATCTGCGCTACCCGGGCCTCAGCAAGGCCCAGCAACGGGTGCTTCAGCCCCAGCTGGCGGTGTTGGCGGTGATGGCCTCGTTGAGCAATGCCTTCGCCCCCTTTGATCTGATGGTGCGGGGCAGTGGCGTGGCGGCCGGGGCCGGTTTCGTCGACCTGCATGTCAGGCTTCCCCTGCGCCTGATCCTGGCGGCCCTGCTGCTGCTGACCGCCGTGGGACTGATGGTGCCACTCCCCAGGGGGTGGCTGCGCCGCGGAGCCCTGATTCCGCTGGCGACCACAGCCCTGTTGGTTCCCTTCGTCGAATGGATCGTGGCGCCGCTGGTGCAGCGGCTGGTGGTTCAGCCACGGGAGCTGGCGATTGAGGCCCCCTACCTGCAACGCTCGATCGAGGGAACCCGCCGGGCCTTTGGACTGTCGGCTGTGCGCCAGCTAGCCCAGGAGCCCCGCCAGGAGCTGCGGCCCGAGGACCTGCGCAGCGCCCCGGGGACCCTGGCCAACGTCCGCCTCTGGGACAGCAAGCCGCTGCTGGCCACCAACCGTCAGCTGCAGCAGCTGCGCCTCTATTACCGATTCTTCTCGGCCGCCGTCGATCGCTATCCCCTCGCCGGGGACAGGGCCGACCAAGGGTCGCAACAGGTGCTGATCACGGCCCGCGAACTCGATACGGGGAGTCTCGCCCTCGATTCACGCACCTGGCTGAACCGTCACATGGTGTTCACCCACGGCTATGGCTTCACCGTGTCTCCGGTGAATGCCTTCGGGCCCGATGGCCTGCCGCTGTTCTTCGTCAAGGACCTCGGCCGCAGTGGGCGGGTGCAGGGTATCTCCTCCCTCGGGATCAGCGACGCCGGGGCGCGATCGGCCCTGCCGGTTGGTCGGCCGCGCCTATATTACGGCTCGGCGCCCGCCGCTTACATCATCGCCCCCTCGCAGGTCCGGGAGTTCGACTACCCGGAAGGCGAGCTCAACATCTACTCCCACTACAGCGGCACGGGCGGATTACCGGTCAACGGCCCGCACCAGAGGCTGATGGCAGCCGCCTATCTGCGTGAGCCACGGCTGCTCTTCTCAGGCTCGCTCACCGAGGGCTCGCGCCTGCATCTACGCCGCCAGGTCAGCGAAAGGCTGCGGGCCCTGGCGCCATTTCTACGCTTCGAAAGTCAGCCCTATCTTGTTTCGGCCAGGGTGACGGGCAGCCCGGATTATTCCAGCGATCAACATCAGTACTGGTTGTTGGATGGGTTCACGACCAGTGATAGCTATCCCTATTCCGAGGCCAATCCCAGTGGTATCCGCTATTTCCGCAACCCCGTCAAGGCCGTGGTCGATGCCTACAACGGCAAGGTCTGGCTCTATGTGAGCGATCCCAGCGATCCTGTCCTGGCCACCTGGCGCCGCGCCTTCCCGGAACTGTTCCGCCCGCTCGCGGCGATGCCTGAGGCTCTCCAGGCCCATATCCAGGTGCCGCGTAGCCAGTTTGCGATTCAGGCGGAAAGGCTGCTGCGGTACCACGTCACCGACGTGCGCACTTTTTACAACGGTGATGATGTCTGGGCGGTGCCTCTCGAGATCTATGGCTCCAGCAATACCCCGGTGGAGCCCTATCACCTCACTCTGCAGCTGCCAGGCCAGAAGCGCTCAGAATTTGTGCTCCTGCTGCCTTTCTCGCCCCTGCGCCGCCCCAACCTGGTGGCCTGGTTGGCGGCCCGCAACGATCCGCCGAACTACGGCGAGCTGCTGCTGGTGCGCTTCCCGCAACAGAGGCTGCTGCTGGGGCCCCAGCAGGTGTCGGCCCTGATCGAACAGGACCCGGCGATCAGTTATCAGTTCGGGCTCTGGAACAGGGCTGGCTCCAGGGTGATCCACGGCAATCTGCTGGTTCTCCCGGTGGGCAGGGGGCTGCTCTATGTGGAGCCGATCTATCTGCAATCCTCCAACAGCGACCTTCCCACCCTGGTGCGCGTGGTGGTGACCGATGGCCGCACGATCGTGATGGAGCGCAGCCTGAAGCAGGCCCTGGCTGAATTGGTCAGCCGCAAGGGCAAGGCCTCTGTGGTGAGCGCTGGTTCACCGGCGGCCCCTGTAAGGCCGGCGGCAGCTCCTGGAGGCTGAACCCATCGCTCCCCTACCAGAAGCTTGACAACCTCCAAAAGAAAAGGGGCCCGATGGGCCCCAGGAGGAAAGGCAAACAGCCCCGTCGATCAGACGGCAACGGCGCTCTTGGGATCGAGGGCACCCTTGGCATAAAGGGCGGCGTAGTAGTTGATGTCGCGCTGCTTGATCTTGCTGGCGTTGCCGGCGCACCAGAACTGCTGATAGCGATCGAGACAGACCTGCTTCATGTAAGCCCGTGCGGGCTTGTTGAAGTGGCGGGGGTCGAAGTTGGCAGGATCCTTGGCGGCCGCCTCGCGGATGGCAGCGGTGAAGGCCAGGCGGTTGTCGGTGTCGATGTTCACCTTGCGCACGCCATTGCGGATGCCTTCCTGAATCTCCTCCACCGGCACACCGTAGGTTTCGGGGATGGCACCGCCGTACTGGTTGATCATGTCCAGCCACTCCTGGGGCACCGAGGAGGAGCCGTGCATCACCAGGTGGGTGTTGGGGATGGCCTTGTGGATCTCAGCGATGCGGCTGATCGCCAGAACTTCGCCGGTGGGCTTGCGGGTGAACTTGTAGGCGCCGTGGCTGGTGCCGATGGCGATCGCCAGGGCGTCGACCTTGGTCTTGGAGACGAAGTCGGCGGCCTCGGCGGGATCGGTCAGCAGCTGGCTGTGGTCGAGCTTGCCCTCGAAGCCGTGGCCGTCCTCGGCCTCACCCATGCCGGTCTCCAGGGAGCCCAGGCAGCCGAGCTCACCCTCGACGCTGACGCCGATGGCATGGGCCACATCCACCACCTCTTTGGTGACCGCCACGTTGTACTCGTAGGTGGCGGGGGTCTTGGCGTCGGCCATCAGCGAGCCATCCATCATCACCGAGGTGAAGCCGTTGGCAGCGGCGCCGTAGCAGGTGGCAGGGCTGTTGCCATGGTCCTGGTGCATCACCACCGGAATGTCGGGATAGGTCTCGACGGCGGCCAGGATCAGGTGGCGCAGAAAACTTTCACCGGCGTACTGGCGGGCGCCACGGGAGGCCTGCAGAATGACCGGAGAGTCGGTCTCGTGGGCCGCCTCCATGATCGACTGAACCTGCTCCAGGTTGTTCACGTTGAACGCAGGAATGCCGTAGCCGTTTTCGGCGGCATGGTCGAGCAGCAGCCGAAGCGGGACGAGCGCCATGGGGACCCTCGAGGAATGGGGGGGAAGGCGACGGCTGGCGGGATCCCCCGCCGTGTCTGCGGCGGAGTCTAGGGGATGCCCCCCGCCCCTCCCCAACCCCCGCCGCCGGCGGGGGGGCAGGCTGTGGCAAACCGGCGCGCCTGGTCGCAGAGCCGCTGGCTGAGAGCGGCTTCGGCCAGACCCGGCACCATCGGCCTGTCCTGCTGCACCGCCGCCGCCCACCACCCGAGCAGCCGACTCACCGGGGCGATCCGGCCGTCCTCCCAGGTACGAGGCCAGGCCAGGGCCGGATCGGGCTCCAGCAGCCGTAGCGCTTCGCCGGGGCGGGCCATCCAGAGCTGGAAGCCGTGCACGTAGTCGGCCTGATTGCTGGAGCCCAGCACCAGGGTGGCCTCGCTGCCGTACAGCTCCAGCCAGCACCCCCGACCCTGGCGGGTCACCGCCGCCAGGTTGATCTGGGCCGGGACGACGCGGCCCCGCCGGTCCTCCAGATCCAGCTGGAGCAGGGCGATGTCCTCAGCATCGACCCCAGCCATCCGGGACCGTTCGCCGGGGGCCGCCGCTGGTAGGGGTCGCTCGCGGATGGCCGTGCTGAGCCGGGCAGCCTGGAGGGTGCCTGGACCCACCAGCCAATGCAGCAGATCGAAGGCATGGGTGCCCAGGGCCCCCAGCACGCCACCACCGCTGGCGGCCTGGGAATACCAGGTCCAGGGCCGTGCCGGATCGGCGCGGCTGCTCATCAGCCAGTCGAGCTTGACCAGCCAGGGCTCCCCGAGAACGCCCTGCTCCAGCAGGGCCGCCAGCTGCTGGAAGACGGGCACGGCCCGGTATTCGAAATCCACAGCCACCGTCAGACGGCGCGCCAGGGCCAGCCGCTGCAGATCCTCCACCTGGTGGGCATCGAGGGCAACCGGTTTCTCCAGCAGCAGAGGCTTGCCAGCCTCCAGAGCCCGACGGGCAAGGTCAAAACGGGGAGCCGGCGGGGTGGCGATCACCACGGCCTCGATGGCGGGATCGGCCAGCAGGTCATCGAAATCCCTGTGGCCCGGCAGGTCTGCCGCCTGACATGCAGCATCCAGTCGCTCCTGGCGTGGATGCCAGAGGGCGACCGGCTCGGTGGCTGGACAATCCCTCAGGGCCGGCAGCAGAACCTTCTCGCCGAAGCCCAGGCCGGCCAGGGCGACCCTCAGGGGTGGAGGGGTGGGTGCGGCTTCAGCCATGGGGTGGGGGAGCGGCGGCACAGGCAGCGCGGAGGGTGGCCATGGTGAGGCTGTCGCCCGCAGCGGTTTGCCATGGTGCACCCCAGCGGGGAATGCCGTTGACGGAGATGTCGCGGTAGAGCTCCTGGTCGCAGTCGAGCTCCATCACATAGAGGGTGCCCGGCTGGGGCCGAGACTCCACCCGGCGTGCCGGGCTGGAGCCGGGTGTGGCTGGACTGGCGCCGCCCGCCGCGGCGGTTGCACCGAGGGCTGGCTCCACCGCGGCTGGTGCAGCGTCCCCAGCCTGCCGATCGCTGCCTTCGACCTCAGCGGCTGGCTGGGCGGCTGGCTGGAAACGGCTCAACACCGAGAGCTGGCCGCGCCGGTCCCGGCGCAGGCTGCCCGCATCCCACCACTGGCGCCCGTCGGGGCTGGCCTCCACCTCCCTCCAGTCGACCGGGCCGGCATGGGCTGGCTGCAGCAGGGTTGGTCGTCCGTCGGCCATGGGGCTGGCGGGCGGCGCTGCGGACGGCGCAACCCAGGCCCTCGGGGTCGGGGTTGCGGGGCCCAGAGGCATCAGGCTGAGGAGCATCACCACCAGGCCGAGGGCGGTTCCCCAGAAGCGGCGCAGGGTCATGGGGTCACCGTCTCGGGCCGACGCACGCTGCCATGGAGCCGCATCAGGCTGGCCAGGGTGGCGCGCAGGTCGGTGCGATTGACGATGGCGTCCACGAAGCCGTGATCGCGCAGGTATTCAGCGGTCTGGAAGCCATCGGGCAACTTCTCGCGCAGCGTTTGTTCGATCACCCGGCGCCCGGCGAAGCCGATCAGGGCCTTGGGTTCGGCCAGGATCAGATCGCCGAGCATGGCGAAGCTGGCCGTCACCCCGCCGGTGGTGGGGTGGGTGAGCAGGGGGATGTAAAGCAGCTCCGCCCGGCGGTGTCGCTCCAGGGCGCCGGAGATCTTGGCCATCTGCATCAGGCTGAGCATCCCCTCCTGCATGCGGGCGCCGCCGGAGGCGCAGACGATCAGCAGGGGAATGCGGCGCGCGGTGGCCTCCTCGATCAGGCGGGTGAGCTTTTCGCCCACCACCGAGCCCATCGACCCGCCCATGAAGCGAAAATCCATCACCCCGAGGGCCAGGGGCATGCCCTCCAGCCGGCAGAGTCCGGTGACGACGGCATCGCGAAGGCCGGTGGCCTGTTGGCTGTCGCGCAGCCGATCGGCGTAGGCGCGGCGGTCCTTGAAGGCGAGGGGATCGGTGGGAGCCAGGTCGGCGTCAAGGATCTCAAAGCTGCCCTCATCGGCCAGGAGGCGTATCCGCTCATCGCTGTCGATGCGGTTGTGGTGCCCGCAGCCCTTGCAGACATGGGCGTTGGCCGCCAGATCCTTGCGATAGACCACCAGGCCGCATTGGGAGCATTTGCTCCAGAGGCCATCCCCCTCATCGCCTTCGGGCCCCTGGGCCGGGCGCACGGCCGGGGCGTTCTTGCGGCGATCGGCGAACCAGTCGAACAGGGACATCGAGGGGGGACCCGGGGGCCGGCGGCAACTCTCCGGGCCCATTTAAGGCCGGCCGGGTCAGACCCCAGCGGTCGGGGTGAGGGAGGGCAGCAACAGCCGCAGCCACGGACCGGATCCCGCTTGCCAGACCAGCAGCGCCCCGGTGGCCAGAAAGGGACCGAAGGGGAAGGGCCTGCCCGGTTTCAGACGCCCCAGCAGCCGCGCCACCAGACCGACCAGGGCCCCGAGCAACACCGCCAGGGCCACGGCCGCAGCCAGGCCCGCCAATCCCAGCCAGGCACCGATCAGGGCCGCCAGCTTGGCGTCCCCCAGGCCCAGGGCCGGCTTGCCCAGGGCCTTCTCCGCCAGGGCGCTGACGGCCTCAAAACCGAGCAGCCCCAGGGCTGCGGCGAGCAGATGCTCCAGCAGCAGGGCGCGGCCGATGTCGGCACCCTGAGCAAAACCGAGCAGAGCCGTGGCGACGAGGCCGAGGATCAGACCCCAGCGGCAGAGCGGTTCGGGGAGCCAGAGCTGGTCGACGTCGATCAGCACCAGGGGCACCAACCAACTGGCCAGCAGCCAGCCAGCCAGAAGCAGGAGCAGGGCCTGGGGTGCCGGACCCATCGCCTCGGGGCGGGCCAGCACCATCGCCAACCAGAGGCCGGCCGTGAGCAGTTCCACCAGGGGGTAACGCCTGGCGATGGGCTGTTGGCAGTGGCGGCAGCGGCCCCGCAGCAGCAACCAGCCCAAGAGCGGCAGGTTGTCGTACCAGGCCAGGGGTGTGCCGCAGCGGGGACAGTGGCTGGCGGGCCAGAGCAGCGATTCCTGGCGCGGCAGGCGCCAGGCCACCACGTTCAGAAAACTGCCGATGCAGGCCCCAAGCAGAACCGCCAGGGGGCCCAGCAGGGGGAGGGGCAGGGGAAGGGGCAGGGATGCCGCGGGCATCGTCGGTTGGAGCGGGAAACAGGAGAGCGAGGAGGGAGCCTGCTCCCTGGGCAGGGCACGGACGGAGGTTTCAGAAGCCGGCCCGTGGCGTGGCGCCGGATCGGCCGGTGCGACCGCGGCCCGGACCGGGGGCCGCACCCGGACCGGGACCGCGGCTGCGGAGCCAATCGATCGGCACGAACAACTCCTCAGGCAGAAGGACCGGCAATTCGAAGACCACCCGGCCGGCACCACCGCTGCTGACCACGATGCCGAGGGGGTCAGCCACCGCTGAGCCGCCGCTGAGGAAAGCGAAATAGATCTCACGCGCCTGGCGCAGCAGCTCGGCGCTGTTGACCCGATCGAGGCGGGGCTGGGCGGCACACCAGGCGGCCTGGGCGGTAGGCCCTGGCTGGCTGGCCTGGGATCCCCTGATCAGAAACGACGGTCCCCGGGGGACAGCTCCGGCCGGAGCCGGTGGGGGAGGCGGCTCCGGCGGGCGCTGCTCGGGGCAGGGTTCAGCTGCAGCGGCGGAAAATCCGGCCACGGGCCCGAGGGGGCGCCCGTTGAAACAGGGAACGGCAGTGGCGGGATCGGTGCTGATGGTTCCGAAGCAGCGGAACGTCCAGTGGCGATGTGACGGTTGAGTTTCACATCGACGCGGTTGGCGGGAGTGTAGTCCCGCCAGGCCGATCTGCCGGGGTTGGAGAAGGGATCTGATGCCGTTCAGGGAGACGGTGAAGGGTCGGCTGGGCTCAGCCGAGCTTCTTTTTCTCCTCGATCATGCGGTGGATGATCGGGGTGAGGATCAGCTCCATGGCAAAGCCCATCTTGCCGCCGTTGACCACGATCGAGGTGGGGGAGGACATGAAGGAGCCGTGGATCATGTCGAGGAGATGGCGGAAATCGATGCCCCACTTCTCACGGGCTCCCTTGCGGAAGTGGATGATCACGAACGACTCATCCGGGGTGGGGATGTTACGGATCATGAACGGGTTGGAGGTGTCGACGGTCGGCACCCGCTGAAAGTTGATGTCCGTCTGGCTGAACTGGGGGCAGATGTGATTGATGTAGTCGGGCATCCGCCGCAGGATCGTGTCGACCGTGGCCTCCGCCGAGTAGCCGCGCTCATGGTTGTCGCGGGCGATTTTCTGGATCCACTCCAGGTTGACGATCGGCACAACCCCGACCAGCAGGTCGGCCAGGCCGGCCACGTCGTAGCCCTCGCCCTTCACGCCACCGTGCAGACCTTCGTAGAAGAGAAGGTCGGTGCCGCCGGGGATGTCCTCCCAGGGAGTGAACTGACCGGGCTCGAGGTTGGTGCCGAGACGGGCGTTGTGCTCGGCGGCCTCCTCGACGGAATGGAGGTAGTAGCGCTTCTGGCCACCCCCGGTCTCGCCGTAGGAGCGGAACAGCTCCTCAAGCTTGTCGAAGAGGTTGGCCTCGGGACCGAAGTGGGAGAAGTTCTCTCCCTTGGCCAGGGCGTCGGCCATGGCCTGCTTCATCGGGCCCCGCTCGTAGCGGTGGTAGCTGTCGCCCTCGACCACAGCGGGGGTGATGCCCTCACGCTTGAAGATGTGCTCGAAGGCGCGCTTGACGGTGCTGGTTCCTGCGCCGGAGGAACCGGTGACAGCAACGACCGGGTGACGCTTCGACATCGGCGCAGGGAGCGGGAGACCATCGGAGAGTTTCGCAGATCACCGGTCGGCCCCCGGGGGTCGCCGCCCATCGGCAGCCCTGCCACTGGCTCACCGCCCACTCCACGGGGTCGCAGCCCCAGCTCCCAGCGCTCGGATGCCCTGCCTTCCAGCCCGCAGCAGGGCCGCACCGATCAGCCGATCAGGGGCCAGCAGCCAGCAGCCGACGTCCCATCTCCCCCAGCCCGTTGATCCAGGAGCGAGCCCCCAGGCCCGCACCATCTGCAGCCATCTCCAGTGCCATCCCATCCGGCTCCAGTGCCATCCCATCCGGCTCGAGACCGCTCGATGGCGGCCATTCCCCGCCGCTGGAGCTTCCCGGCGAGGCCATCAGGCCTCCACGGCCTCCAGAGCCTCCAGCAGCTTCGCTCCGATCGCCTGGCAGCCGAGCAGGGTGCAGCCAGCTGCCATCAGATCGCCGGTGCGATAGCCGGCGGCAAGCACCCGCGCCACGGCGGCCTCCAGATCGGCGGCGGCGGCCTCTTCCCCAAGGCCCAGGCGCAGCAGCATGGCGGCGCTGAGCACCATGGCCATCGGATTGGCCTTGTCCTGGTTGGCGATATCGGGCGCGGAGCCGTGGATCGGCTCGAACAGGCCCGGTCCTCCCTCGCCGAGGGAGGCGGAGGGCAGCATCCCGATCGATCCGCTCAACATGGCGGCCTCATCGCTGAGGATGTCACCGAAGAGATTGCTGGTGAGCAGCACATCGAACTGGCGCGGGTTGCGGACCAGCTGCATGGCGGCGTTGTCGACGTACTGGTGGCTGAGTTCCACATCGGCATAGCTGCTGGCATGCAGGGCCTCGACCCGCTCGCGCCAGAGCTGGCTGACATCGAGCACGTTGGCCTTGTCGACCGAGCAGAGGCGGCCGCGCCGCTGCCGTGCCAGCTCGAACCCCACCCGGGCGATGCGGTCGATTTCATCGTCGAAGTAGGCCATGGTGTTGAAGGCGCGCACCCGACCCTCCACGTCGACCCGGCCCTTCGGGGTGCCGAAATAGACGCCGCCGGTGAGCTCGCGAACGACGATCAGGTCGACCCCCTCGATCACCTCGCGCTTCAGGCTGGAGGCATCGATCAAGGCCGGGATGATCGTGACCGGCCGCAGATTGGCGAACAGCCCCAGGCCGGCGCGCAGGGCCAGCAGGCCGCTTTCCGGCCGCTTCTCACGGGGCAGGGTGTCGTATTGGGGCGACCCGATCGCAGCCAGCAGCACCGCATCGGAGGCGCGGCATGCGGCGAGGGTGGAGGCGGGGAGGGGTTCACCGCAGACCTCGATCGCGGCACCACCCATGGGCTGGGCGTCGAAGCTCAGGGCGAACCCATGGCGGAGGCTCACCGCCTCCAGCAGCTGGCGGGCCACCGCGGTGATCTCCGGGCCGATGCCGTCACCGCTGAGCAGGGCGATCCGGTAGCTGCGGGCCATGGTGAACGGGGAGGACGGGGGAGCGTGGGGGGCCGGATGGCCGCCGCCGGGGCTGCAGGCCATCCGGCGCGAGGCTACGCGGCAGGCCGCTGGCTGGCCCCTGGTGCCTGGCGCCAGGCGCCTGGGTGGTCTCTGCCTGAGGCCCCTCGGCTCAGCCGACGATCGCGGGTCTGGGGGCGCCCTCAGGCGTCCCGGGAGCGCTCGAGCTGCCGCACGGCCCTGGCCAGATCGGGAAGCTTGTTGAAAGCGGCGGAACAGCGCAGCCAGAGGCGGTTGGGAATGGCGGGGTAGCCGCTCACCACCTCGCCGGCGCCGACCTCCCCGTGAACGCCCGATTTGGAGGATGCGATCGAGCGGTCGCCCATCACGGCCTTGTTGGCCAGGCCCACCTGGCCCGCCAGGATCACGCCGTTGCCGAGCCTGGCGCCGCCGGCGATGCCCACCTGGGCGGCGAGGGCACAGCCGCGACCGGTGCTGACGCCATGGCCGATGTGGACCAGGTTGTCGATCTTGGTGCCGGCACCGATCCGGGTCTCACCCACCGACGGGCGATCGATGGTGGAACCACAGCCCACCTCGACGCCGTCCTCCAGGACGACCTGGCCGGTCTGGGGCATCTTGCGCCAGCCGGAGGCGGTGGGAACGAACCCGAAGCCCTCGGAGCCGACGACCGCCCCGGAATGGACGACGCAGCCGGCCCCCAGGCGGCTGCCGGGGTGGAGCACGGCATGGCTGTGGATCTCACAGCCTTCAGCCAGCTCCACGTTGTCGTAAAGGATGGCGGCCGCGTGGAGCACGCAGCGATCGCCGACCACCGCATCGGCTCCGACCACGACGAAGGGACCCAGATGCACGGCATCGCCAAGGCGGGCGCTGGGATCGACGACGGCGGTGGGATGGATGCCCGGCTGCGGCAGTCGGCGTGGATGGAGCTGATCGAGAGCTTCGGCGAAGGCCAGGCGCGGATCGGCGAGGGCGGCCCAGGCGATGCCACGGGCGCTGGCCTGGCGTTGCAACTCCGGATCAGGGGGGAGGAGAACGGCGGAGGCTGCACAGGCCTCCAGGGCAGCAGCCAGACTGTTGCCGGGCTCCAGGAAGCTCAGCTGGCCGTCGGCGGCCCGGTTGAGGGCTTCAGCGCCCCGGAGGTCGGGATCGCCGGCCAGGTCGCGGGGGGTGTCAGGGGTGACGGCGCTGAGCTGGCTGAGCAGGCTGCTGAAGCGCATGCGCCCGGGAACATCAGCGCCCGATGGTAGGTCCGCTGGTGGATTCGCCAGCGGCGGTGGAATCGGGATCGCCGCCGGCCGGCTGGGGGGTGAGCACCAGCTGGTCGCGGTGGATCACCGCATCGCCCACCGGTCCGAGCCGTTCGCGCATCGCCTCGCTGGAGAGGCCCAGGATCGCTCGGATCTCGGCGCTGCTGAGCCGCACCAGGCCGCGGGCCAGCTCGCGACCATCGCAGGTGATGACACGCACGGGCTCATGGCGGTCGAAGCTGCCCTCCACCGCCCGGATGCCCACCGCCAACAGGGAGGCGCCGCGGTGCAGCAGGGCCTGCTCGGCACCGGCATCGATGCACAGGCTGCCGCTGGGCAGCACGGCGTGGGCCAGCCAGCCCTTGCGATCGGGCAGGGGGGTGGTGCTGGGGTGAAACTCGGTGCCGACCCGCTGGCCGTTGAGCAGGGCCTCCAGCACCGCCGGGTCGCGGCCATCGGCCAGGCGCACGCGGACGCCGCTGGTGGTGGCGATGCGGGCTGCGGTGATCTTGGTGCCCATGCCGCCGGTGCCCCAGCGCCCACCGTCACCAGCCCCCTGCCCGTGGCGCTCCAGGTCCGCCAGATCCCAGACATCCTCGATCGGCCGCGCTTCGGGGTCGTGGCGGGGATCGCTGCTGTAGAGGCTGTCGATGTCGGTGAGCAGCACCAGCTCGTCGGCGCCGACGGCCACCGCCACCAGCGCCGAGAGGGTGTCGTTGTCCCCGAAGCGCAGCTCCTCGGTGGCGAGGGTGTCGTTTTCGTTGACGATCGGCACCACGCCCCAGGCGAGCAGCTGTTCGAGGGTGCGGCAGGCGTTGCGATAACGGCGGCGGGAGGCGAGGTCGGCGCGGGTCAGGAGCACCTGGGCCACGGCGAGGCCCCGCAGGGCGAAGGCATCGCGGTAGAGGGCCATCAACTGCCCCTGGCCGACGGCGGCGGCGGCCTGGAGGGCCACCAGCTCGCTGGGGCGGCGTTCGAGGGCGAGGGCGGAGCAGCCGAGCCCCACGGCGCCGCTGGTGACCAGCAGGATCGATTCACCGCGCTGGCGGCAACGGGCCAGACTGGCGGCCAGATCGGTGATCACGGCCGCCGTGGAACGCTCAGCGGAGCCCCGCAGCAGGCTGGTGCCCACCTTGACCACCCGGCGGCGTGAGCTCGGCGGCGGACCCTCCGGGCTCTGGCCGGCCGCTGCCGCCTTGATCACCTCGCCAGCCTCCATGGCGCTCATGCCTCCACCTGGGCCCCGAGCCAACGCGACATCCGCACCTCGAAGGTCTGGATGTGGTCGTGGGGGCAGGGTTCACCATCGGCGGCGATCGGCCGCACCAGCACCGTGAACAGGCCCAGCCGATTGCCGGCCAGGATGTCGGTGAAGACCCGGTCCCCCACCAGGGCGACCTGATGGGGAGGCAGGTCCAGGTCAGCCAGCACCCGGCGCAGGGCGCCGGCTCTGGGTTTGGCGGCGGCGGCGGTGAAGGGGACACCCAGGTGCTGGGCCACCCGGCCAATGCGCTGACGGGAGGGATTGTTGCTGAGCAGGTGGAGGGGCATCAGGCTGGCGGCATGGCGCAGCCACTGCTCAGCGCTGGCGGGCAGGTCCACACCGCGGCGCGGCAGCAGGGTGCGATCCACATCGAGCACGAGGGCCCGGATCGGGCCCTCGGGACGGTCGAGCAACCGTTGCAGAGGCAGGTGGGCGACGGTGGTGCCGGGCGCCCAGTCCGGGGTGAGCAGGGCCGAAAGCATCAGGATTCCGGGTCCCGTTCATCCAGCTCAGCCTCGATCCGGGGCTGGATCCGCTCGAATTCCTCGCCTTCGACCAGGGTGGCCTGGCTGCCCTTGACCCTGGCGACCACAAAGAAGGGATCGAGGGGAACGAACAGGTCGTACTGCTCTTCTCCCACAAAAAAGGGCCGATCGAGCAGGGATTCGAACAGGTCGCCCCCCTCGTCGTCTTCGTTGATCTCGTCCTCGTCGATGGCCTCCTCATCAGCCTCCTCGTCGTCCTCGTCCTCCTCGTCATCGAAGCCGGGCTCCTCGAAGTCGCCGGTCACGGTGAGGGTGGCGGCGGAGCGGACCAGGGTGAGGTTGTGCTCCTCAAGGACCGCTTCAGCCACCTCCAGGATCGGGCTGCGCTCGTTCCAGTCGAGGATTTCCTCCGGTTCCTCGTCTTCGGTGCGGGGCAGGCGCACCAGGCTGACCGGGGTGTCGACCGGGGTCAGCAGGCCGTAGTCGTGGCCATCCAGGGGGATCAGCTGCTCGAGAAAGCAGAGAATCTGCCGACCCTGGGAATCGTGGACGAGCAGCGTGGGGACATCACCGGACCCCGGCATGGCGGGGGATTCGGGGGGCATGGCAGGCGGGGGGGGCGTGGAACTCAGGATGCCCCCTCGCCGGGTTCGGGGCCATCCTGCAGCCATTGTTCCAGCAAGAGCGCAGCGGCCAGGCTGTCGAGCCGGCCACTGCGATCGCCATGCAGCCCGAAACGCTCGCCGGCATCCCAGCTGGAGGCGTGCTCGTCCACCCAGACAAGGCCGAGGTCGCGGCCGGCGGTGGCCAGGGCCGCCTGCAGGCGCAGGCCGTAGCGGCGACAATGAGCGGCCTGACGGGTGGGGCGACGGTCGACATCGAGGGGCAGACCCACCACCAGCAGTTCGACCCGGCGGCCGTCGACCAGGGGCAGCAGGCGGCCGAGATCCTCGGCCAACACCGACCGTGCCAGGGCAGGCAGGGGGGTGATGGTGAGACCGAGGGGATCACAACCGGCCAGACCGATGCGGCGCCGACCCACATCGAGCGCGAGGGCCGAACGGGGCCGGGGCCGGGGCACTCAGCGCTGGCCCACGGGGGTGGGAACGGGGCGGCGGCCGGGCTGGAGCTGTTCGAGCACGGCGCCGAGGCGATGGGCGGCCCGCAGGCTGACCGAGCCCTCCTGACGCCTCCAGACAGTGCGTGCCATCAGCACCTCGTCGCCCCGCTCCTGGGCCCCCAGCCGGCAGAGCCAATCCTGGCGGGCGCCATCGTCGGCATCGCTGAGGAGCCAGAGGGGTTGGCCGGGTTCGGCCAGGCTGGAGAGCAGCTGTTCGCAGGGGGCACCGAGCAGGTGAGACCAGGCCTGGTGGACGCTCAGCTCCACCAGGGGGCCACCGGCCGGATGGTCGGCCAGCCAGCGGACGGCGGCGACGGCTTCGTTGCGGTCGGCATCGATCAACAGCCAGCCGCGTCCCTCACTGCGGTCGAGCAGATCCTCGACGCGGCGATCGAGCAGCTGCCGCAGGGGTGCCGGACAGGTGGCCTGCTCCAGATGCCAGAGCAGGGCGGCATTGCGGCGCTGGAGGGGTCGCAGCTGCAGGGCTCCGGGCAGGGGAGCCGGCGATGGGGCCGGAGCCGGGGGAGCCTGCCAATGCCAGAGCCGCTGGGTGCGTTGGGGCTGGAACCCCAGCTCGCGGAGGGTGGCGAGCCTTGAAGTATCGAGGCTGGACGCCGTGGCGATCCAGCTGGCGGCGCCACGGGTGCGGTTGATCGCTTCGCGCAGCAGGGCTGCGGCGATGGTGCGGCAGGAGCCGGCCGAATGCTCCGCAACCCAGGAGGCCAGGGCGAGGTGCTGCACCTCCCAGCAGCTGCCGCTGCGGTTGTGGGCCCGGGCGAGCAGCAGACCCACGGGGCGACTGCGGCCGCGGGCATCGAGCTGGCTGGCCACGAGCACCAGAGGCGCCTGGCGCGCGCTCTGCACCAGGGCCGAGAGCAGGTGACGGGGGACTGAAAGCAGCAGGGAGCGCTGCAGCAGGGGCTGAAGCGGCAGGAAGGCGGGATCGTCGAGCAGGGGAAGGTGCCAACCCTGCAGGGGGGTGACCCGGATCGGTGCCGCCGCAGGGGTGCCGCCGGAGGCGGGGATGGTCAGCAGCCCGCCGGAGCTGGCCCCATCGACGCTGGCTGGCTGCGCCTCGCTGCGCCAGGCATCGCGCAGATCCGGAGCTGGCTGAATGGATGGTGGGGAGGTCGGCACGGCGGCAGGGGGGGAAACTCTGGGGATGCCGAAAAAGAGCCGACCCCCAGCCTAATCAGGATGGCCTTCAGGCGGGACGGACCAGCACCAGCGGGGTGCGCTCATTGGCGTTGCCGGCCGGATTGGGGCGCAGGGCACGCTGCAGCAGCTCCTGGTCGCAGCCGCGACTGGCGGCCAGAACCTTGACGCGACCGAGGTCATTGACATCGACCACGGCGACCGCCACGCCGAGGGCCTGGGCCATCTCGTCGCAGAAGAGCTCCGGCTGGTGAGGCCCCAGCACGATCGTCTGGTCGTAGGGAGGGGTGGTGCCGGTCACATCGTCGATCAGCCGGGCCTGATCGCCGGCCAGGCGATAGAACCAACCCTTGCTGCCCACCAGCTTGAGGGCCGTGCCCGCCAGCCAGGCGCAGAGCACCCGGGCCGGACCGACCAGATCGATCAACGATTGCAACCCGCAGGCGGTCGCCAGGCTGCTGGTGGGGTGGAAGACGCGACAGAGCTGGCGGGCGAGCAGGGAGGGCTGGACCGTGCTGGGGTGGTGGTAGCGGCCCTGAATCACCGCCAGCGGCGTTTCGCCGATCGTGAGCACATCGCCGGGACGGAGCAGGGCGCCGGCGTATCGCTCCAGCACCTGACGGGGATCATCGAGAACCCCGAGCAGATGGGTGCGCAGCGGCAACACCTCGCAGGACTCGCCGCGGCGCCAGTGGGCCTGAGCCGGATCGATCGGCTCAGGGCGCTGGAGCGGTACCAGAATGCCGTCACGGCGCTCGAGGCGACCGAAGGGGCCGTAGTTGACCCAGCGCACGTCGAGCCAGAGGGTATCGAGCAGGGAGGCCACATCCACGCCGGGGGGGGCGGTGAAACGCAGGTCGATGCGGGCTGAGGTGCGCTTGTGACCCTTGACGATGTAGGCGAACCAATAGCCATCGGGGCGGGCCTCTTCATCCGGGTGGAGGGGGGTGATCGAAACGCTGCGGCGCACCCCCGCCAGACTGCCCTTGCCGAGGAGCACCGGCTCAACCCGCAGCTCGGGCACGAACACCTCCATCCGGCCATGGGGGTTGGCGATGGTGATATCGCCGCTCACCTCCACCCCATCGGCGCGGCGCCGCACCTCGAAGGAACCGGGACGCAGCAGCAGAGGAGAGGCGGGCCGCAGGCGGTGGCGCAGCTCCAGCACCAGCAGGGTGAGGCCGAAGAGCAGGAGCAGAACCAGAAGGAAGCAGAGCAGCGGCAAGCCGATCACCGAAGCGAAGTGCAACGGCCGGAGCGTAGATGGAGGGATGGCCCTAGGTTCAGGGAAGGCGATCCGGCCCGGCCACTGGCATGAGCAAGACCTTTGTTCTGGACACCAATGTCCTGCTCCATGACCCCCAGGCCCTGACACGGTTCGAGGACAACCAGGTGGTGGTGCCGATCGAGGTGGTCGAGGAGATCGACCGCTTCAAGCGCGATCCCTCCGAGAAGGGCCGCAATGCCCGCCAGGTGTCGCGGCTGTTGGATGAGCTGCGTGAACAGGGCAACCTGGCCGATGGGGTACCGATCGTCGGCACCAGCGGCGGCACCCTGAAGGTGGTCTTCTGCCGCAGTGAAACCCTGGCCCAGTTACCGCCGGAGCTGCGGGCTGGCAACGGCGATAACAACATCCTGGCGGTGGCGCTCGAGCAGCGGCTGGAGCAGGTGATGGGCTCCCGGCCGCCGGTGGTGCTGGTGACCAAGGACACCAACCTGCGGATCAAGGCCGATGCGGTGGGATTGATCGCCCAGGACTACACCACCGACAAGGTCGACATCGCCGATCTCTACCCGGGGGTGTGCGAACTCTGGGTGAGCGCCGAACAGATGGATGGTCTGCGGGCCGCCGGCGGCCTGCCCGTGGCGGACCTCGGCGGCGGCCCGGACGGTGGACCGCCGGCCCTGGTGGCCAATGAGGGGGTGACCCTGATCGACCATGCCCAGCCCAACCACACCCTGCTGGCCCGCTACAGCGCGGCCCAGGGGGCATTGCTGCCGCTGCAGCGGGCACCGAAGGTGCGGTTGGGGCGGATCCAGGCCCGCAACCGGGAGCAGACCTTCGCCCTGGATCTGCTGCTCGATCCGGCGGTGCCGCTGGTGACCCTGGTGGGCAAGGCCGGCACGGGCAAGACCCTGCTGGCCCTGGCGGCGGGGCTGCATCAGGTGGCCGATGAACGGATCTACGAGCGGTTGCTGGTTACCAGGCCGGTGATTTCTCTGGGCAAGGAGATGGGCTTCCTGCCGGGGGATCTGGAGGAAAAGATGGCCCCCTGGATGCAACCGATCGTCGACAACCTGGATTTTCTGCTCGGCGGCGAGGAGGGCGGAGCGCACCATGGCGGTCGCGGCGGCCAGCGGGGACCGCGCAACAGCTGGGCCGATCTGAAGGGGATGGGCATGCTGGAGGTGGAAGCGATCAGCTATATCCGCGGTCGCTCGATTCCCCGCCAGTTCATGGTGGTCGATGAATCCCAGAACCTCACCCCCCATGAGGTCAAGACGATCGTGACGCGGGTAGGCGAGGGCACCAAGATCGTGTTCACCGGCGATCCCTTCCAGATCGACAACCCCTACGTGGATGCCGAGAGCAATGGCCTGACCTGGTTGGTGGAGCGTTTCAAGGGCCAACCGCTGGCGGGCCATGTGAGCCTGCTGCGGGGTGAACGCTCCGAGCTGGCCGAACTGGCGGCGAACCTGCTCTGAGGCCCTGAATCGCCCAGGGCCATGGGACCGAAGCCTCGGGCCGCGGGCGCGGCTGGCCGATGGCGGTGTCGGCAGACCATGGCATCCTGCGGAACGAAGGCCGGGAACGGAGCGGATGGCTGAGGCAATGGGCAGGGCTGGCTCTGGCGGGCGGAGGCTGGGGACCCTGACGAGCAGGGCGACCTGGAGCCGATGGATCCGTTGCGGGCTGGCTCCTGGGGGGTGGAAGGGCCTGGCTTTCTGCAGCTGGGGCGTGGTGACGGCTGTGCTGGTGGCGGCCGGAGGATCGTGGCAACCCGCGATGGCCCGGGGACGGAGCCCTGTCGGCCCGACCTCTGTCGCCGCGGGAGCGGCGGATGGCCCTCACGCTGCAGTGCTCCTGGCAGCGGCCGCCCGGTTCTCAGGACCAGCGGCATCGTCGGGTTACGCCCGTGGACCCGCCGTGCTTGCCGGCAGCATCGAGGCCCAGGCCCAGGCCCCCGGCCAGGGGCCCCCAGCAGCGGCCGGCAACGCCGATGCCCCGATCCAGGCGTTGGTGGAGCGGGTCAAGGCGGCGGCGGCGGCGGTGCGCAGCCGCGGCGAGGCGGTGTTTCCGGCCTTCCGAGAGCGGGGCGGTCCCTGGTATCAGGGCGATGATTACGTCGTGGTGCTCGGCAGCGAGGGCCGCAGCGTGGTCTATCCGCCCGATCCACGCGGCGAGGGTCTGAACTACGCCAACTTCCAGGATCTGGGCGGCAAGCCCTTCGGCCGCCAGCTGCTGGCGATCGCCAGCGCTCCGAGCGGCAAGGGCTGGGTTCATTACCAGTGGCGTCGGCCCAAACCGGGCGAAAGGCGGCCCGTCTGGAAGGCCACCTATGGGGAGCGGGTCACGGCACCTTCGGGCCGCACCTATGTGGTGCTGTTTGGTCTGTATGAACCACCGATGGCCAGGGCGTTCGTGCTGGATGCGGTGGAGGGAGCCGCGGCGCTGCTGCAGCGGCAGGGCCGGGCCGGGTTCGAGGCCCTGCGCGATCGGCGCGGCCCCTTCTTTTATCAGGACACCTATGTGTTTGTGCTCGACCGCCAAGGCAACCTGTTGCTCAACCCCGGCTTCCCGGCCCTGGAGGGCCGCAACCTGCTGAGCTGGCCCGACCCGGCCGAACGGGCCCGGGCGGCGGCCTCGCTGAAGGCGGTGCTTGAGGAGGGATCGACCTGGACCACCTACCGCTGGCCCCGCCCCTCCGCCTCGCCGCTGCCGGAGGCCAAGATCACCTACCTGCGCAAGGTGCTGGCGCCGGGCGGCGAGGTGTTGATCGTGGGCTCGGGGCTGTATGGGGAGGAGTGAGGTTGAGACAACTGGAAAGACGCGATTGAGTCGCTGATCGCGAAGCTCTGGTCGTTCGACCTGGTGCGGATGGGCCCAGACCGCGATTGACAGATGACGCTCTTATTGATAAGATCAAAGAAATAAATAGCAGTAAGCAATGGCAAGATTGTTCATCAGCTACAGCCGAAGCGATCAAACCCAGGCCAGGTTGCTTGCCGGTGATCTGGAAGATCTGAACCACTCCGTCTGGCTCGATGCCGAACTGGCCGGAGGTCAGCTCTGGTGGGACCAGATCCTGAAGGAGATCCGTGGTTGCGACATCTTTGTGCTGGTGATGAGCAAGGCATCCGTGGTGGATTCATTGGCATGCAAGCGTGAATACCAGTATGCAGACGATTTACAGAAATCGATCCTGCCGGTGCTGGTCGCGGAGGATGTGCCGGTGTCGCTGCTTCCTGCAGGGCTGCAACAAGTTCAATTCGTCAATTATCAGCATCGCGACATCAACAGCATCAAGGCGTTAGCGCGTGCGCTGCAGGCCTTACCGCTCGGCCAGGAGCTTCCCGAGCCGTTGCCAACGGCTCCGGAGCCACCAATTTCCTATCTGGCCAGCCTCAGCCATCAAATCGATCTCGCCTCGTTTCTCGATCTTGATACCCAGAGCCGAATCGTGATCGAGCTGAAGAGCAGCCTCAGGGATCCGGCCACAGCGCTCGATGCCCAGCTGTTGCTCAAGCGGCTGCGAGGCCGCCATGATCTGTTCGCCAAGATTGCCGACGATATTGACCAGGTTCTTCTCCCCTCCCGCACCCCAGACGGCTGATCGCAACGCCTCAGGCGGCCAGGGTGAAAGCCGTGCCTACGCCGGTGGGAGCTATACCAGGATGTGAGATGATTGCAGCGTTGAGGCCGTGGGTTCAGTGGTTGCTATGGACGACGCCATTCACGGCGTTTGTCAGTGGCCGGAACTTCAGGCGGCATTGGATTGAGAAATTCTCGTATGCTTATTTTGTTTTTGGTGTTATTTGTGTATCCTTAGCATGGCAACACCCAAACGACCCTGCACCGCAAGTAGCTTTATTTTCCTATGCGCTTCCATTTGTGGCAATCGACATAAAACGATTTCACTCTCAATTAAGACGGCCTGCTGTTGCCATTGCCGCAACACTTCTCCTTGCTTGATTAGGCAGAAAGCTCCGCAGCGGATCTCGGGACCACCCAGTCCCAAGGCTGGCAAAGGCTTTTGCGGCGACCCAATCGAGGCGCAATGGCACCCTGCGGAGCTTGCTGCCTGATCAGGTCTCCTTGTGCCTATCATCGTCTATGCTTTTGCAGGATACTGTTTTGCCCTGCGCTTAGCTGCTCTTCGTCAAGGTCCGATCTTTCTTTGGATGATAATCATATTCTTTGCCATTGGAGCTGCAAAGGCCCATTGGCTGATCATGACTTCTCGCCAGACCCTGGCTCAGGCCGCCACCTCGCTCCAGGGCCTTTGAAGCGTGCCCGCCAAGACCTGCGCGCTGCGCGCGGACGCCTTTGTCAGGATGGTGTTGGAGGCCATCGAATCCCTTGGTCCTGGCCGGAGTTTTGGGCCTAACTCCCACCCCTGAGGATCCCAGAGTCAGGCCACCCAGGCTGCTGCATTCCGGCCCGGCCTTGGGCCCTCACCCCTGGCTTACCGCTCCTGGCCCCCACCCTCTCTCATCCATTCACCATCCGCTCCGGCTGCACCCAGCGATCAAACTCTTCGCCGCTCAGGTGGCCCAGGGTCAGGGTCGCCTCCCGCAGGGACAGGCCGTGGTGGTGGGCGTATTCGGCGATGGCGGCGGCCTTGTCGTAGCCGATCGCCGGCGTCAGGGCGGTGACCAGCATCAGGCTGCTGGCGAGCAGGTCATCGATGCGGGCGCGGTTGAGCTCCAGACCCTCGATGCAGAAGCTGCGGAAGCCGTCGCAGCCGCCGCTGAGCAGGGCGATGCTCTCCAGCAGGTTGTGGGCGATCAGGGGCTTGAACACATTCAGCTCGAAGTTGCCCTGGCTGGCCGCCAGCTGAACAGCCGTGTTGTTGCCCATCACCTGCACCGCCACCATCGTCAGGCTCTCGCACTGGGTGGGATTGACCTTGCCGGGCATGATCGACGAACCCGGTTCGTTCTCCGGCAACACCAGCTCCCCCAATCCGCAGCGCGGGCCGCTGCCCAGCCAGCGGATGTCATTGGCGATCTTGATCAAACTGCCCGCCAGCACCGTCAGGGCACCATGGGCCGCCGCCAGCGGTTCGTGGCCCGCCAGGGCCTGGAATTTGTTGGCGGCACTGCGGAACGGCAGACCCAGCCGCTCCGCCAACCGAGCCGCCACCGCCTCGCCGAAACCAGCCGGCGCGTTCAGGCCCGTGCCCACCGCCGTGCCGCCGATCGCCAGCTCCAGCACCGCCGGCAGGCAGGCCCGCAGCTGGTCGAGCCCCAGCCCCAACTGGGCGGCATAACCACCGAACTCCTGCCCCAGCCGCAACGGCACCGCATCCTGCAGGTGGGTGCGACCGATCTTGATCACCCCATGCCAGGCCTCGGCCCGGGCCGCCAGCGCCGTCCGCAGGGCCTCGACGGCGGGAATCAGGCGCCGCTCCAGCTCGATCGCCACCGCCACATGCATCGCCGCCGGAAAGGTGTCGTTGCTCGACTGGCTGAGATTCACATGGTCGTTGGGATGAACGGGGCGCTTGCTGCCCAGCTCCCCGCCGAGGGCCTCGATCGCCCGGTTGGCGATCACCTCGTTGGCATTCATGTTGGTCTGGGTGCCGGAACCCGTCTGCCAGATCTTCAGGGGAAATTCCTGATCCAGCTCACCTCTGGCCACCTGCTCCGCCGCCGCCACGATCGCCGCGCAGAGCTCCGGATCGAGGCGACCCAGATCGCGGTTCACCTCCGCGCAGGCCGCCTTGAGAGATCCAAAGGCATGGACCACCTCCAGGGGCATGGGCTGCCCGAAGGGAAAGAACTGGATCGAGCGCTGGGTCTGGGCACCCCAATAGTGCTGGGATGGCACCTCGACGACGCCGAGACTGTCGCTTTCGCGCCGCAGGGCAGTGCTGGAATCTGAGGCTGCCTTCATCGCGGCACGCTCACCACTTCGCTGTTGAGTTCATTAAAGCTCTGCAGGCCACCCGCCGCCGCCAGCGGTGGCAACGGCAGGCCGGTGGCCTGGCTGAGGGCGGCATTGATGCCATCCACCGACACCTGACCGCTGGCATCGAAGACCACCTTGCCCTGCTGATCGAACACCACAACCTGAGGGATCAACCCACGCCAATAGCGGGAGGGATCGCCCAGCGGCAGCTTGGAACGATCCCCCTGGCCGGCCTGCTCCGGCGGCAGCAGCGGATCGGTGACCAGCGGGATCAGCTCGATCGTGTTGCCCCACACCCGCTGCAGTTCCGAGACCACCGCCGCAAAGCGCTTGCTGACGCTGCTGTCATCGAGGTAGTAGATCACCACCGCCACCCGTCCGGCTTCCAGGGCCTGGGCCAGGCTGCTGCGGGGGGGCACCAGGGAGCCATTGCCGGCGTAAAGGGCGAAGATATTGCCATCGAACCGGTCGTTCTCCAGGCTGGCCGCCGCGGGTGCCACGGGCATCACCAGGCCGCTGACCAGCATCAGGGCCGCCAGGACCAGTCCTGCGCCATGGCTCAGGGCAAACCGTGCCTGGCAGGGGCGGAACCGAGCCTGAGCCTGAGCCACAGCCTGAGCCTTCAGTGCAGCGATGAGCCTGGCGAACAGGCCAGAGGCGCCACGACTCAGGCGCGAGGCCAGGATCTGCAGCAGGCCGGTGACTGGCTGCCGCAGGGCGAGACCATCGGCTGGGAGGGGGAGCGGCGGCAGGGAGGAGGGCAAGGCCCGGCGGCGGTTGTTGTGGCCATTGTGCCGCCCACCCTTCAGCTGCGGCCGAGGCTGCGACCCATCCCCTGGGCGATGCCCCGCCCCACCAGTCCGATGGCCCGGCCCACCACCTGGGTGAGCAGCACCACCAGCAGATCGCCGAGGCCGCGCACCAGGTTCTGCACCTGGGGCGCCAGGGCATCGCGGGCCTCGAGGGCCAGGGTCACCAGCTGCTGGAGCCAACCGAGGCGGCGCAGCTCCTGGTCGCGGGGTTCGGTGATGTCGACCGTGTCGATGACACCGGCCTGGAGCCGATAGAGGGGGCGACGGCTTTCGTAGAGCCGCACCGGCCTGGCGATCCAGCTGCTCCAGCGCTGTTGGGCGTTGAGCTGATTGCGCAGCCGTTCCAGATTGCGGGTGGCCAACAGATCGGGGCGGAGCAGATAGCGGCGCAGTTCCGGCCAGTCGGCTGCCACCTCCAGCACCTCGGCGCTGATCAGTTCGGCGGAGCGCACCAGCCAGTTGGCCAGAAGCAGCTCCAGATAAAGCACCGCCTGGGGCTCATCCGGGGCCAGCAGGCGGCCCTCGACCAGCAGCGGCCTGGCTTCCACCAGGGTGGTGAGCATGGCGGTGGGATCGGGGAGGTCCGGGTCTGCCAGATCAAACGTGCCGACCTGGAGCAGGGTTTCGGCCACCGGTCGCAGCACACCCTCCGCCGGGATCTGCACATAGGATCCGGCCATCCGGCGCAGGGCCTGGCGACGCAGCTCCGGCTGCAGCTCCTGCCAGGTGGCGAGCACGGTGGCGCCAGGAACCTCCTGCTCCTGCAGGCGGCGGCGCAGCAGATCGAATTGTTCGAGCAACGCCAGCAACAGATCGCGGCGGCGGTCGCTCTGCAGGCCATCAAGGGCGAGCAGTTGGCCGCTGCCATTCTCGGGGCCCTCGGCAGCCGCATGGTTCAGCCGCTCGCGCAACGCCTCCCAGATGCCATCGGCGCTCCGTTGCCGCAGGGTGAGCCGCACAGCGCCGCGGGGTTGGGAAGCATCCGCGGCCGCCATGGCGGCTGGTGTGAGCGGGCCCTCGCCGCTGAGGCCGGCCGATGGGAGGGCAGCTGCAGCTGCAGCGACGGCCCTTGCCGCTGCACCGGGGGCAAGGGGCAGGGACGGCCAGCGGGACCAGCGACCGGACCGGGATGATGGGTCTGCGGCGGTTGTGGCGGAAGGTCGCCAGCCTGTGGTGGCGGCCGAAACCGGCGGGGCCTCGATTCCATAGGCCTCGCTCCAGGCCAGGGCCAGGGGACCCCAGAGCCAGAGCAGCAGCCCCCGGGCCGCCCGCAGCTCCCGGCGCCGGCCTTCCAGCAGCAGCTGGGCCAGGGGATTGGCGGCGCTGGATGGGAACAAGGCTTCGCAGACCCGAAGCTCCGCATCGATCTGCTGCAGACCGCTGATCAGCAGCCACTGGCCCAGCCCCAGGGGCGGACGGTCGGCGCTGGCCGGCTCCTCGGCGCTGAGGGGGCCGATCTCCACCACCCGACCGCCGTTCAGCAGGGTGGCGACGCCCTCCACCAGGGTCGAGGCGTCGGGGTCTTCGATCAGGCCCTGCAGGGGCAGGCTGAGCAGAAAGCGCTGCGGATAGCGATGGCCGCGGGGGAGGAGCAGCAACAGGGGGGCGGGCTGCCAACGGTCCAGCAGTTGGACGACCTCCAGCTCCAGGCGATCGGCCGGTGGGGTGGTGCTCAGGCTCCAGATCAGAAGAGCCGGAGCGGCCTGCGCTGCCTCGGCCTCCTCCAGCCAGCGGTAGGGAACGGGGGCTGCCTCCAGCCAGCGCCGCAGACCTTCGCGCTGGAGCGGTTCCGCGAACACCAGCAGCGAGGGGCCGGGCTCTGCTCTGCGGCGGCTCACGGGAAAACAATCATTCTGCTCAACCTTAACGAGACCGACAGCAGCGAACCAGGCCCGGTCAGGGGACGCAGCTCAGGAGCGGCGGCCGCTGAGGTTGAGCGTGTAACTGGCGATACGAAAACCGGTCTGACGTTCGATGGTGCTCAGCAGCTCAGCAGGCAGCACCACATCGAGATCGTGGATGGCGCCGGTGTCCAGACACGTGAGGTGGCTGTGGGGGTCGGCCCGATAGCCGTAGAGCCGTCCGCTGGCGCGATCGAGACATTCAATCACCCCAGCCGACTGGAGAGCCTCCAGATTTTGATAGACAGAGGTATGGCCGATGTTGCGACCAAGATTATTGAGCTTTTCGAAAATATCACGGGCACTGAGATGGCTTTTCTCCGCCCACAGCAGATCAAGAATCATGCGCCGCTGCCGGCTCAGCCGCATGCCGAGATCGCGACAAAGCCTGTAGACGTCATCGAGGCTGCTCATCACTGCCGCCCCATGGGTCAGAGCCTCGGATTCAGCGTCGGCGCTCAGGCCTTCTTCAGCATCGATCGGCCCGGCCAGGGGGGGACTGACTGGGGCGCCGGAGGGAAGGGGCGTCACGGAAGACGACGACACGGGGAGAGGCAGAGGGGCTGCGATGAAGAGCGGTGGACGAGACCAGGGATGGCGCTGGGGGCTGAACGGGCGCTGGCCCGCTCCAGGTTGCCGGTGGATGTTCCAGTGGATGTTCGAGTGGGCGTTCCTGTGGATGATCACGCTGTGATATTGCAGTTATAGAACAGTCGGACCGACTCCGCCGAGACCCCGGTCCCCAGGCCATCGCCCCATCCGCTGCTGCTGCCCTCCTGGTTCGCGGCAGCTCAGGCGATCGGCAGGCCGTCGGGGTCCTGCAGCCGGCCCGGGCCGATCGCCTGCAGGGCCTCGGCAAGATCAATCCGGCCGTCATAAAGAGCCCGACCAACGATCACGCCCTCCACGCCGAGGGGGGCGAGGGCCAGCAGGCTGAGCAGATCGCTCAGGTCGCCGATGCCACCCGAAGCGATCACCGGCAGGGAGGAGGCCTGGGCCATCCCGCGCAGGAACGCCAGGTTGGGGCCGGCCAGGGTGCCGTCGGTGGCGATGTCGGTGCAGATCAGGGCGGCAACGCCGCTGCCTTCGAAGCTGGCCGCCAGGGTTGGCGCCTCCACCGTGCTCGCCTCCAGCCAGCCCCGGGTGGCCACCAGGCCATCGCGGGCATCGATCCCCACCACGATCCTGCCCGGATGGCGGCTCGCCAGCTCCCTCACCAGCTGGGGCTGTTCGAGCGCCACGGTGCCGAGGATCACCCGATCAAGCCCGCAATCCAGCAGCGCCTCCGCCCGCTCAGCGCTGCGCACGCCCCCACCCAGCTGCACCGGGATGTGAAGCGCCGCCACGATCGCCCTCACCACCGCGTCGTTGACCGGCTGGCCGCTGCGGGCGCCATCGAGGTCCACCAGATGGAGGCGCTCGGCACCCTGCTCCTGCCAGGCCAGGGCCTGGGCCACCGGGTCCGACGAGAAGCGCGTCACCTGGTCGTAGTCGCCCTGGTGCAAGCGCACGCACTGGCCGTCGAGCAGGTCGATGGCGGGGATCACCTGCATGGCACGGCGCAGAGACTGCCAGCCAGGCTGCCAGAGCCGCCGATCCCGCAGCTGCCGCAGCGGCACCAGGAGACGGAAGGAGCGATCCAGCACCGCCGCCAGCTCCGCCTTGCGCTCTGCACCCCGGTCCCGTTCGCCGATCAGGGCGAAGTGGCGGTAGCCGGCGGTCATGGCCAGAGCTGCCGCCTGGGCGGTCCAGGCGCTTCCGGTGGGCATCGCGGACAGGATCGTCGGGAACGGAACTGCCGACTCTCCCCGACCGCCCCCTGCCGGAGGCTTGAATGGCGGCCGGTTTCAGGCCCGCCAGCGGGTAACGGCATGGACATCCTGGTGATGGGGGGAACCCGCTTCGTCGGCAAACCCCTGGTGGCACTGCTGCAGGAGGCCGGCCACCGGCTGACCCTGTTCACCCGCGGCCGCAACCCGGTGCCGGCCGGGGTGGAGCATCTGGTCGGAGACCGCAGCACCCCCGAGGGTCTGGAGCCCTTGCAGGGTCGCCGCTTCGATGTGATCGTCGACAGCTCCGGGCGCAGCGAAGCCGACAGCAGCGCCGTGATCGCCCGCACCGGGGCCCCCAGCCACCGCTTCGTGTATGTGAGTTCAGCCGGGGTCTACGCCGACAGCGAGCTCTGGCCCCTTGATGAGGACAGCCCGATCGATCCGGCCAGCCGCCATGCCGGCAAGGCCGAAACCGAAGCCTGGTTGCGGGCCCAGGCCATCCCGTTCACCAGCTTCCGCCCCACCTACATCGTGGGGCCTGGCAATTACAACCCGGTCGAAAGCTGGTTTTTCGATCGCATCGTCCATGGCCGGCCCGTGCCCCTGCCCGGGGATGGCAGCACGATCACCCAGCTGGGCCATGTCAACGATCTGGCCGCCGCCATGGCCCGTTGCATCGAGGTGGAGACGGCCTGCAACCGCATCTACAACTGCAGCGGCCGGCAGGGCATCAGCTTCCGCGGTTTGGTCCATGCCGCCGCCCGCGCCGCCGGGCAGGATCCGCAGGCTGTGGAGATCCGCAGCTTTGATCCGGCCGGCCTCGATAAGAAGGCCCGCAAGGCCTTCCCCCTGCGCATGGCCCACTTCCTCACCGATACCGCCCGGGTGCGGCGGGAACTGGCGTGGGAGCCGAGCTTCGACCTGGAGGCGACCCTGGCTGACAGCTACGCCAACGACTACGCCCTGCGGCTGCCGACCACTCCGGATTTCAGCGGCGATCAGGCCTTGATCGGCTGAGCGGCGGTTCAGCGCCGCCGCAGATAGCCCCAGGCCGAACTCAAGGCCAGCAGCAGCGAGGGCCAGAACAACCACCAGCCGATCAACCGCAACAGGATCGGCAGGGGCAATCCGACGCTGGCGGTGGTGTCCAATCCCAGGGTCCAGGCACCGGGCCAGAGCAGCAGCAGCAGGGAGCTGAACTGCAGGATCGTCTTGGCCTTGCCACCGGCGCTCGCCGGCCCGCCGCTGCCCTGGCCCGCCCGCCAGCCGGAGATCAGCAGCTCCCGCGCCAGCAGCAGCCACACCGCCCAGAGGGGCAGCATCCCCCGGGCCGACAGCCAGAGCAGGGGCGCCAGGATCAGGATCTTGTCGGTGAGCGGGTCGAGACGGGCCCCCCAGACCGAGCCGCCACCGGCCCGGCGGGCCAGGGCCCCATCGGCGGCGTCGCTCAGGCCCCCAAACACCAGCAAGAACCAGGCCAGTGCTTCGCGGCCATCGGCGAGGGCGAGCAGCAGGGGCAGGCCGAGCACGGCACGGCCGAGGGTCAGCAGATCGGCAAGGCGGCGCAGCACGGTGGACGACCTCTGCATGGTGGTGCATTCAGGCGTGTGACCATCCTGCCCTTCGCCGCCTGGCAGGCCCCCGCCATGGCCACAATGACGCCAGAGCCTGGAGCTGGAGAGCGATGGTCGTCGAACGGACGGTGGCAGAGGTGATGACGAGCCCGGTGCTCAGCGTGCGACCCGAGGCGCCGTTGCAGCAGGCGGTCCAGCTGATGAGCGACCACCACATCAGCGGACTGGCGGTGGTGGGCGAGGCGGGTGATCTCATCGGTGAACTCAGCGAAACCGACCTGATGGTGCGCGAAAGCGGCTTCGATGCCGGTCCCTACGTGATGCTTCTCGATGCCGTGATCTACCTGCGCAATCCCCTGCAGTGGGACCGGCAGGTCCATCAGGTGCTCGGCAGCAGCGTGGCCGATGTGATGAGCCGGACCGCCCATTCCTGCTCCGCCGGCACCGCCCTGCCCGAGGCGGCCCGCCAGCTTCACGACCGCTCCACCCAGCGGCTGTTCGTGCTGGACGGCGATCGCCGTCCGGTGGGGGTGTTGACCCGGGGGGATGTGGTGCGCGCCCTGGCGGCGGCCGGTTAGCGGGCTGTGCAGCCCCTGCGGCGACGCCGTGCTCCGCGTTCCATCGACCCCTGGGATCAGCGGGCCTGGTGCCAGGCCAGCACACGGCCCTCCGCCAGCAGCCAGAGACCATCGGCATGGCCGCAGGGATGGCCGCCCGTCAGGGCACCGAAGGCCGGCAGCTGCAACTGTTCCGCGCGACGCAGGTAGGCGAAGCAGGGCAGCCGCAGCCGGTCCGCACCCCGACCCACCACCGCCACCGGATGGAGATGGCCGCAGAGGTTGAGCCGGCCCGGCGAAGGTTCCGGGGCATGGCTGAGCCAGAGGGGGCCCAGGGCGGTGGAGGACTCCCGCGGCAATCCCTCCAACCAGCTGCCGCGCTCGTGGTTTCCCTCGATCAACCGCAGGGGACAGCCCAGCAGGTCGGGGAGGGCCCTGAGCTTGGCCCGCAGCTCGGCCGTCAGGCCGGCCCGGCCATGGATCAGATCGCCGAGCACCAGCACCTGGCGCGGCTGGAAGCGGTGGGCCAGGTCGAGCAAGGCATTGAGGGTGTCCCGGTCCCCATCACTGGGGAGGGCGATCCCCTGGGCCTGGAAGCATTCGGCTTTGCCGAGATGCAGATCCGCCAGCAGCAGCACCCCCTGGCCTGGATCCCACACCGCCCGTTCCGCCAGCAAGTCCAACCGGTGGCCACGCCAGAGAAAGGTCTGGCTGGCTGCGGCGGTGCTCAAGCGGCCCCCATCACCCTGGCGTAGGAGGGCCGGGCGGTTGTGGCCGCAATCAGGGCCTGCACCCGTGGGTAGGGGCTGAGATCCAGGTCGGCGCAGAACATGGGCAGATAGGCCAGGTAGGCCTGCACGGCGCAGTCGGCGGCCCCCCAGCCGGGATCCCCCCAGCTGCCGGCCAGCAGATGCTCGCCCCTGGCCAGAACCCCATCGAGATTGGTCAGCAGCCGCTGCAGCTCCTCCGGTCGCGACGCGAACTGGAGCATGGCCGGCCCGAAGCTGGCATTGGCGAACAGGATCCACTGGCCGGTGAGGGCGCGGCGGGCGGCGGCGGCTTCGTCGTCAGCGGGGCCATCGCTCTGGAACTCTCCGCCGTAGTGCTCGGCCAGGTAGAGCAGGATCGCGCCGCTTTCGAACAGCTTCAGGGCCTCCCCATCCGGTCCGCTGAGGGCGTCGTCGATCAAGGCGGGAACCTTGCCGAAGGGGTTGATGGTGGTGAACGGCTCGTGGCGTTGCTCGCCATTGCGCAGATCGAGCAGCACCGTGGCGTAGGGGATGCCCTTCTCCTCCAGATACCAGCGCACGATCGAGGCCCGGCTGCGGGCGGCGCCGTAGAGGGTGAGGGTCATGGGAGGCGATGGGGAGACGATTCCATCATCGCCACGGCCCGGATGGTGCGACAAGGCAGCGTGGCGGCGGACTGGAATCCGATGGGCCAGCAGCCGACGTCGACCTTGGCACCGCAGTGGAGAAACGTCGGCAGGTTCCGTGTTGGCTATTCTGAATCTGTTGGCTGATCTGAATCTGTTGGCTGTTCTGAATCAGTGGGCTGTTCTGAATCAACGTCCGCGGCCATTCGCACCAATCAGCACGGAATCGGTCCAGGCCCTCCGCACCGCTCTGGAACGCCTGCAGAACAGCAAGCAGGCCAACGCGAACCGCAGAGTGGCGTGGCAGCGGATGATCGGCCCCTGAGCTGTGGCATCACAAGAAACTGGGGCACCACAAGGGCATCTCAAAAAATACGGGATTACAGGGTCATCCAACCATTAAGACTCATTACCTCCTCATGACCTCGACAGGGCGGACTTGATCCCGAATCCACGGAAAAGGCCATTTTTCGAGGTGCCGACACGCATCTGGGGCAACACAACATTCTGCGGCATCACAACATTCTGCGGCATCACAAGGCTGCAGGGTTGCGAAAGAATCTCGGCCACCACCACAACCTGGTGCAATACCACCATCACCACCACAACGGTGTCAGTCTCCAGCGAGGGCAGCGCGGGCGGGAAGAATCCCTGGGATGGTCAGCCTGCAAGGGAGGAGTTGCCGTGCCCATCGCGCCCACACAGGCAGCAATCAGGGCATGGCCTGCCATCCTCGGCACGACGACGAAGCACGAGCAGCGGATCCATCCCCCGGTGCTGCCCGTCTGCCAACTTGTGTCCGCTCTGCACTGACCTCAGCCGATGACGGTGAACCGGGAAGCGATCGACAAGCTGGGCCGCTTCCTGCTGCGCGGGCTGCGCATCGGCGCCAGCACGGTGGCGGTGGTCGAGCTGCTGCGCAACGACTGGAAGGGATGGCTCAGTGCCGCGCTGGCCTGGTTGCTGTTCCTGCAGGTGGAGCGTCGCCTACCGTCCATCAACCCGGAGAGCGAGGAGTGATCCGCAGCTCGGCAGCCGCAGGCGGCACCAGATTCACGGCGTTGGCCCCTCCACCAGGGTCTGAATCATCACCAGCGCATCGACGTATCCCAGGCGTCTGTGGCGGAACGCCCCCGGCAGGGTGCCGACGACCTGGAAGCCGTTGCGCTGCCAGCAGCGGATGCCGGCGGTGTTGCTGCTCACGACCAGGTTGAACTGCATCATCCGAAAGCCAAGTCGGCGCGCCAGCTGCAGGGAGTGCTGACAGAGCCGGCTGCCGACACCCTGGCGCCGGCAGTGCTCAGCCACCACATAGCCCGCGTTGGCCACATGGGCACCGAGGGCCAGGGAATTGGGCCTGAGGTAGTAAGTGCCCACCAACGCTCCTGCGGCATCCACGGCCACCATCACCGCCTGGCTCTGCTCCAGCCAGGCCACCTGGGCCTCGGCCTCGCTGATCGCCGGGTCGTGGGGGAAGGTTTCGCCGGCGCGGAACACCGGCTCCAGCAGAGCCCACAACGCCGGCCAGTCGGCCGCCTCACAGGGGCGGATCCGCAGGGGGGGGCGGGATGAAGGCAGAGGGAGGCAAACGGCTGCTCTTATCATCAATCCTGATCGGCAGATCTGGTTGGCAGATCTTGTTGTTGGATCTTGTTGTTGGATCTTGTTGTTGGATCTGATTGGCAGATCTAGTGGTAGATCGAGTAGCAGACCTGGTGGCAGATCGAGGTGGCAGATCGAGGTGGCAGATCTGATTTCATGCCAAGCGGATGGTGCCCTGGGGGGCGCCCTGGCAGCGGTGGCGGGACAGGACAGGGCAGGGCAGGAGAGGCAAGCGCAAGATTCGAGGCTGAATCCCCGGACTGTCCCCTTGGAGGGGAGAAAACGGTCCATCCCCTCCCCAGGCCCCTCAGCCGTTGGATGGTCAGGGGCATCAGCGCCGGGGGCTCGAGGGTCCCTTCGAGGGTGCGGACCGCTGCCGTTGCGCTGCTGGCCCAGCGCCCTGGCCAACCCGGACTCCAGTGCCAGCAGCAGAGAGTCCCGCTGCTCGACTCCGTGGCGGCCAGGGCAAGCACGACCTCCAGCAGAACAACAACGGCAACGGCGGCGGCGGGCAAGCGACACAGACGAGGGAAAGCCATCGCCTGCAATGACCAGGCTGCAATGACGATAGTGGTGGTGATGATGATCACCTCTTCATCGGTCCTCTTCATCGGTCCTCTCCATCGGACTGCTCCATCGGACTGCTCCATCGGGATGCTCCATCGGGATGCTCCATCGGGATGCTCGATCAGGATGCTGGATCGGGCTGGTCGATCGGGCTTCTGGATCAGGCTTCTGGATCGGGCAGCGGCGTCGCGGCCAGGCGGGGAGGACGCTCGCCGGAGCCTCGGCAGCTGCGGCGGCAGTCGGATGGGCAGACCAAGGACGCCGCAGGGTGCCGCCTTCTGCCAAAGCCTGGAGCTCACGGGTCAGCAGCGGCTCCGCCAGCGGCCACAGCCCGCCGGAGCTACCACCAACGCAGCCGGGCTGTGGCATTCAGGCGTTTCGACGGCCCATCGCTGGCGACGTTCACCAGCCTCGAGCCATGATATACCAAACGGCTATCAGTTGCGAGAAATCCCATCAGCATTCGGCATCATGCAACCATTGAACCGTAGAAATGAATGGTATGTGCTTCCCTTGATCGCCTTCATTGCTTAGCACCTTGACGATCAAGAAAAGCCTGATCCCCTTCTCCATGGCCCTGTCGCTCCTGGCGGGCAGAGCCGCTGATGCCGCGTCGTTCAACTGGTCTTTTATCAATGCCGATGGCGGACCGGCCACAGGAGGATCGATTGCCGGCACGATCAATGGCTTGAGCGAAGGCACGAACAATTTCAATTCCCTCGACCCACTCAATCCAGGCTCGCCGGCGTATGGGATCAGCGTTGATCTCAATCAAGCGCAGAATGCTCCCACGGGTTTTTATGATGCCGGCGTCATTTCCGGTTCAGGGGGATTCATTACGGTCAGTGGAGGCGCGGTCTCCGACTACAACTTCACCCTCTTCCTCTCGGGACCTCTGCCCTCCACCACTCCAACCACAGCCACCTTTTCAGCCACATTGAACTCCTCCGCCTCCTTCCTGTTCAATCCGGCAAACCCAGGGGGGTCTGACACCTATTTCGGCCCGGGGACTATTTTCAGTCCTGCCTCCAATGCAACTGTGCCAGGTCCGCTGCCAGTCCTCGGCTTCTCGATGGCCTTTGCATGGTCCCGTCGGCTTCGTCAGCGGCTTGTGGCCGCGAACGCAAAGGCCGATCGGCTGAGCCACGAAAGCGGCTCCTGGTGCTGATTCTCTGGTTGCTGATTTTCTGACAGGTCAGACGTGCACCTGTTGCCACCTGGGCCGGCGCGAAGGCAACGCTTCCGGTGCACCCACCCAGGCCAGTCGGGGTGGGCCAGGGGGCGCAGCAGGCCGTCATGGGCGATGCCCATGCACCGCGCCGCCATCGCCCTGGTCCCCCTCCTCGATGGACGCAACGCTGTGCTGCCGATCGCTGAGCTGGACTGATCCTGGCTGCAGCAGGGGAACGAGCCAGAGCTGGCCGCCATGGGGACAAGCGACCGCCTGAGAAGGCCCTGAGAAGACGTTCGGTGACCGCAACGGCAACGTCTCCGGATAACCGTCGCCGGATGCGGTTCCCGCAGCAGCGGCACCGGTCGCCCCCCAGAGCGGAGCCCGCGGACAGAGCCACGGCCCGGCAGGGCCGCCGACCGAATGCTGGATCCGGCCTGCGGCCGAACCGCCACTCGCAGAACAGGCCGAACAGCATCGCGGCGATGCTGCTGCCCAGCGAGCCGAAACAGGGGCAGGCCGTTGGAGCGGTGATGGGCAGGCCGTTGAGCGACCAGTCAGTCGGCAGGCCCCAACCATTCCGCCAGCTTGGTGTAGCGCCTGCGGCCCAGGTGATTCTTCACAGCCATGGCCAGGGCCTTTTTCTGACCCACCAACACCACCAGCTGCTTGCCGCGACTGAGGCCGGTATAGACCAGATTGCGCTGCAGCATCGCGTAGTGCTGGGTGAGCAGCGGGATCACCACGGCGGGATATTCGCTGCCCTGGCTTTTGTGGATCGTGCAGGCATAGGCGGGCACCAGATGATCGAGCTCCCCCCAGCCGTAAACCACCACCCGGCTGCCCGCCACGCCAGCCTCGCTGTTGGGGAAGAGCACGCTCAGTTCGCTGTTGTCGGAGTCGATCGCCTCAATTGTTCCGACATCACCGTTGAACACCTCCTTCTCGTAGTCGTTGGCGATCTGCATCACCTTGTCGCCCGGCGCAAACCGCCAGCCGAAGCGCTCCACCTGTTCGGCCGGGTCGGGGTTGAGCAGCTTCTGCAATTCGAGGTTGAGCGAGCGGGAACCGCAGCCACCGCGGGCCATCGGGCAGAGCACCTGCACCTCTCCCACCGGATCGAAGCCAAAGCGAGCCGGGATGCGTTCGCCCACCACCTTGAGGATCAGAGCCAGCGCCTGCTCGGGCGTTTCTGCTGGCAGGAAATAGAAATCGCTGCGCTCGCCCTCGGCAGGGGAGCGCAGATCGGGGATGGTGCCGGCATTGATGGCATGGGCGGTGGTGATGATGCGGCTGGTCGCCGCCTGGCGGAACACCTCGGTGAGGCGCGCCACGGGCAGGGCGCCACTGGCGATCGCATCGGCCAGCACCTGGCCGGGCCCCACCGAGGGCAGCTGGTCGACATCGCCCACCAGCAACAGGCCTGCCTGGGGCGGGACGGCCGCCAGCAGCGAGGCCATCAGCGGCACATCGACCATCGAGGTTTCATCGACCACCAGCAGATCGCACTCCAGCGGCAGCTCGCCATTGCGGCGGAAGCCATGGGCCTGCGGATCGAACTCCAGCAGCCGGTGGATGGTCTTGGCCTCCAGGCCGGTGGCCTCGGCCATGCGTCTGGCCGCCCGGCCGGTGGGGGCGCAGAGCTGAATGCGCAGCCTCTTGGCGGCCAGGATGCGCAGGATGGCGTTGATCAGGGTGGTCTTGCCCACGCCGGGGCCGCCGGTGATCACCAGCAGCTTGCTGGCCAGGGCCAGGGCCACGGCGTCCCTCTGGCTGGTGGCGAGTTCCAGGCCGAGGCGCTGCTCCACCCAGGCGATGGCCTTGGTGGCGTCGATCGCGGCCCAGGGCGGAGCTCCACGGGCCAGCTCCTGCAGCGCCTCAGCGATACGCCGCTCGTCGCGATGCAGATGGGCCAGGAAGATCGCCGCCTCGCCCGCCAGGGCATCGGCCACCACGGAACCTTCGCTCAGCTCCAGATCGAGGGCGGTCTGAATCAGGGCGGGTTCGAGGGGAACGCGCTGCGGTGGCGTGATGGGGCTGGAGACGGGTTGGCTGGCGAGCCGGTCCGCTGCAGGCGGGATCGGTGCCGCTGCCGGGGCCTGCTCAATCGGGTCGGGCGGCTGGGCGAGGGCGGCGCCGGTGGCCTGGGCGGCGCCGGTGGCCTGGGCGGAGCCGGAGGGCCGCTCCACCGCCAGCAGCTCGCCCGCCAACCTGAGCAGCACGGCGGTAGGCAGGCCGCAGTGCCCCTCGCCGCTGGCCTCCAGGAGGGCGTAGTTGATGCCGGCCCGCAGGCGGATCATCGCTTCGGGGGCGATGCCCAAGCGGGCGGCGATCGCATCGGCGGTGCGGAAGCCGATGCCGCGGATGTCGCGCGCCAAGCGGTAGGGATTTTCCGCCATCACCTGCACGGCGTCGTTGCCGTAGGTCTTGATGATCCGCACAGCCCGGGCGGTACCGACGCCATGGCTGTGCAGGAAGATCATGATGTCGCGCACCACCTTCTGGTCGGCCCAGGCCTGGGCGATGCGACCGGCCCGCACCTTGCCGATGCCGGGCACCTCGCGCAGGCGTTCGGGGGCCTGTTCGATCACCTCGAACACCTCCGCCCCGAAGGCGGCCACCAGCTTGCCGGCGTAGATCGGGCCGATGCCGCGGATCATCCCGGAGCCCAGGTATTTCTCCATGCCTTCGGCGGTGGTGGGCGGCGAGGAGCGCAGGAAGGAGGCCTTGAACTGCTGGCCGTGCTCCCTGCTGTTGACCCAGCTGCCCGTCACGGTGACCCATTCGCCGGCGCTGATCTCGGCGGCGTGGCCCACCACCGTGACCAGATCGCGGTGACCGCGGGCCTTGATCCGCAGCACGCAGAAGCCGTTGGCGGCGTTGTGGAAGGTGACCCGCTCGACCGAGCCGGCCAGCACTTCGCTGGGTAGGGCGGCGGCATTGGCGGGCGTGGAGCCGGTGGTGCGACCAGCGGCTGGGTCGGCTGGGTTCACGGCCGATGCAGGGCTTCCCCCAGACCCTGATCCGCTCCGATCAGGGCCAGGGGCAGCTGCTGGCCCACCACCGCCCCCTGCGCTGCGTGCAGCACGGCGAACAGCTTGGCGATGGCCGTTTCGATGGCCTCTGGAAAAGCCGTTCCCATGCAGGCTCTGAGGGTTTGGCCCCGCTGCTGGGGGAGCCGATCGCGTGGCCGCGCCAGCTGCGGATTCACCCGCACGCCGATCAGCATCGGGCCAGCCGCGAAACGGTTTGAGGATGAGTTTAGGGCTGCTGGCCGGATCGATCAGCTGCCCTGTCGCACCCGTTTCACGGCCAGACCGGCCTCGGTGGCGGTGACGGCCGCCAGAAGCAGCAGGCCGATCAGGCCCACCAGCTGGTTCTGCGACTCGGTGAGCGCATCGGCGTTCTGGCCCAGCACCGCGCCGGCCACGAACCAGGCGGTGGCCAAGGCGGAGGTGATCCAGTAGGCCTTCCAGCGCCGTTGGTACAGATAGCCGGTCCCCAGGCCGGGGATCACGTTCAACAGCACCGCCACCCAACCGGCGGAGGCGGCGAGGATCTGCTCTCGGGTTGGCGTCATGGTCGGATGTTGGCGGCCTGCACTCTGGCGGCCGAACCCTGAGAGCGGGGCCTGCCGCTGCAGCGGCGACGCAGCCGGAAGGCGCCGGCCGCTGGCCTGGACCACCGCTCACGCCACCTCCGGCGCCCAGCCCCGCTGGCGGTGCAGGTCCTCGGACCAGCCGCTGCAGCGATGGGTGAGGTGCTCACCGTGGGCGATCAGGCCCTGGTGCAGATGGCAGGTGAGCAGCGGGATGCACTCGGGCCCCGGGTGATGGCGAAAGAAATGGCAGGTCATGCAGACCTGGCGGCTGCGGCTGGTGCGGAGCACCGCCTGATCGAGCCAGGGCCAGTCCTCGATCTCCTCATGGCGGGAGGGCTCAAGACGGGACAGCGGGACCGGCACCATGGCGACCAGAACGTGCGTACATCTGTACTAGCACGATCAGGGCGCTCTGCCGGGCCTGCGCCTCGCGCGCCCCCAGCCCTGGTCGGTGTCCGCGGGAGGGTGGGCATCGCCGGCGGATCGGCTGGTGGCAGGTCGTCAGGCCTGCTGTGGATGGCCGTGGACGCCATCGCCAGCCTGCGGGATCTCCCCTGCGCGGCCCTCGGGGTGGCGCTGGGGCCCCGCAGCGCTGCGATGGCCGATGGCTTCCGTCGTCGTTCCGGCTTCAGCAGCGGTCCTTTTCATTGTCGCCGCCCCGAAATGGCCAGGCTGCGCATCGGCGGCAACGAGGTCGTTGGCTTCGATTCCAGGTGGTGTTGAAACGGGCGGATCGTGCTGTATGGGGAGCCCGGGATCGACGGTTGGTCGATGTCAAACCAGCCGGGATTGAGGTCTCCGGTTGCTGACTGGCGCGGGTCAACCCTGGATCAACAATGCTGGCCGCCGTCAGACGCATCAGCGACGGATAGGCTGCTTTTAGACGATAGGACCACGGCAAGGCGACTGGAGCGGAGCCTGGCTAGAATCGGCTGGCTAGATTGCCTGATTCTGTCGATGTTTGCGCCGGATCTGGTGCTGGCCAGGCAGCGAATTGAAGCCGAGCTCGTCGCTCCAACCGGCCAGCTTGATCTCTCCGGCCTCCAGCTCACCGAACTCCCCCCCGAGCTGCAGGAGCTCACCAGCCTTCAGACCCTCTACTGCAGCTTCACCCGGGTGAGTGACCTGGAGCCGCTGCGGGGACTCCACAACCTTCAGACCCTGAACTGCAGCTTCACCCGGGTGAGTGACCTGGAGCCGCTGCGGGGACTCCACAACCTTCAGACCCTCTACTGCAGCTCCACCCAGGTGAGCGACCTGGAGCCGCTGCGGGGCCTCAACAGCCTTCAGACCCTCTACTGCAGCTCCACCCCGGTGAGTGACCTGGAGCCGCTGCGGGGCCTCCACAACCTTCAGACCCTGATCTGCAGCTCCACCCCGGTGAGCGACCTGGAGCCGCTGCGGGGCCTCCACAACCTTCAGACCCTCGACTGCAGCTCCACCCCGGTGAGCGACCTGGAGCCGCTGCGGGACCTCCACAACCTTCAGACCCTCTACTGCAGCTCCACCCCGGCTGACTGACGGACACATCTCAGGCGAGATCGTCATGCGACGACCAATGGCCCCGTGGGGTGGGGTAGCCGTGGCAGTTCAGGGTCTGAAGGTTGTTGTGGCCCAGCAGCGGCTCCAGGTTGCTCACCGGGGTGAAGCTGCAGTCGAGGGTCTGAAGGCTGTTGAGGCCCCGCAGCGGCTCCAGGTCGCTCACCTGGGTGGCGCTGCAGTAGAGGGTCTGAAGGTTGTGGAGGCCCCGCAGCGGCTCCAGGT
>CAIZQU010000095.1 GCA_903935205.1 uncultured cyanobacterium | reverse complement strand
GCAGAAGGGTTCTGGAGTGGCGAGGCCAACGCGATGAAAGGCGGTTCCCGCGCAAAGCAGCGCAGATGGCGGCAGCCGTCGAGAGCGACTGGGACAGACTTCTAATGGGCCCTGGTTGGTGCCCGGCTGGCTGGGATCCAATGGCCTGGCATAGATGCGCTCGCGGATCGAGCTGGCGCCGTAGCCGCAGTCGAGCGCCATCTCGGTGATCAGCAGGTGGCTGAGGCTGTGCAGCAGCAGGTAGGCGGGGCCTGGAAAGGGGAAATCGGCGGTGGTAAGGCCTCGGGATTGCAGCCAGTCGTGCTCAAAGGCCTCAATGAACTGGCTGCAGCGCTGCTGCACGGGGTCACTGGCGCTCCAGGCCTCGATCGTGGCTGGCTCGAACTCGAGAAACAGGCCCTCGCCCTTGTTCTCACTGGCCGGCACCCAGCTCAGGTTGGTGGCCAGAGCGGCGCGGCGGTTGGCCTTGGCGGACTGAATGGGCAGCCCTCCCAGGCTGCTGGTGCGCGGCGTGAAGCGGGTGAAGCCCACCAGGGCCTGCACCTCCCGCAGCCGGTGGATCAGCAGAACGCGGCGGATGGCCTTGCGGTACCAGTCCGGTGCTGCGCCTGGCTGCCAGGTGTCGGCGTGGAAGAGGCTGTCCTCCGAAGGATCCGACACGCCTTCCATCGGCCCGGTCAGCACCGCCAGCTCTTCATCCTTGGGTTCGGCCGCTGGAGCGCCGGCCTGACCGCGGTGCGCCTGAATTGCCGTCCAGAGTTCAGCCGCGGAGACTCCCTCGAAGGCGGCTTTCACCGCTGGGAAGGCCACCAGGGCGACGGCGATCTGGTCCTCACTGGTGAACAGCTTGAGGTTGTCGACCTGCTCCGCCACGCGCTTGGCCAGCGAGTTCCGGTCGTCGGGGAGGGAGATCACCGAGAGGGTTTCGGTGAAGTAGGCGTTGGTGGCCGAGCGGACCAGCAGGCGATTCCTGGTCTTTTCCTCCTTGCCTTGCTTGTTGAACGACATGCAAGGTTCCAGATCACGGCTGCCGGGGCCGAGCCAGGGAGTGCGCCCCTGACAGGAGAAGAGGGCATTGAGGTCGCTGACCATCGCATCGGCCAATTTGCGGTAGGTCCCGCCTTCCGACTGCACATAGATCTGGGTGAAGTCGTTGCCGGTGCCGGCCTCCAGCAGGTAAAGACGCTCACGGTTGCTGCAGTTGAACTCCCGGAAGCAGAAATCCCGCCAGGGGATGTCGCTGAGATGGCCGTGGGGGCACGCCATCACAAAGCGGATCGGCACCAGGGGGTAGGTCTTGCCGTCGTCGTCCTTGAACCACTTCCAGTCGTCCACGCAACCATCGCGGTAGTGCACCAGCGGGCGGGCACGGAACGGACGGCCGTCGATGAAGCGCTCGGTGACCTTCTGGGCGAGGGACCACTGGGGGAAGCGCAGCGCTTTGATCGAGCCGCCGGGCTGGCTGAAGGTTTCGCCTGCGCGAGGGGGCGTGCGCAGCTCCACGTGCCCCACCCCGGTGGCGGCGCGCACCAGCTGCAACAGCCGCGGCTCGTCGATCGGCTTGCTGCCCTTGGTGTTCCAATAATCCAGGCCACCGATCACCACGGCATAGCCGGGCAGGTCGACCATAGCGCCGGGGCCATAAAGCTGCAGCACCTGGCTCTGGCGGGCCTCCCCGATCGGGGGGATGCTGCGGCGTGAACGGGACCTGGGGGCAGGCATGGGCTCAGTCCTCCTCGTCGTCGAACTGCTGGCCGAAGTTCACCAGGCGAATCGGCGCGACTGGCTCCACGTCGCGCAGGCTCCAGTTGGTGCTGAAGTGCTGGAACCCTTCACTCTGGAAGCGCTGATCTTCATCGAGCGGGGTGTGCAGCAGCCCGCCGCCCTTGCCGCCTGGTTCATGGGACCAGTACTGGAAGGTGGACTCCCGGGCCTGGGTGAGCTTCCACCACTCCTGCAGCAGGCCCCGCGCCTGAGCGGCCACCAGCTGGGGCTGATGCTCTCCCAGACCCTCATCGGCCGCACCAGCATCGACGCAACGTTGGCTGATGGTTTCGGCGATGGTGTCTTGCACCTGCTGCAGTGCCTCAGCAGCCATCGCTCCGGAGGGTGGTGTGAGTGAAGGATGCAGGTGGCGGGCCATCGCCACCACCACGCCTGGCAGGCCGCGATCGAGCGCCCGGCTGGCGAAGGGCGTGCAGCTGGTGGCCTCGACGTGCCGGTAGAAGGTCTGATGCCAGTAGGGGAACAGCTCGTAGTGGGAGCGGTCACGCGGCCGGTTGGGGTTGAGCAGCACCAGCACCAGGCCGGGCTTGTTGCGAGCGGGGTCGTTGTCGAGCTGGCGGCCGACGCGGCTGGTGGCCTGGATGTATTCGGCGGCGGTCTTGGGCTGGTTGAGCACCACCATCAGGCCGAGGCGGGAGATGTCGAGACCCACCGAGATCATGTTGGTGGCCAGGGCCACATCGAGGTGTTCGCGATCGGCGTAGGGCCGTGAGAGCAGCTCCTTGGTGCGGCTGATCTCGGCGGTGTTGACCCGGGAGGTGAGTTCATGGGGCGCCTCGGGCCGGCCCCGGCTGGCGAAGGGATTCGCCGCTCCCTCGATGGCCCTGTTGCCTGCGAAGGCAGGCAGCTGGGCGCCGAGTTCGTCTTCCAGGATGCTGCGGGTGACACCCAGCTCCTTGAGGTTGGAGAAGTAGCCCAGCAGGGTCATGTAGGGATCGGCCGGGTTGGCGGCCCCCATCCCCTTGTGGTCGTCCCAGGCTTTCTGGGCCGCTGCCATCAGGGCCAGGTCGGAGCGCAGCAGCACACCCTTGAGGTTGCGGCCCGGGGCACAGAGGCCCACATAGAGGCGGGCTTGATCGGGATCGGGCTCGGTGCGGGAGAAGAAGTTGTCGCCGCGCTCGGGTCCCGGTGGCGGAAACACGCGCGACTGGCGCCGGGCGAACAGGGCCTGGATCTGGGCACCGGCGCGGCGCACGGTGGCCGTGGAGGCAATGATTTTGGGCGGTGGGCTGCTGGGATCGGGCCGCATCAGCCGATCGATGGTGGTCTCGTAGAGGCCCGCCAGGGTGCCGAGGGGGCCGCTGATCAGATGCAGTTCGTCCTGAATGATCAGCTCCGGGGGCAGCCGGCGACCGGCCTCCAGCTGATGGGAGCCGCTCTCGGATTCGGCGGGCCCCCAGAAGCCGGCGGGCTCCGGTTGCACGGCAGTGGCACCGCGCGGCAGCTGGTAGCTGGTCACGTTGCCGAACAGGGCGGAGGTCTTGCCCACCCAGGGCAGGGACGCGAACTTGTCGACGGTGGCGATCAGGAAGCAGGGCAGGCGCCGGTAGATCTGCTCGTCTACTGCCAGAACAGGTAGGGCGGTCTGCTAATCAAACGGACAGGGGCCGATGTGGGCGAAATCGCGCTCGCTCAGGACATCCTTCCTCTTGCGATCAGGTTCCGGCACCGTGCGGCAGTGGATCTCCAACCGATCGGGGGCCCGACTGGGCTTGAGATTGAAGCCCAGGGGCTGGAGGGGGCGGTTGCACCAGGGGCAGGTTTCGATCGGGATCGGCCGGTCGCTGCCAGGTTTCTTCTTCCAGCGGTTGAGCACGTTGTAGGTGCTCCTGGGTTCGGGGTCGTTCGGGCCACCGAGCTTGTTGGGGCTGGTCCCCTTGCCCACCCACATGCCGATTTCGAACGGCCAATCGCCCAGCTTGTGGGGCTGGTCGTCTCGGAGGCGGCGCTGGCGTTCGAGCTCCAGGGCGCAGATCACCGTGGCGGCACGGCCGAGCTGATCGAGGGTGAGCAGGCGCAGGGTGTAGCGCATCAACACCGTGAGGCCGGCGCCGCTGATGCCGGGGTGGCGCAGGCGGCGCAACAGCAGCGTGAAGGCCGAGAGGCCCAGATAGGCCTCGGTTTTGCCACCGCCGGTGGGAAAGAACAGCAGCTCCACGATCTCCCGTTCAGTGCGTCCCTGCGGGGTGGCCATGTCCGCCAGGCCCGGCAGGTTCATCAACACGAAGGCCAGCTGGAAGAAGCGCCAGGTGGGCGCTTTGGTGTTGGGGAGATCGCCCAGCTGTTCGGGCCGCACCTTGCTGGTGAAGGCCATGCGCTGGCGCTGGGCCTGGTCCATCACCAGGTTCATGGTGCGGAAGGCCTCGCGCGCCAGGGGATCGGCGAGGCAGCGAATGCCGGCCTCGATGCGGTTGGCGCATTCGTTGGCCTGGGCCTTGAGGTGATTGGCGGTGGCGTTCTGTTCGTCGTCCTGGATGGGATGGCGCGGTTGCTGGGCAATCCAGCTGCGGTAGGCCTGCACCATCGGCAGCAGCCGATCGATCACCCGCTCACTCCTGGCCAGATCCGCCAGCACCGCCATGCCCATCGGCACCTGAATGCCGGGTGGTGGCTCCGGAAGAACCCGCTGTACCGAGGCTGTGGGCAACCAGGTGGTGGTCAGCCTGGTGCAGCGCATCTCCGCACCGACGGGGATGACATCACCCGGGTCCGCCAGCACCGCCACGTTGTGCCCCGTCGCGAAGCAGAGATCACGGCGGTACTGCAGGGCCGCCAGCCGTTCATCGCCGTCCTTGTTGGCCTGCTGCAAGGCGTCACGCCGGGGCGGAAAGCCCTGGGGGCAGTGAAGCTGCAGCTGCACCTGAAAGGCCGACACCGGGTCACGGAAGCGGATCTGCTTGCCGCCGCTCTGGGCGCGCTTGTTGAGCAGGAACACCGACACGGAGAACTGGTCGGCGGGGTAGCCGAGCTTGCGGGGGGCGCGGCGGGCGATCCAGCGCAGGCAGAGGCCCTCTGGGCTCGGCTCCAGGGGGATGTCGGGGCTGGGGCCGAGCTTGTCGATGGTGAGGGTGCGCACCTCGCGCCTGGGCGTGCGACTCCAGCATTTGTCATCTGAGCCCTTTTCAGGCGGTTCGTAGTCGCCCCAGGTGACGGTGATCTCGATCTGGGAGCCCTGCTCCACGATCAGGCTCAGCCCAGCGGAGGAAGGGAACCAGTTGCGCTTGCTGCTGCTCTCCTCCTGGGCTGCAGTGGCATCGTCATCCTTTTCGCCCTCCTCCTGGCGGATGGCGGCATCGTTGCTGGGCTCTTCCCCGGCCTGGTCTGCATAGCTGGGGGCATCACTGTCGGGGGGCCGGCCTGCTTCCTCCTGGAAGGTGTTGGGCACCAGAAAGCCCGTGGTGTACCAGATCGATGGAGGCTGGGGCAGCCGCTCCTGGCGCCGCGCCACGTCGTCCCAGCCGGGGCCGATCAGGTCGAGCTGGAGGGCCTCGACGAGCTGTTGGCGAATCTGGGCGGAGGTGGCCATGGCCGCATTGTGGTTCGCCCGCGCCCGAAAGGGACCCAGCGATTATGGGTTTTTATGGCTGGGTCATAATTATGCCGCTGAGAAGAACTGCCGTAATCCGTGCCCGAGGTCTTCCGCCGTCCCCTCCTTGCCGCTGAGCTGGCCGGCCGTCTGCTGCAGCCAGGTGTGCTCGATGAGGGTCTGCGCTCCGGCCTGTTCCTCTCAGGGCTGCGACGCACGGGCAAGACCACCTTCCTGCGCACCGATCTGGTGCCCGAGCTGGAGGCCCGCGGAGCCGTGGTGATCTATGTGGATCTCTGGAGTGACATCAAAACCAGCCCCGCGACCCTGGTGCAGGCGGCGGTGCGCCAGACCCTGAGCCAGCTGGTCACCCCCTCCTCTCCGTTGCTCGCCCGGTTACGCCGGATCAAGGGTCTGGACCTGGGCGGGATGGGCTTTCGCTTCGGGTTCCAGCTGGACCAGCTCGGCGAGGCCGGTGGCGTCACGCTGGCCCAGGCGTTCACGGAGGTGGTGGATCAGAGCGGCGGCGATGTGGTGCTGATCCTCGATGAGGTGCAGCAGGCGATCACCACCGAAGAGGGCAACCAGATGCTGCTGGCCCTCAAGGCCACAAGGGATGCGATCAATCCCAGACCAGGCACCCCCGGCTCTTTCCTGTTTCTTGGCACCGGCTCCCATCGTGCGTTGGTGAGTGAACTCACGGCCCGGCGCAACCAGGCTTTTGCCGGCGCCACCTCGTTGCCCTATCCCGTGCTGGATCAGGAGTATGTGCGGTATGTGCTGGAGCGGCTTCGCGGCGAAGGAATGGAACCCTTGCCCTCGGAAGAAGCCGCCTGGACCAGCTTTCAGACCCTGGGACATCGCCCAGAGGAGTTTCTCAGGGCGCTCGGGCAGCTGCGCCTCAGTACATCCTCCGGGCTGGCTCCGGATCAGCTGCTGCCGGTGATTGCCGCCACGCTGCGGGGCTCGGCCGCGGATCTGGAGCTGCTCAAGGTGGAGCAGATCGGCGGCTTGGCCACGGCGATCTTTGATCGGGTGGCACGTAGCGATGGCCCGGCGCGAGGAATCTTCTCAGCGGAAGCGGCCTTGTCCTATGGCGAAGCGATCGGGCGGGAGGTGCGGGTGGAGGAGATCCAGCCGGTGGTGAATGAACTGCTCGCCGCCAATGTGCTGATGCGCCTGGGGCATGGCCTGTATGGCGTCACGGATCCGTTTGTGCAGGAAATCTGGCTGGAACGGCAGCGGTGATGGGGTTGCTGACCTGTTGGTCTGAGCGTGCACAAGTGCAGCAGGTCGCCGCTCACGCGCTGACACCGTCCCGCAGGATCGCCTGGCGCAGGACGGGGTTCATGCGCTCGCGCAGGCGCACCAGATCAACGGGCCGCTGCAGCAGCGCCTCCAGCTCTTGCTTCAGGTGCACCGTGGCGAAAGGGGTGAGGGGATGGAGTTCGACCCACACATCCACATCGCTGCTCGCCGTGGCCTCGTTGCGGGCGGTTGAGCCGAAGATGCCGATGCGCTGGAGGTGGTAGCGCTGCCGCCAGGCGCTCTCGTGTGAACGCATCAGGGCCAACAGCTGATCGGCTGATGGCTGGCATAACGCACTGGGATCATCGTTCATCGCACCGCCTCGTAGATCAGTCGTTTGGAGGCCTCAATCGTGCGCTGCACATAGGGATTGCGGATGGCAGCCGCCATCACCAGATCCACGGATTGCCCGGTGATCGAGGCCAGTTGCCTCTCCAGATCGAAATAGGCCTTCACGAGAGCTGGCGGCTCGATGGGTTGGAACTCCACCAACACATCCAGGTCGCTGCGGCTTGGGTCGAAGTCGTTGCGGAGGGCCGAGCCGAACAGATGCATGCGCAGCACCTGATGCCGCCGGCAGGCGGCGGCGATCGCATCGAGCTGGGGCTGGGCCAGGGCGAGGCTCATGGAACCAGGGCGACCTGCTCGACGGGCACTCTGCCAGTGTCGCCCGGCTGAGCGGAGGTGGCCATGGGCGCACTGTGGCCAGAGCCACGGCGAAATGCCCTGTGCCACGCGGCAGGGTTAGTGCCCAGCACCGCTCCTGGTTACGGCTGTCTCAGACGGAGTTTTTCAGGGCAGCAGAATTTTCATTCACGCTGAAAAAGTTTCCAGGCTGAAAGACTTAGCTCTCCCGACTTTCTTTTTCAGCGCCGCGCCTTTTTCATAAAACCTGAAACCTTTGTTTTCCTGAAAATCCGAGTTATCGCAGCCGGTCTGCGGGGCACTATCATTTTTCAGGATCTGCCGGTCGCCCGAGATCGTGAAAAAGTCAGTCAAGGCAAGGGCCGGGACGCTGGCCGGCAATGAGCGGCGGCTGCTGGATGAGGTGGTCGCGGCCTTCCAGGCCTCCACCGGGCTGCCGTTGGCGTTGGTGAAGGGTCCAGGCGGGCGTGGCAAAGGTGCGGGCTGGCGGTTGGCGTTGACCCCGGAGCCAGGGGCACCGGAGCGGCTGTACCGGCCGCTGTTGCGCCAGATCGATCGCGCCGAGACGCTCGGTGCCATCAAGGCCGAGCTGCAGGAGGGCCCGGAGCCCGGCGTGGTGGTGACCCCGAAGCTCAACGCTGCCCTGGCTCGGCAGTGCCGGGCAATGGACATGCCGTTTCTGGATGGACAGGGCAATGCGTATCTGCGGGAGCCGGGGGTGCTGATCCTGGTGATGGGCCAGCGGCAGAGCCAGCCAGGCCAGGGTGGAGCGGTGCGGCGAGCGAGCGGGCGGGCGGGCACCGGCACGGGCCTGAAGCTGGTGTTTGCCCTGCTGAGCGATCCCGGCTTGCTCAAGGCCACCAGTCCGGTGTTGCGTGAGGCCGCCGGAGTGTCGCTGGGCAGCGTGCCGGCGGTGCTTGGGGATCTGGAGCAGCGGGGGCTGCTGCTGCGGATCGGCTGGGGGAAGGGCTGGCAGGTGCCGCGCTGGCAGCCACTGCTGGAGGCGTGGACAACGCAGTACCCCCTGGCGCTGCGACCGAAGTTGCGCAGCTTCCGGTTCCGCTCGCCAGGCCAGGGCCACTGGTGGCAGGGGGTGAATCCGGCCGACTACGGCGGCCAGTGGGGCGGTGAGGTTGCGGCGGCGCTGCTGGGCACGGTGCTCAAGCCGCAGCAATCGTTGCTTTATCTGCAGCCGGAGGCGATGCGGCTGGGATTGGCCCGGCTGATCCGGGAGCATGGGCTGCGTCCGGATCCGGATGGCAGTGGCGATGTGGAGGTGGTGGAGGCCTTCTGGAGCAACGAGCGCCTGGGCCTGAGCGTCGCCACGGTGCCGATCCCCTTGGTGATCGCCGACTTGCTGGCCAGCCTGGATTCACGCAACATTGAGGCGGCTATGGAATTGCGTGAGAGCTGGCTCCGTGGTGTTGAAGGTTGAGCTACCCCTTGAACCCGGCGTGCTGCGGGTGATCGCCGCCGTGCAGGCCGGAGCCCGGGCTCAGGTCCTGGACCCCTTGTTGGTGGGAGCCGCCGCCCGCGATCTGCTGTTGGTTCATGTGTATGGCCAACGGGTAAGGCGCGCCACCAAGGATGTGGATTTCGCGGTGGCTCTGGCCAGCTGGGCGGCCTTTGAGCAGCTGCAAGCGCGGCTGGTTCGGGGCCATGGCTTTGTCAACGATCCCAGCCAGAAGCAACGGCTCACGTTCAAGGCAGTGGGTGATGGTGCAGGCACCACGATCGACCTAGTGCCTTTCGGTGAAGATCTGCAAGTGAACCGGAAGGCCTTGCTCTGGCCTCCGGAGATGGATGTGTACATGACGGTCTCCGGCTTCGAGGAAGCGCTGGGCCCAGCGCAGCTGGTGGAGCTGGAGGAGGGCCTTCAAGTGAAAGTAGCATCGCTAGCGGGGCTCACGATCCTGAAACTGTTCGCCTGGGGTGATCGGCGCCTGCGGGATAACAAGGATGCGGTGGATCTGTAGACGCTGATGCGTAGCTATGCGGCAGCTGGCAACTTTGATCGGATGACGGATCCTGATCAGGTGCTTGATCGCTACATCGAGCTTGGCGGAGATGAAGAGAAAACCGGAGCGTGGCTTCTGGGAATCGATAGCGGAAGGCTGGCTAGTGCTGCTCATTGCACAAATAGGGCCTTGCGAAATGTTGATTGCACCTCAAGGTATTCGTATTCATGCACATCTGTTTCGGTGATGAAATCTGGGGACTGGTGGGCCCATATTGTGTTGTCAGCAAGAGAGACCCTAAAGCCAGCCAGGCCCGTAAGATACAAAATATAGCAAATACGGTTTCTGGCTTCTTTCTCATTGATCTGCGCTTCGAATAACACTTGGGCAATCTGGCGATCCAATGGACTGATTCCAGACTCAGGGGCTGTATAGACTTGAATTAGGACATTTTGAACGTCTTCATCGCTAACTGATTTGATTTCAATTAGAGATGGCCTTCTCCGAAGCAATCCAGATATTGCCTCCAAAGATGGATAAGTACCCCGCCATTCATCAAAGAGCGCTTTAAGTCGTTCTTTGGAGTATCTGGGCTCGGCTTTTGTGATTACCTCGAAGTCAATCACCGGCCGCCCATCTGATAGCTGGATGCAATCGTTGAAGAATGAGATAAGATCTCTTGGTCTGTCCAGAGTTCTCTCTATCATGTAGTCAATTGCGCTCTCGTCAGTCCCTAACGTCTTTTGACAATTTAAATCGGGGTCTAGTATATCAGTGCAGCCAACTTCTTTGGTGGTGTATCGACGACGCACGAGCGCACTGATTCGCCTGTCAAGCATTTTGATCATGCTTTCTTTGCTCCATATCAAGGCGAGATTGCACGCCCTATACTTCTCCTCTTGAAAGCCTTCGTCTCGCGTAAGCCTATAGACGCGATCAACAAGATCGCTCCTAAGTGCTATTACGATTTTTACGTTCGGAACTTCCTGGACGTCCCTGCTGTTCTCAATAAGCGCCCTGATTAGCTTGACGCGAAGCGGAGTGTCAACCCAGTCCTCGTCTAAACGATCAATGATAATATGGTATCGCTTCTGCTTATTGCGCGAAAAAATATCTGAGAGTAATTTTATTATGGTTGAGAGGTCTTTTACCTGCGAACCATTAATGACTTCCTGTCCTTTATAGATGAATTCACGCTTTTCTTCCTCGGATATCTGTGAAGTCCGGTTGCCATCAAATTTTGCATTTTCAACAAGGTTTACGCCGATGCTCTCGGATGCACGTTCGTCTAACTTCCTTGTAATCTCCTTGACTCTTTCTTCTGTTTCTTTCCAGAAGGAGCCACCATGTTCTTTTAAGTAATTAATAGCCTTGTCATGCTTCCTGTCCCTGGGAAGCATGTTAGCGATCAGCGATGAGAGATCTTGGGGCTGACCCTGTCCATCCAGCCTCGAATGAAGACGTATTAATTCGATGGCAAAAACGTGTCTCCACAAGAATTTGAAGAACGGAGTCAGATTTACCCCTAGATCAGAAAAGAACCTAACAGCGTTGGAATTCGCTATGTGCGTTAACGCGAGCTCGTGAGGATTTATTGAGATTGCATTCTCGCTTTCATCAGCGAGCCTTGATAGAAGGGCTGACTTGCCGGCGCCGGTTCTACCGATTAGGATTGATCTATGGTCATCAGAGTCTTCAAGAATCTCGAGGAATCCAGTGTCCAAAAAACATTCCTCAAGGTACTGCTTATCGTTCTCGGCCTCAATGGCGCCAACTGTATCAGTGGATCGAAAAAGAAAATCCTCGGAGCTCATTACTTCTCTACTTGGGTGGTTGTGAATAGGTCAACGTGAATTCAACGGTGCCAAATAAAAAATCTTTGTTTGCAGTTGTGCCGCGAAAGCATCTTCGGCAACTGGGAGTGATTCATTGCGGAGGGGCACCACTGGTGGACAGAAGAAAATCGTATATACATTGATGGTGAATTGCATAATTAGGGCTTGCTGAAATTCATTCTCCAAGTCACGGGGAACTCTAGGGGCAAAGCATTGCCAGGCCCCATCTTGGACAACAGACAAAGAAGTTGATCGATAATGCCGTCTAGAAAGCCCCT
>CAIZQU010000094.1 GCA_903935205.1 uncultured cyanobacterium | reverse complement strand
GAGCATGAGGAGGCGGAGCTGTGGCCCGAAATGATGGATCCTGATCCCGTGGCCAGACTTGCGGATGCCGAGCGGTGGATGGGTCCCCAGCGCCCGGTGGTGAATGTGAGCTGGAACGACGCTATGGCCTTCTGCGAGCGGTTGCGGCTGCGCACCGGTAAGAACTACACCCTGCCGAGTGAAGCGCAGTGGGAATACGCCTGCCGGGCGGGTACCACCACGCCGTTTCATTTCGGCAAAACGATCAGCAGTGAGCTGGCCAATTACAACGGCAAGGCAACCTATGGAGATGGCCTCAAGGGAGAGTATCGAGAGCAGACAACGGATGTGGGGATGTTTCCCGCCAATGCCTGGGGCCTCCATGACATGCACGGCAATGTGTGGGAATGGTGCGCCGATCATTGGCATTCCAACTATGAAGGAGCGCCAGACGATGGCCGCCCGAGGTTTAATGAGAATGTGAATGAGGAAACATCAAGGCTGCTGCGCGGCGGCTCGTGGGACAACCACCCCAGGTTCTGCCGCTCGGCTTCCCGCGGCCTCCTCCCCCCGGACAACCGCGGCAGCAACCTCGGTTTCCGCGTCTGTTGCCTCCCCCAGGACTAACTTCTTTACCCTTAAACTCTTTAGATCTTTACTCTCGGCTGTTTGATTCCTTGCTGCTTTTGAGTATTGCGGCAACAATCTTAATTGTTCAAGTGATTATTTTGCCCCTGCGCCGAAGGCGCATCGATTTTTTTTTGGCAAGCCTGCGTCGTAGACGTTGGTCCTTGGTCCGGTATGTCTGAGAGCTCCATAGGAGTGCTGGCTCTGCATCCTGATCTGGCAGAGAGATCATGGGTCAATCGGTTATTGTGACTCGATTCACTTCGGCTCTCCTTTACAATCATAACGATGGCCAAACTCCTCTTCGTTCACGGCACGGGCGTGCGCCAGGCCGGTTACGACGAAACCCTGCGGCTCATCACAGCGAAGACCGGCCCCGCCGCAGAGGTGCTGCCCTGTTATTGGGGCGACCTTGGCAGCCGCCTCGGCGCCGCTGGCCAGTCGATCCCCGCCTACGACACCACCAGGGGCGGCCTCGTTCCTGAAGCGGAAGCGCTCGATGCGCAGGAGTTCCCGCTGGCGCTCTGGCAGGCCCTGCTCTCGGATCCTTTCTATGAACTCCGCTCCCTGGCGCTGAAGCCCCAACCAACGATTCCCGCTTTTCAGCAAACCCAGGGCGAGCAGTTAATCGAAACCGCTCGGCAGATGGAGCTGAGCGATGCACTGCAGGCCCTGTTGGGCGCTGGTGAAGTCCCGATCGCAAGCTTCGAAACCGCCAGGCGGGAGCTGCTGGCGTCTCCAGCCCTGCGCAAGGCCCTGCAGGAAGCCAATGAAGGCATGGGCGAGTACCGAGCCGCCCTGGCCCGGGCCTGGATCACCACCGCGGCAAAGCAGCTCCACGACGACAGGCTGCAGAGCACCGGGGAATGGTGCTGGCCAGCCTTGGTGCTGGATGCCGAGCTCCGCTCGCAGGTTGAGCAGCTGCTGGTGGATGCGCTCGGTGGCCAGGAGCGAGGTCTAACCGGTTGGGTGATGCACAACCTCAGCTGGCCCCTGCGCTCGGGCCTCAGCCACTGGGGCACCAACTGGGGCACGAAGCGCCGTGGTGCGCTCAGCGATGCCGCCTCTCCCGCCGCTGGCGACATCATGCTGTACCAGACCAGGGGAGAGGCGATCCGGACCCGCATCCGCGAGCGGATCCTGGCCGCTGGGGAGCCCGTGCATCTGTTGGCACACAGCCTGGGTGGCGTGGTGTGCGTGGATCTGCTTTCCAGCGAGACGCTGCCGGTGCGACAGCTGATCACCGTGGGATCACAGGCGCCCTTTCTGTATGAAATCAATGCCCTGCCCAGCCTGGCCTTCGGCCAGCCGCTGCCGGCCAGCGTGCCGCCCTGGCTGAACCTCTACGACCCGCGCGATTTCCTGAGCTACATTGGCGGCATCGTCTTCCCGGGCCGGGTGGTTGATCAACGCGTCGACAACCGCCAGGCCTTCCCCGCCTCCCACAGCGCCTACTGGTGGAATGCCAAGGTTTGGGAGGCGATCTACTCCACCCTGCCCCGCTGACCCACTTGCCCACCAATGCCGCCAGCCCCAGACGCACCCATGCGCTGATCGTTGGCATCGAGCGTTATGCCGCCAGCCCCCAATGGGATCTCGATGGGCCTCTGCATGATGCGCTGGCGATCAGAGACTGGTTGCTGAGCCGTGGTGTGCCGAATGATCAGATTTATCTGCATGTTTGCCCGCTTGAGAAAAATCGGGCCGCATTAGCTCATCCGCCGATCTCCCACATGGATCCAACGGATCAGGCTCTGCGTGAAACAATCGATGCTATCAAGAAAAAATCTTATGACCAGGCTGATTTGTTGTTCTTCTACTGGGCTGGCCACGGCTTGATCAGCAAGGACCAGCAGTGCCTGTTGCTTGCTGATGCCACGAATGCGGATATGCAGTCTTATGCTGTTGACAACCACGAAGGAAGCTTATGCACAAGCTTTGCGAACGAACACTGTGCTGGTTTTGCTCAGCAGATCTTTCTCTTCGATACCTGTCGCTCCATTCATCGCCAGCCGGCATCTCCGCCACCGGTTAAGCCGTTACCCACCGGCCAGCCGCTAGCAAAAAGCCAGTTTCTTTTTTTTGCCAGTCAAAAGGGTCAGGCCGCAACCAATCTGGGCCAGGAGCGCCACGGGCTCTTTACCAAGGTGCTGCTTGAGCAGCTGCAGAGCCGCCAAGCCCCAGAGAATGGCTGGCCCCCAGACATGGATGCAATCGCCAAGGCTGTTCAGCAGGTTTTTGCGGACAATCCGCACCAGTATCCTGTGTATAAGCGTTATCGTCATTTTTCTGGCAACGAGGAGATTGATCCGCTGCCTGTGCCAGGAGAGGCTGCGTCAGGTGGTGTTGAAGCTCTAACCTATCTGTTGAGCTCCGCTGGCCAGTTGTGTCAACCAGGCGCGCTAAACGACGATTTGCATCGGGTGATTCTCAACGGCTTGGGCACAGATCCGAGGAGTGCATGGGACAGGCTCAAGGCAAACCTAGGAAGAACCAACCTTAATGTGGATCGTGTTGCAATTCACGGGAAGGAGATCCTCTTTGGGCTTAGAGCGGCCTCCCTGGAAGAGGAAGTAAGGCAAGTTATTGATTTATGTTGTGATACTGATAATGGCCTTGCGTTGCTTGATCGTGCTTTTGAAGTATTTCGTAGTTCTAAAAGCCGTACGAAAGCCAGGTCTTGCTTGCGCGCCTACGCAAAAACTCTTCCTAATCAGCAGTCTGGTAATCAGATATAATGCCAATGGAAGAACAGGGATCTCTTCACGATCAATTGTGTGATGCGATCTTAAGTGGGCTGGGATCGTATAGCAGAGAGACTGAATGGAATAGGTTTAAGGAAAAATTGAGCGGAGATTCGTGTCCATGTGATGATGAAACTACATTTGGACAACACATCATAGACGATTTGAAGCCAGGCCCTATCAAAGATCAAGTATCGCAGATGATATCTCTGTGCTCTGATTATGACAATGGGCTTCTGCTTCTTAAGCGAGCTTTTGTGCGCTTTCGGAGCAAACAAAATCGCAATAACGCCTCTGAGATCCTTTGCTCTATTGCAGTTGGGCTCTCAAATCAGACCGTCCTGCATAGTGAAACAGCTGATCCCCGATCAGCTGTAGGAAAGTTTTCCAAGGCTGTAAGTGATAGTCGTGAACGCGAAAATGTTCGACTGCGACAGAGGCTTGCTTCTCTTGCGGAGACGTATGCATCGATTGATTCCTCCAAGTTTGACAGTTGCTTGAATGCTGCAATTCGTTTTTGTTTTCCTAACCAGCCTCTATCCCAGGTTTATCCAAGTGTCTTTTGTGATCAGCAAATTAGGTCTTGGTCCCATCTTCTACAGCAGGTAGAGCGTTACGATCAATATTTTGATCACCAATTTCTTGATGAACTACAGAAAAATCTAGCAGGTGATCGGGTTGAGCGATTGGCAGACGATGGGGTGGGGTCGCTGGTTATCATGCTTCTTGCCCCCCGCAATAAGCCTGCTAAAGACATTTATTCTTACCGTGCCTATTATTGTAAGGCAGGATCGTCCAGTCCTGAGGATTGGATCAAAGTCTTCGACCCTGCCGCCGACTCTGAGGTTCGGCTGTCCAGCTGGAGGGAAGACTTGCAAAGGTATCTGCCGGATGCGATTCGAGAAATGCGACGTTATGCCCGCAGCCAATCTCAATCTCCCCAGGTTCGGGAGCTGATCGAATTCTTCCTGCCAACAGAGCTGATTGATGCAGATATGGGTTCGCTATCTATTCTAGCAGCAGGCGATCTAGCCAGGCCATTGGGTCAAATGTTTCGCACTGTTGTGAGATCTGCATATCGCTATAGATTGTTTGTGGAGGATGAGTCGGAAACAATAGCTCCCAATCATCTTCCTGGGCGTTGGCGTAGGGCTGCCAAGGCGTTGGATGCTCAATCCAGTCCTTGTTACTGGTGGCACGACACTTCTCTGCAGCCTGGTGATGATGGATTTGGCTACGAAGACACAGATGATTGGTTTGGAGAGTTTGAGGCGGGTTATGAATACTTCGGCATGAAACGTCTTCAGCCTCTCGCGGCGGGAGATCTCTATGAGCGCTGGAAAGAGCAACTGATCTTGGCCGCTCCTGCGGTTTCTCTTTGGTGGCCGCCCGCTGCGGCAAGCAAGCTCGAAGACCGCGAAGCGATTTTCGCGGATCGCTGTCCAGACAGTGGTGTAGCCCCATTTGGATCCAGTCGTTGTTGCGGTGATTCACCAAGAGATCCCTTTCACCACCCGGATGCGGCCGATTCGCTGAAGCTGTTTTTCGCCTTGGCCTCTGCTGTGTTTCGCGGACGGCGAACCACGGGACCCAAAAAGCAAGCCTTCCGCGAAATGGTGATCCTCGTGGACTGTGTCGATCGCTGGCCGCCGCCATTGGACGTTTCACCCGCTCGACAGCCCGACTCCGGCCAGCCGGGGCCGGTGATCGTGGACGCGGACGAGATCCATCGATCCGAATGACCTGAGCATCAGCCCCTCCTGCACCTGCACCTTCACCTTCACCCTCAGCCGCCATGCCCCGTACCAGCCGCGCCTCAGATTCAGAGCCCGATCCGGCTGCCAGCCAGGAAACATGGTGGCTGTTCCGCAACGAGCCCGGCGCTGATGCTCTCAGGGCAGCTGATCGGCGGCGCAACAGGGCTACAGCAAAAGGTGAGTGGCCGTCTGCGCCCCCCTGGCGCCGGTTTGGCCGACAGGTTTCCGATCCAGGAGACCTGAAGCTGAAGCTGAAGCTGGCCATGGATGACAAGTATTGGAATGATCTCGACATCATTGCCGCTGGCAAGGATCGCGATCGGCAGCGGGGCCAAACTTTTCGACTCCCGCGGGCTGACGACCAGACCCTCACGCCCAGGGCGGAGCGGATCTTGCTGGCGGTGAATGCGGCGATCCATCTGCGCCGGCCCCTGCTGGTCACCGGTCTGCCCGGCAGCGGCAAAACCAGCCTGGCCTATGCGATCGCCCATGAACTGGGGCTTGGGCCTGTGTTGGTGTGGGCCATCACGCCTCGCTCGCGCCTCCTGGAAGATGGTCTCTACCGCTACGACGCCCTGGCCCGTCTGCAACAGGCCGATCTCGAACGCTCCGCCAGATCCCAGGATCCCAATACAGAGATCAAGCCGCCACCCATCGATCCTTACCTGCGGCTGGGGCCGGTGGGTACCGCCTTTCTGCCGTCGTGCTGGCCGCGGGTGCTGCTGATTGATGAGATCGATAAGGGTGACCTGCAACTGCCCAATGAACTGCTCAACCTGTTTGAGGAAGGCCAGTACGAAATCAGCGAACTCACCCGCGCCCAGCCGCTGGAGAGCGACCAGCCCAGCCATACGATCCGCACCGCCGATGCCCGCCAAGCCAATCCAGACCAACCGGACAGCCGGGAGCAACCCCTGGAGGCTACGCTCCCCAGTGGCTTTGTAGCCTGCCGCGAATTTCCCATCGTGGTGATGACCAGCAACCGGGAGCGCGAATTTCCTCCGGCCTTCCATCGCCGTTGCATTCGCCTGGGCATGCCGCCGCCGGATGAGCAGGCCCTCACGCCGATCGTGGAGGCCCACTTCGCCAATGAACCCGCCGGCCGCCAGCCGCAGGGCGGTGCACTGCAGGAGGCGATTCGCCAGTTTCTCAGCGCCGACAGCGATGGCTCGGGCGAGGCTTCGGGGTCGGCAGCCCTCAGCGACCGTGCCGTGGATCAGCTGCTCAATTCCCTGTTTCTGCTCACCCGTGAGAGCCATGACGGCCCCACCCCAAGCCAGCAGGAGGAGCTCAGAAAGATCCTGCATCGCAGGCTCAGCGACCCCAGCGACGATCCCGAGGCCAGCGGCTGATGGTCGTTGGCGCCGAACCCCTCAAGGCCCTGCTGCAAAGCCTTCTCCAACAGCACGGCGCCCGGCTCACACCCCAGGAGCTGGCCGACATTCTCTGGCTTGCTCTGCGGTTGCCCCCGGGGGAGGTGGCTCGCACAGAGCCTCCTGGCGAGCCGGAGCCTGAGCCCGGTCCAGGCGGTCGCGGCATTCATGTATCCGACACGGAGACAAAGCAGCGATCGAACCCTGCCGAGCGCAGCGTCGATGATCCCCTGCGCCATACCCTGCCCAGCTTTTTCCCTCCCCAGCCTCCCCAGCCTCCGGGCCTCGAACCTCGCGCCGGGCTGCTGCCCGATCAGGTGCTGCCCAACGACGCCGATCTGCGGGCGGTGTCTACTCTGCGGCTGCAGGACGTCAGCCTGATCAGCGCACCCCGGCCCCTGCAGGCGGCACTCCAGCCCCTGGCCGCCATCGCTCCCGCCACGTGGCCGCCGCATCTCCGCCAGCAGCTCGATGAGGCGGCCATGGTGGATGCCTATGCCCGCACCCAGCGGCTCTGGCCGGTGTACACCCCCCCCAGGGAGCCGCGGCTGAGCCTGGTGTTGCTGGTGGATGTGGGGCTGTCGATGCAGGTGTGGCATCGGCTTGCTGAAGAACTGCAGGACCTGCTGATGCGGGCCGCCCTGTTTCGTGATGTGCGAACCGTGGCCCTTGATCCCGAGCGGCCAACGGCGGTGCTGGCCGCCCTCGCGGTTGCCGCCGAAGACCAGGCGGTGCTGCTGCTCAGCGATTGCTCGGGCCGCCACTGGTGGGATCGCAGCGGGCTGCAGCCCCTGTTGAAAACGCTCACAGCCCGTTGCCCGGTGGCGATCCTGCAGGTGTTGCCCGATTGGATGTGGCGGCGCACGGCCCTGGGCATCGGCAGGATCGTGGCGGTGCGCAATCGCCAGGCGTTTGCTGCCAACCGCTTCTACCAGCGGTTGCCCCTGCATTCCAGCGACCCGACGCCGCCCCAGGGCAACGGCCATCTGGTGCTGCCTCTGCTGGGCCTCAGCCGTGAAAGCCTTGCCGATTGGAGCACCCTGGTGCTGGGCCGGGTGGGGCATTCGGTCCCGGCCGCCTGTCTGCCGGTGGTCTGGCCTGAGATCCGCATCAGCTCCCCGCCGGCCGATGTCAGCGACAGCCCCGAGCAGCAGGCCCAGCGCCGCCTGGCCAAATACCTGCAGCGCTGTTCCGGATCAGCGGAACGGCTGCTGCGGGTGATGGCCGCATCCCCGGTGCTCACGCTGCCGGTGATGCGCCTGCTGCAGGCCACCATGGGCCATGAGGGAGGTCCCCTGGCGATGGCGGAACTGCTGCTCAGCGGGATGCTGAAGCGCCAGGACGACGCTGCCAGCCAGCGCCCCGCACTGGTGACCCGCCGCGCCGCGGACCGGATTCAGTTTGCCTTTGAGCCACCCCAGCTGCGCGCCTTGCTGCTCAACACCCTGCCCGGCCCGGAAACAGCCCAGGTGGTGCAAATGGTGAGCGAGCTGATCGAACACCGCTGGGATCAATGCGATGGCGTGCCGCCTTTTCATGCGTATCTGCTTAATCCCAAGCTGTTAAGCGATGACCATCCCCTGGCTGGGATGCAGGCCTTTGCCACGGTCACCGCCCAGATCATCGAGCGACTGCCAGGCTTTGAAGAGATGGCCCGCAGCCTGCGCCAGAACGCCGGAGAGGAAGAGGCTGATCCCTTTCCTCCAGGACGCTTCATGTTCGGGGAGATTGAAACCTTTAGCGCGGTGCTGCAGCGCCTGCCGGCGGCGGCCCCAGATGCCTTCACCACAGCGCACATCGAGGACATTCCACTCTCCGACGGTTCTCTGCTGGAGGTGCTTAGCGCAGAGGAAGGGGTGGATCTCAAGTTGCTCCCCATCCCCCGCGGCAGCTTCCTGATGGGCTCACCGCCGGACGAAGAGGGTCGCTACGACGACGAAGGCCCCCAGCACGAGGTGGAGATCCAGGAGTTCTTCCTGGCGCAGACGCCGATCACCCAGGCCCAGTGGCGGGCGGTGGCGCAATGGCAGCGGCAGGAGCATGAGGAGGCGGAGCTGTGGCCCGAAATGATGGATCCTGATCCCGTGGCCAGACTTGCGGATGCCGAGCGGTGGATG
>CAIZQU010000093.1 GCA_903935205.1 uncultured cyanobacterium | reverse complement strand
TGGCGCGGCGCTCATCGCAAGCAGTCTCTGCCTGAGATTCGAACGGGAATCGGCCTACCGTCAAGAGCTCGGCAGAAACGGTGGCCGATTGGTGCCGTCGCGCCCCCTGAACGGGTACTTTTTTGATACCTGCTTTTGGGTTGGCTTTGCTGTCATATTTAATCTCACCCTTAGTCGGTTTTCAGTTCATGGCCGTATAGATTCTGACCATGGCTTTAATCTGGCAAGCGATAGCCACATCTGAATCTGTTGAAAAGAACAAAGCTGGCTGGCTATAATGGCTGACAGGTCACGTTGTTCAAGTAGGGATGGCAAGTTATAGTTTCTACTTGATTCACCAACCCTTCTGGGTATTATTCAACGCTTGAAGTCGTGCTTCGAGCCTTTGGCAAGCCCTAAGTTTCTTTCCCTGAGTCTGCGCCTTTTTCTATACATTCCAATCTTTTCCTTGTCTCGCCTTCTTTTCCGCAATATCGAGTAACCTTCCGCCCGTTTAGGCAAAGTACTCAGATCTAATTCTCGACTTTCTAATGCCGGCGGTGCATGGTTGATGTCCATTTCTGCAATGATCTATGTTTAAAACGCTGCATCGCAATTTTGATATGACCTTTCCAAGTGATTCCAGTCCTTGATTGACGCCGATGCTTGTGATCAGCGATAACGCTACGCGGGATCGTTGGCTTCCACCATGGCCAGAAGCGTTGGGGCTGAATCCAAGCCTGCTCTGCTAACTGCAATAGGCATTGATCATAATGATCTGGATCATGGTTCTGCCGCACATGATCAATGCAGGCTTCAGACATCCTGCTGAGTAGATCGGCGTCGTGCATTAACAGCTGGAGATGCATTGCCATCGAGTCTGTGTCACCGACAGGCTGTACAAAACCATGGATACCATGCTGGACCGAGTCGCTGACGCCACTCACATCCGTGACGACTTGAACACAACCAGCGCCCATGCTCTCAACCATGGAGATGGAAAGCCCTTCATGACTAGAAAATAGAATGGCCACATCAACAGCTGCCCAAAATTCAGGCATGGCATTACTGTCTACCAGTCCATGAAAACGAACCCGAACATTGACAGGACTAAATTGATCGAAATGCTGTTTCAACTCGGCGAGATGTGTGCCATCTCCTGCCACCTCAAAATGATAAGTACCTGGTAGTGTCGCTAGTCTTGCGACCAGTGACTTAATGTCGCTGATTCTCTTTTGATAGTCTTGAATGCGACCAGCGTAGCCGATTTTCAGCACCTGGCGTTGACAAGAAGTTCTTGCTGTCCCTATATTGGATGTAAGCGGATATGAAAGACGAATAATGTCGTCATGGCGATGTGGCAGAAAGGATTTTAAGCTTGTTTCAACAACATCGCTTACGGCTATAAACTTGCTGACAATGCCTTCATAATAAATCAGCGTCCTATAATAGGCTTCTTCGTCGGTGTGCGCGATCCCGATCACCCTGCAGGGAGAAGTCTTGGATGGGCTAAGCAGGTAGCCACTGAAGTCTATGTTCCCCAAGACCAATCGGCGGAAAATATTGGGTTGGGAATGGTGCGGTCATGGGAAAATATAGAACGCAGTCCTTTCGGGCTTGGTGGTAATTTACTGGTATTGATATTGTGTTCGATGATCTCCATGTCCAGGCCAGTTGGCAGCTCTCCCTGGCCCGTGGTTGCTATATGAGCTAGGAGTCGGGGCTCGAAATTCATTGCGTCGCAGCCTTTTGCATCCATTCATTGCCCAAGTCGTCACTCCTCCGTAGGTGAGATCGTTGACAAGGCGGAAAACCAGCCTCTACTCAAGGAAGCCATGGCTTTGATCGACGGTCATGCACGATCCAACCTGAATGGTGAAAAGCAGCAAGGTAGAGAGAATCGATGCTTACAATAAGTGTACGTCTTTATTCTGATACGGAAGCAAGGAATGATTGGGTTGAAATATCCAATGGCTGCTAGGGCTATTACGTCGTCGTCAGTCTTGACCTGATGAATACCATGGACTGGCATGCTAAGGTGTCACTATTTAATGGATTCTTTCGCGCTGGCAGACGTCACTTGCGACTCGATAAACGTTGCCATAGTGGCGGTGTCAATAGATAGACAAGATTGCGGATGCGCTGGCCAAGAGAGCGATTGGGCACAGCGTCTCCCTGATTATCCGTTAGCGGATCCTCGCCATGAATGAGCTGACGATAGATCATGGGTGACCATGTATGTATCAGATCAGCAATGCCGAGCTGCTCAGCTTTTTGGTACGCTGAGCGCCAATCTTTGACAGGGTCGTAGCCAAGCTCCCGGGCTTGGCTCTCAATCTCCCGTGTCAGGAGATAGTCACTTTGGCACAAGTCATCTGACTTGCTATTCAGCATTTCAGTGATCATTGATTGAGAATGAGCTCGGTAAAACAGGCTGATCTCCCGCCCCACTGCAACTGGACCTTGGCATGCCAGCCTCCAAATCAACATCTTGTCGGTCGAGGGCTGGGGTGAATCCTTGCTTTCGTCCAGGCCAATTCTTAATGTTTCCGTTCGGCTGACAATCGAGAAGATAGTGAGCGGAGTATGAGCCATGCAATGCATGGCGATCTCGCGGGCAGAAAGAAATCGGAAGTCATGGATGGTTGGATTTATCTCATCGGGAATCTGCAGGAGGCTGCCTTCAAAGCGTCGTAATGGATAGCAGGTCTCATTGCAGACCACAATCGCTTGACCAAAGAATGTGTGAACTTCAGGGTAGTCGTTAAATGCCCGCGCCGCTTCCTCGAGGTGGTACCTTCCCCACATGTCATCGTCAGCAATAAGGGCTGTAAAGCTCGTATCGATGAGATCAAAAAGCTTGAGGCAATGTCGTTCGACAGGTATTTCGGGACGTTGTTGTATGTAATGAATGGGCAGGCTGCTCGCGAATTCATTGGCAACCGCCTCAGACTGTGAATCGTCGCTATTCTCGCTGACAATGACCTTGCTAATGAGATCCGTGCGCGACTGTTTTTGGATGCTTAGAAGGCAATTCCTGAGGTATTTATGTCTTTTCCTTGTGGGCACAAGGATGGTTATGGCGTCTTTGTTCATTGCAAGGGGTGGGTGGTCATGGCGGGATGGCGGCGTAGGCGAGTTTTTTGATTCAATATTGCCGGGTTTGTGTGGTTGATTGTGTACTAGGAGGGCGAGCCTTTGGCCTGCTGATTCCACAGCTTAGCGTAGCGCCCATTTTGGGCAAGGAGTTCTTGATGGTTGCCGCGTTCCTTGATGGTGCCGGCTTCAAGGACGCAAATCAGGTCTGCACCCACGATCGTGCTCAACCGGTGGGCGATCACGAGCACCGTGTGTTGGCGTTCAAAGCGATCGATTGCCTGCTGCACGAGTCGCTCGCTCTCGCTATCGAGGGCACTGGTTGCTTCATCAAGGATTAGCAGTTCGGGGTCTCTCAAGATAGCCCTGGCTAGCGAGAGCCGCTGCCGCTGGCCGCCACTAAGGCGATAGCCTCTCTCGCCAACGAGGGTGTCATAGCCCTCTGGCAAGGCCGAGATAAAGCGGGCGGCTTGGGCTTGCTCAGAGGCGGTTTCAATCGCCTGACGCGTAGCACCAAGCGTGCCAAAAGAAATATTCTCGGCGATGGTGGCATTGAAGAGAAAAGTATCCTGGCTCACCACGCCGAGGCGTTGCTGCCATGTCTGCAGATCAATGCTGAGAAGATTCACCCCATCAACAAGGATCATGCCTTCGGTTGGATCGTAGAGTCCGGCAAGGAGATCGGCGATTGAGCTTTTGCCAGCACCGCTGCTACCGACCAACGCTACCGTCTGACCTTTAAGCAGCGTGAGATCGATGCCGGAAAGTGCTGGCGCGAGATCAGGTGAATAGCGAAGGCCAACATTGCGTAGTTCGATCGCATGATTGATGCCGCTGAAAGGAACGCCGCCGCGGCGGCGGAACTGCTTATCGCCTTCGATCAGGAAGTCATTGAGCAAATCAATCGTACCTGAATTGGCTTTCAATCCTGTTAGCGACTGAGTCAAGCCCCCGAAGCTACCGTTGAGCCTTTGCAGCGCCACTACAAAGGTCACCAGGTTTGGCAGGACTCCGGAGCTACGGGTGCCGAAGATCACAATGCTTAGGCCCGCAATCACCGCAATCATCAAAATCGGTAACGTCACGATGATTGGCCCGTTCACCGAGTTCAATCGAGTTTGGGCGCGGGATGTGATTTCTACAGCCCGAGTACGCTCGGATACGTCGCGATCGGCGGCGTCCAGTTGACCACTTGTGTGTAGAAGTCTCAAGCCTTGCACGTTTTCAGTCATTCGGCTGGATAGCTCTCTACCCAGCTGCGTCGATTGCACCGACCGTGAACGGATGCGCGGCAGGAGTTGCTGCTGCACAAGAGCCAGCACAGCACCCATCGCCATGGCTGCAATCAAAAGCCAGGGCGAGAGATTGATCAGCACCAGAAGATAGGTGGCAATCATCAGCACGTTCAAGGCTAGACCGCTGACGATATTGATCACGCCGATCACGCTGCCTGGAGCAGTTCCATTGATGTATTGGAGATCACCAACCCGATAGCGACTGGCGCAGGGAAAGCTGAAACCCAGCACCTGCGAATGCAGCATCGCAGTAAGCCTTGCCGATGTGCGGTTGGCGTAGTAGCCAACAGCAACCGAACCAAGATACATGGCCAGGCTCTGTCCTAGTTTGAGCAACACCGCCATTGCCAACAGAATCAGAAACATCTGATTGCGGGGCAGGACATTGAGAATTTCCCCCAGCTGTGGCAGGGAGCCCAGAATGGGCTTGCTGCTCCAGTTGAGGGTCGAACCTTCGGGCCTTGATAGCAGATCAACGGCCAAAAAGATCACGCCCAGTGTGGCTCCTTCGCAGGCCGCCTGCACCAGGTTGCAGAGCAGGTTGAGGCTGATCAGCCGCCACTCCTGACGGGCGGTGCGGCGGATCAGACGGGAGGCGGGGCGCTGATCCCGGAAGGGCTCCAACACCTGGGTGATCAAGCGGCTGGACAGGCTGAGGAGGTGTGCCAAGCGAGCGAGAGGGGTTCCTGGGACCTGAGCTTCCTGAGAGTTATACAACGAGAAAGGCGGCCTGAGTCCCGGAACGGCTTGACCGATCCCTAAGGGTGACCCGTGCGACACCGCCAAGGCTGAGGGCACGAGCAATCGGCAGCGGCTTTTCGCCGTGCTGACGAATGTCCGCGTCACGGTCTGACCACGCCCAATGGGCGCATACGAAGCGATGGAAGAGTTGGACAACCATGGCGCCAAACCCCAGGGCATCGACCTCGTTATGGCGTTTTTTACCATCTTTGTCGTTCGGCTTCCCTCCCTGCAAGCGGCCACCCTTGCCGCTGCCTTTGGGATTCGTATCTCTTCCGTATCTCTGAGGCGTCAAATGCTCAGCCCAATTCCATGTGGGAGAAAGATCGTCCGCCGACGCTCACTCCCATCCCGAACATCGATGAACGCCAGCCAGCGCGGACTGGATCCCTATTGTGGCAAAACCTGCAGCCCGATCCATGCGTTTCGCCAGGCAACTTGCTGCCTGGCTTGCGATGCGGCGTCTTCTGGTTGACCTGGGCCGGCAGACGTCGGACGGCCCCCTGGGCCTGGAGCCGCCGAATCACACGATCTCTGCGTCTGGAGGGCGTCGGCCAGCATCAGGATTTCTCTCAGATCCAACCGCCAAGGAGCTGCCCCAGACCTGGCCGCTCGTGGTTCTCGCCGCCGGCATCGCAGGCCCGGTTGTCGCCGTCAGGCCTCTGCCCAGCAGGGCGCCACTCCAGGGCTGGCGCATCCAGCGTCACCTGGGCGAGGAAGGCGGAGCCTCCGCCGGCTGTGGTCTCGATCGGCCTGGCAGGGTCCTGCCGTCGCCCATCCGCGTGTCGGGATCCGATGCGCCAGCGTGCATCGGCGCCGGTCCAGTCAGGGAACACAGCGCCGTGTGCCGTGCCGGTCCCGGGCTTCCTTTGGCAATCCTCGACCTGTCCTCGACCTGGGCGACGGGCCTGTGTGTCGGACCTCTTGCCAGCCGGTGGTCATGGTGTTGTTCCCATCTCCATGCAGCGCTTCCTGCCTCGACTCCGTACCCATGGACGTGTCGCTCGGCCCCGTACCGCCTCCGGGCTCTCCCGCACGGTTTCAGCGGCCGGTGCCTGCTGCCCCATGGCGTCTGGGTGCTCACCCAGGCCTGCCTCCTTTGCCCCCCCTCACCCCTCCCGCCGATGCCTGCGGTAGAAGCGCATCACCGCCAGGGCGACACTGCGGGGATCGTGGCGAAGGGTGGCCCCGGGGCGATTGCCCTGCAGGGGGGCGAGCGTCACGTCGTAGCCCTGGCGGCGCAGGGCCTGGGCATCGCAGACGACCGGTTCGGCGCCGCGTTTGCGGTAGTGCTCAATCAGGGCGTTGCTCTCGAGTGGCTCCTGGGCCAGGACGCAGTCGAACAGGCGCTCGTCGAGCCCCAGGCTCGCCAGCTGGGCCTCGATCGCCCGCAGGTGGCCCTCCACGTCAAGGCCGTCGGTCTCGCCAGGCTGGGTCATCAGGTTGCAGATATACAGGCGTGGCGCCCGGCTGCGGCGGATGGCGCTGACCAGCTCCGGCACCAGCAGATTGGGCAGTAAGGAGGTGTAGAGGCTGCCAGGACCCAACACGATCAGATCGGCATGGGCGATCGCTTCAAGGGCCCGCGGCAGGGCTGGCGGTCGCTCCGGCGTGCAGCCCAGTCTCACGATCGGGCTGGGGGCGCGGCCGATCGTGGATTCCCCCTCGATCCGCTGACCGTTCTCCAGCTCGGCCCAGAGGCGCACATCGGCATTGGTGGCCGGCACCACCTGCCCCTGCACCGCCAGCACCCTGCTGCTGGCGGTGATCGCCGTCTCCAGGCTGCCGGTGATCGCGGTCAGGGCCGTCAGAAACAGATTGCCGAAGCTGTGGCCCTCAAGGCCGCTGCCCGTCTTGAAGCGGTATTGAAACAGGCGCGTCAGCAGCGGTTCTTCGGTGGAGAGGGCGGCCAGGCAGTTGCGGATGTCACCGGGGGGCTGCATGCCGAATTCCCGGCGCAGCACCCCGCTGCTGCCGCCGTCATCGGCGACGGTGACGATGGCGGTGATGTTGCCGCTGTAGCGCTTCAGACCGCTCAGCAGGGTGGCCAGGCCGGTGCCGCCGCCGATCGCCACGATCGCTGGCCCCCGGTTCAGCCGCCGCTGGGCCAGCAGCGCATCGACCAGCACGGTGTCCTTTTCCGGCGCCAGGGCCTGCTGGATCGTGCCGAAACTGCGGCTCTGTCCCAGCCAGACCATCCCGCCGCCGACCAGCAGCACCAGCGGGCCGGTGATGCCGCGGGGCAGCACCTGGGTGACACGGGCCAGCAACCATTTGATGGTTTCCAGGCTCCAGTAGATGGGCTGCAGATCCGCCCAGACCGCTGCGCCAAGCAGGGCCAGCACCAGCCCGATGCCGGAGGTGAGCATCCAGCGCTTGACCACCAGCCCCGGTTGCAGCCAGCGCACGGCTCGACGGGAGCGGGTCACCAGATCGCGCTGACGGGGGTCGTCCTTACCCGGCCAAGGATTCCAGTTCTGCCGGCTCGGCCGTCGGCGCTGCGGGGTGGGGGGGCCTCGGCGCGGCAAGGGGCTGGCGCCAGAGCGCCGCAGCAACCCCACAACTTTAAGGAGCGTCGGGGGGGGACGGATGGAACAGCATGGACGATGATCGCCCAACATCGCGCCGCGGCTGTGGTTGCTGCCGCCTCACCGCCTCCTGTCCCTGGATCGGGCTCCGCCGCCAGCGGATCCGCCCAGCCCGTCGCTGAGATGGTCAACCTCTCGATGGTCCGGGGGAGCCGCACCGTGCTCGATCGGGTCAATCTGCGTGTGCTGGCTGGGGAGCGCCTGGTGGTGGTCGGTCCCTCAGGGGCTGGCAAGTCGACGATCCTGCGCCTGCTGGCCGGCCTGCTGCTGCCCAGCAGCGGTGATGTGCGCATCCACGGGGAGCTCCAGACCTACCTGCGCCTGGATCAACGCCGCCCCCCCGACGTGCGCCTGGTGTTCCAGAACCCGGCCCTGCTCGCATCGCTCAACGTGCGCGAGAACGTGGGCTTTCTGCTCTATCGCTTCAGCCGACTCAGCGAGGCTGAGATCCGCGAGCGGGTCAGCCGCGCTCTGGCGGCTGTGGGCCTCTACGGCATCGAGGAGCGCCTGCCCGGTGAGCTGAGCGGCGGCATGCAGAAGCGGGTCAGCTTCGCCCGGGCCCTGATCGATGACCCTGCCGCGGTGGGCGGCCTTGCCCCCCTGCTGCTGTTCGATGAACCCACCGCCGGCCTCGATCCTGTGGCCTGCACCAGGGTCGAGGATCTGATCGTGCGCAGCACCGAACTCACCAACGCCGCCGGCGTGGTTGTGAGCCATGTGCTCAGCACGATTGAGCGTTGTGCTGAGCGGGTCATCCTCCTCTACGACGGTCGCTTCCGCTGGGACGGCACCCTTGAGGCGTTTCTGACCAGCGACGATCCCTACGTCCACCAATTCCGTACCGGTAGCCTGGATGGACCGATGCAGCCGGCGGAACCCTGACCCCATGCGTCGCAGTGTTCGAGAGGCTCTGGTCGGGTTCTCGCTGTTGGCAGCGATCGGCGGTGGGCTGGGGTTGTGGTTCTGGTTGAAGGGGGTCTCCCTGGCCCGGTCCAACTGGATCATTCGGGCCAGCTTCGAGGATGCCGCCGGTCTGGCACCGCGCTCGCCGGTCCTGTATCGCGGAGTGTTGGTCGGTCGGGTCAAGGGCCTGCAGGTCAACGAGCGACAGGTGGTGGCTGAGCTGGAGATCACCGATCCCGATCTGCGGCTGACCCGCCCGGTGCTGGCCAGGGTCGGCACGGCCTCGTTGCTTGGCGGTGATGCGGTGGTCTCCCTGCTGACCAGCGACGCCGCCATCCCCCGCGGTTCTGCCGGGCCTCGGCAGCCTGGCTGCGACAACCGCCGCCTGGTCTGCGAGCGGGGCGAAGTGGCGGGCATCGAGGCGCCCAACCTCGACAGCGTGACCAGCACGATGCAGAAGCTGCTGGATCAGGCCGACAGCCAGCGGTTGGTGCAGCGGCTGGCCGAAAGCACCGCCAGCTTCACCCGCACCGCCCGTGAAGCGGAGAAGCTCTCCACCCAGGGTCAGGCGTTCGTGGGCGATGCCCAGAGCCTGACCCAGTCCCTCGCCAGCCTGGTGGAGCGCACCGATCCGATCCTGCGCAATGTGACCGCCGCCTCCGTCGATGCCAGCCAGGCCAGTCAGTCGTTGAAGCGCGTCGCCCGCCGCCTCGACAACCCCGCCACCGCCGCCGATCTTGAGGCCACCCTGGCCAACGCACGCCAGCTCACCGAGCGCTGGACCGCCGTCGGCGGCGATCTGCGCAAGCTCACCGACGATCCCCGTTTCATCGAGGGCCTGCAGCGGGTGTCGGTGGGGTTGGGGCGCTTCTTCGACGATCTCTATCCAAGCGGTGCTCCCAGCGCTGCCCCCGCCGGCGTGGAGCCGACCCCAAAACCAGCGCCATCGGGTCACCGGCCGCGGGCAACCACCCCATCCGCCTCCGCCCCCGCAGCAGCCAGCTCGCAGCAGCGCGGACGGGCGGGCTCGACTCCCCAGCCAACCTTGGAGGATCGCATGGCCCCCCGCAGCAAGGCCCCGGCGATGCCACTGCCCACCAGGGGGATGCCGCGGCTCGTAGCTCCCTGAGAAGGGGGCTGGGTTTCAGAGCCCTGTCACGGCCTCCAGGGCGATCGCCGCAATCGCCTGGTCGCTGGCCTTGGGGAGCTGCACATAACGGCCGCCGGCGGCTTCCGCCAGCTCGCGGCCCATGCCGCTGCCGATGAACTTCCTCTCGGTATCGATGACCAGCAGCTTCAGACCCAGGGCCCTGTAGCGGCTGGCGATCTGCTTGACCTCCTCGCGAAGGTCCACCGGCCCATCCCCTTCCAACGCCGGTTGGCCCAGGGAGCGGCCCAGGGCCACGTTGCCGCGACCATCGGTGATCGCCACCACCACCACCTGGGCCAGATCGCCCGTGCTCAGCGCATTGGCGCCTACCCGCGCCGCCAGGGTGAGGGCATGGGCCAGAGGGGAGCCGCCGCCGCAGGGCATCGCCTCGAGTCGGCGACGGGCGGCGGTGATCGAGCGCGTGGGCGGCAGCAACACCTCCGCCTGTTCGCCCCGGAAGGGGATCAGGGCCACCTGATCGCGGTTTTCGTAGGCCTCACTCAGCAGGCGGATCACCGCCCCCTTGGCGCTCTGCATGCGGTTCAGGGCCATCGAGCCGCTGGCATCCACCAGAAAGATCACCAGGGCGCCGGCCTTGCGTTGCAACTGCTTGGCCCGCAGGTCGCCGTCCTCCACGATCACCCGGCGCTGGGGCTGGCGTTCCCGCCTCGCCTTCTGATAAGGGGCGGCTGCCCGCAGCGTGGCGTCGACGGCGATGCGGCGCACCGGCCCCCGCGGCAGCATCGGTCGCACGTAGCGACCCCGGCTGTCGCTCAGCACGGCGGCACGGCTGCCGCTGCCGCCCGAGCGGGCCCGTGCCGCGGAGAAGAGCAGCAGGTCGGGGTCGATGGCGGTCGCTTCCGGATCCAGCAGGAACTCCTCCGGAATCGAGGGTGGCGCCTGCTCCTGCGGGTCGTCCTCCCCGTCCTCGGGCTGATCGTTCTCGGGGTCGTCGGCTTCCTCCTGGTCGCTGGGCGGCGGCGGCTCCTCCGGCGGTTGCTCCCCCTGGGGTGGTGGGGGCGGTGGCGGCTGCAGCGGTTGGTCCGGGTCCGGGGGCGGCAGCTGTCGAGCCCGTGGCGCGATCACCAGCCGCACCGCCACCTGCAGGTCCTCGGCCTCGACCCGGTCGCGGCCGCTGAGGGCGGCGTGGGCCCTGGCCACGCGCACCGCGTAGAGCTCGCTCCGGTGCCCCTCCACACCGCCCCGGATCGCCTCCTGCACCAGGTAGACGATCTGGTCGCGGCTGATGCGCACATCCGGAAGCCACTGCCGCGCCAGCAGCAACTGGGTGGCCAGGGCGTCGGTCTCCTCCTGGTGGCGGGCGGCGAAGGCCTCCACCGCTTCTCCGTGCTCCAGGGCCGAGCGGCTGATCGCCACCCGCTCCTGGAGGGCCAGGCTCTGGTTGGCGGAGAGGGCGATGGCGAAGCGGTCGAGCAGGTGGTCGCGCACCGCCCCCTCTTCGGGGTTGTAGGTGGCGATCAGCAGGCATCGGCAGGGGTGGGAGAGGCTCAGGCCCTCGCGTTCGATCCGGTTCTCGCCAGCACCGACCGCTGCCAGCAGGAGATTGGTGATGCCGTCGTCGAGCAGGTTGAGCTCATCGATGTAAAGCACCCCGCGGTGCGCTTCGGCCAGCAGCCCTGGCTGAAACACCGGCGCCCCTGCGGCCAGGGAGGCGGCCACATCCACCGAGCCCAGAAGCCGATCTTCGCTCACCCCCAGGGGCACCTGCACGAAGGGTGCCGGTTCCACCCGGGTGGGCAGCAGGGCCGTGGGGTCGGCGCCACTGGCATCACCGCCCAGCTCCGTGATCCGCTGGCGGGTGGGCCCATCCCAGTCCTCGGGGCTCCTGGGATCGACGTGCAGGGCCGTGGCTCCGGCCCCCAGGTCGAGGCTGTCGATCGGTGGCAGAAGGGCATGCAGGCCACGGGCCAGCACCGACTTGCCGGTGCCCCGGCCACCGGCGATCACCACCCCGCCCAGGCCTGGATCCACGGCCGCCAGCAGCAGGGCGAGCTTCAGGGTGCCATGGCCGGTGATCGCCGCCAGCGGGAAGGCGCGGGCCGCCCAGCTGCTGGATGCTGGCGATGGGCTGGCGCTGGGGTCGGGACTGGAGGCGGGAGCGCTGGCGACCATGGGGAGCGGTTCGAGAAACGAGCCCGGGGAGACGGGTCGGGCGCTGCGGGAAACTGACCCGGCGCGGCCGGTCAGTCTCGCCGATCGGCTGCAGAGAGGGCGATCGGCCCTGCGTTGCCTTCCTAGAGTTGGGTCCCTTGGGTCCCTGGATGACTTGTTCAACAGCGTCGGATGCCCGACCTCCCGTGATCCCTGGAGCCGTGCCCACTTTTTCTGGTAGCAGGGATCCAGAGGTCTGGATTCTCGATGACGACCAGCGGCTCTGCTCGATGCTCAGCCAGAGGCTGATCGGGATCGGCTGGCAGCCCCACAGCTTTCTGGAACCGCGCAGTCTCGATGACGCCCTCCTGCAGAGCCAACCCGACCTGCTGATCCTCGATGAGATGCTTCCAGATCGCAGCGGCAGCGATCTGCTGGCAGGACTGCGCCAGCAGGGTTATGGCTTCCCTGTGTTGATGCTCTCGGCGCTGCGTGCACCCGCCGATCGCATCGCCGGGCTGGAGGCTGGCGCCGACGACTACCTCGGCAAGCCGTTCGAATTTCGTGAGCTGCAGCTACGCCTCAGCAAGCTGCTGGATCTGCAATCCCGCTTCCGGACCGTGCCTCCCATCATGACCTCGGGCTTTCGGGTCGGCGCGATCACTTTCTATCCCGCCAAGGCCGAGTTGCACTCCGCCAGCGGAGTGGTGATGCGGATCAGTCGCGGCGAAGCTTCGCTGCTTCAGTCCCTCTGCCTGCGCCCCGGGGAGGTGATTGGGCGCCAGAGCCTCGCCAGGGCCTGCGGCAGCTTGGTGGATGCGCGCCAGAGCCGCAGCATCGATGTGCGGATGAGTCGTCTTCGCCGCCTCTTGGAGGGGCTGCTGCCCGAACAGCACGACGTGATTGAGTCCTGTCGAGGCATCGGCTATCGCCTTCTGGCCCCGGTCACCCCTCTCGATGAAGTCTGACGGCATGTCCCTCACGCCACGCCTGGGAGCCCCGGACTGGACGCGCCTTCTGCTGGCATCTCTGATGGGGGCCACCCTGTCGTTTCTGCTGCTGCTGCTGCTGCTGCGGACAGTCCTTGAACCCCCGTTGGTGGAGGAGAGCGTCCTTCGCATCACCCGCAGCGTGCGCCTTGTCGAGGGTGTGCTCGGCTGCGGGCTGTCACCGAAGCTTCCGCCCGGCGTGATCACGCGTCAGGGGTTGAGCCCAGAGGATGCGGCGGGATCCGGATTCACTCCCTTTGATGCCGAGGTGATGAAAAGTCTGAAGGATTCCCAGGGACTGGATCGCGAGATCCGCCGCGACGTCCCACCGCTCCAGGATCCCTGGGGCGGCTATTGGATTCACCTCCAGCACCCCAGGGCGGGGAAACTCTGGCTCTACCAGCCCGAACGCTTGACCAGCATGACCGTGTGGTACTTGCCGATCCTGCGCAGTGCTTCGATTGTGCTGGGTCTGCTGGTCGGCACTGCCGTGTTTGTGCGCACCCAGGTCGAGCAGCCCTTCCGCAGGGTGGTGGCAGCCATTCCCGATACGGCCATTCCTCCCCTTGATCTTCTGCCGGAGCGAGGCATCGCGCCCCTGCGGCTCCTCACGCTGCGGATCAACCGCCTGTTGGAGCGCATCAATGCCGGCAGCACCGAGCGACGCCTGCTGCTGCGCGGTCTCGCCCATGATCTTGGCGCCCCCCAGACCCGTCTGCTGCTGCAGGCAGAGGACTTGCAACACCAGCTCGACGGCCACCCCCGTGTGCTGGCCACAGAGATGCTGGAGGATCTGCGCCGCCTGGTGCAGGTGACTGATCAGCTGGCGATTCTGGCGGACAGCTTCAAGACTGAGGCCGTTTATGAGATGGTGGCCCTGGATGATTTCTGTGGCCGACTGGCCGCCAGTTATCCCCGTTCCGTCGCCCTGGCGCTGAAGGTTCCCCGTTTGCTGGTGCGTCTCAATGTCTCCGGCCTGGAGCGCAGTCTCTGCAATCTGATCGATAACGCCATCGAATACGGCGCCCCTCCGCTGCTGCTGACCGCCGGACGCCAAGGCCAGCGACTGTGGATTCGCCTTGATGATCACGGTCAGGGCTTACCCAGCCCCACGCTGCTGACCATGCCCAGCCCTCCCCGCGCCAATGACCGGCACCGCCATCGTCATCAGGGGATCGGGCTGTTCCTGGTCGATCGTTACTGCCGCAGTCAGGGGGGGCGGCTGCTGCTGGGCCAGTCCCCGGCGGGAGGGCTGCGGGCCGAGTTGCTGTTGGAGCCGACGCAGGAGAATTCGCTGTTTCTGAACCGATGAGCCGGGGGCCTTGCAACCCCCGCTCCGATGCGCTGCCACCGTTCAAGCTGACCTGACAATCGCACCATCGCCATGATCCAGCCCCCACCCCAACGCGCCAGGCACCGTTCGACCTGGCCCTCCTTGGGGGCTGTGGCGTCGCTGTGGCTGCTGGCCCATGCCGGAGGCTCCATCGCCGCGGAGGTGCAGCTCCGCTGCGACGGCACTCTCCTGGAGGCCCGTGGCAGCGCGGAGCGCCAACGTTCAGCGGCCAGCCTTGCCTTCTCCCTCGGCCTGGATGCCAGGGGCTCCAGCGCCGATCGGGCTCTGGCACTGCTCCAGGAGCGGCTGGCCCTGGTGCGGGCCAGCTTGAAACGGCTCGGTGTACGCGATCTGCGGGTGGGTTCCCCCTCCACCTGGGCGCGGCCTGCGGCCGGGGGAGAGCGAGCCGGTTTCCAGTCGGATCTGGCGGTGAGCGGCAAGCTCGACCCCCAGCAACTGCAGGGGCTGATCCGGGGGGTGGGCGGTCTGGCGGGCGTGCGCCTGTCTCCGGTGACGGCGGAGGCGGATCCCGCCGCTGTCGGCGCGGGGCGGAGCGCCCTGCTGGCTGCGGCGTATCGGGATGCGGAAGCCCAGGCCCGGCCCCTCGCGGCTTTGATCGGTCGCCCCCAGCTGCTGCCGCTGCAGATCCAGCTGGAGGGAGGTGGGGGGCCGGTGATGATGCGGGCCGAGATGGCCCCACCACCGCCATCAGCCTTTGATCCGGCTGAGCTCCCCCTCCCGACCGAGCGGTTGACGCTGCAGGTTCAGTTCTGCGCTGTTGGCCAGCGCCGCTGAGCGGTCTCGGATCGGCCCCCTCAGCGCTGCGACGGTCAGATCGGCTCCGCCTCGACGACGTCGTAGCCCTGATCGGCCAGGCGATTGAGCTCGCGGCAGACGCCGGCATCGGCGAACACAAAGGCGTCCGACTTGTTGTATGTAGCCGGGTAGCCCTGGGATGTTTCCGATCCCTTGCCGAAGTAGGCCGGCCCGCCACTGTAATCAAACTGGCCCTTCTCTGCTTCCTCGGCTCCAATCATCCGCGCTTTTTTGGTGGCGGCACAGACAAAACGGCCGGCGGGCATCTGGGTCAGTGGACTGAATGGTGTGTCCAGCGTTGCACTGATCGATTGGGAGGCGTTGGCCAGGAAATCAGTCCCGAGAACCCCGGCGACTTGGGGCGAGAGAATACCTCGCTGCTGGGCGATCCTGGCGATACGGTGGCTTTCAGGCAATGGGGCATGACCCTTGAAGTTAGTGATCAATAGCTGTAAAAATTCGCGGTTGCTGATCGGCTCAATGCTGAGCAGATCACCATCGGGGCTGAATCGACCCCGTTGCCCCTGTTGGATCACGATCGGTGCTGCGCCCTGGCCCAGTGTGGTAGCTGCTGGAGGCGAGAAGAGACCGGCGGGTTGATCAGAGGTTGGGGCCGCTGCGGGGGCGGCAAAGGCCAGCAGAGCTTGCGGAGCCGTTGCGGTCGGCAGGGATGTCGTGGCGCTGGCGAGAGCGATAGGCAGGCTCCCGGCCGCGGCGGTTCGCGGCGCGACAGGCGGGACGTTGGGGTCTTTGATGATCTTGGTGGAGCTGGGAATCCTGAGGATGAACTGACCACCGGCGCTGATCCCAAACACGCTGTCCGCCCCCCCATAACCTTTGACCGAGAGCGATGGGGTGATCGGAAGCTCCAGACTCAGACGTAAACCGGGGAAGCTATCGGGGGTGGTGTCTGACTCCAGAAGATCGGCACTGACAATATTGCCATTCAGCAAATAAGGAGAAATGGAGAAGTAGGCCGGCCGAGTGTTTATCTGACCAACCGGGATCGAGAGATTGAGCGCCGCATAGTTGAAGCTTGAGCTGCACTCATTCAACTTCAGGCCGCCGCTGGCGCCCAGGCGCCAGCGTGCACGCTCCCACTGGGCGCCGCCATTGAGCATGTTGGTGTAACAGCCAGGGGCGCCATAGCCGGAGTAGCCAAGGTAGGCACTATTGGTCGATTGGATCGCAGGAGTCAGCCAGCGGTAACCCACCTCCGTGGAAAATCCCCAAATATCCTGGAACGAACTGCCGACGGAGGCGGAGGTGTAAAGGAGCTGCTTGGCACCGCTTTGGGCCATGGGTTGAAAATAGCTCAGGCCACCCGTGAAACTGCCGCCGCCACTGGGATAGGCGCTACCGAAGCCACCTGCGGTCGCTCCCACCCAGGGTGCGACTCGCGGGTAGGTCGATAGAATATTGGGCCCATCGCCATCGCTTTGATTGCCAGTGCCAGCGGTGGATTCATCGGCATCTAATGTATCGATGGATGCCGGTGCGCGGCTGACCCTGGCATCGCCTGCGAGAAGATCGACGGTGTAGCTCTGATCCGGCTCGCGACCGATGAGGTAGGTGGTTCCATCGATAGCCAGGATACTGGATCCGAAACAGGTCTTCTGCTTGCCATTAACAACCACCTTGCCGCGATCAAGCTGGAAGCAGGCCGCACCAAGTTTGATCAGAGAATCGCGGCCCATCAAGCCGGCGGCGCGTTGATCGAACTGCAGTCGGGCACTGCTGTTTTTGGTTTGGATCACACTCCCTCTGCCGGCCTCCTGCCCCCTGCTTGCTGGCTTGCTATTGATATAGACTTGACGACCATTGATCATTTCAACCACCGTTGCTTTCTGGAATGGTGCGGCCAGAATGGGGCTGGTCACCACCAGGCTTAGCAGCGGCAGGCTTAGCAGTAAGAGCTGGCGGTTTGGGCGAAGACGGCTGTGGTGCAACCTGGTGGGTGAGCTGCAAAAACCGCCGTATCGACTAGAAAGAAAGCTATCCATCGCAGAATGTGATTGCGCCTTGCGAGCGTAGCGAATATCGAGCGTCGGGGCCAGTGTGACAGATGGATAGCTGGCACCATGGTCTGCGATTCGCCTGATTGAGCGTTGTCTTGTGTCCCTGGCTCGCCCCAATCGGATCAGATTCATGGCCTGGTCGTCGCTGAGATCAATCCGCTGGCTGGTCGGCTCGCCGGCTTTGCTTGTGCTGAGTCGGCAAATCTATTTCAGTGGTTATCAGTCGTCCTTGGTGGTCATACTTGCGGCTGCGCTTATTGCCTCTGGCTTTGTTCTTGCTTTCCAGGGGATCACCGGTGCTGGCCTTGGTAGTGGGGCCATCGATGCCTTGATTCTGCTCTCGGTGAGAGGTCTCGCTGTGCAAATACCTGGATTTGTCTTCTGTGCACGTTCGATTACTGCAACCATCTCGGAACTGAGCCTGATGTCAGTCACCGGCGAGCGGCAAGCCCTGCAGCGATTGGGAGTTGATCCTTTCACGTATCTGATTCTTCCACGACTGGTTGCCGCCTCGTTGGCAATGATGGTTCTCTATCTTGTTTTTTTGCTCTCTGCCCTGGTCTCTGCGTTCGCTGTGAGCGCCCTGGTTGCTGGTGTGCCGATTGATCTCTTTCGTATCCTGTATGCGTTTGAGACCATCCATCCCTCTGATCTGGCGGTTGGTCTGATACGTTCCGCCCTGCTGGCAGCCATCGCTATCGTTTGGGTTGATCGGATTGAAACCAGAGGCCACTCAAGCTTTCCCCAGGTCTCCCGAGCGGCCTCATTCGGGGTGCTGAGGGTGATGCTGATCTATCTCTTGGCCGAGATTGTATTTCAGATTCTCAGCTTCACCGTTGCTCGTTTTCCATGAGTAATCTTCTGGCTGCTGATCGCTCGAAGCCACGGTGGCGTCTCGATTGTCCTGCGCAGGACGTGGGTGTCTGGATCGATCATCTCTGTGATGGCTTGAAGCGTGCAGGGATCGATTATGCCTACCTCTCCCCACAGCGAGGCTCCCTATTGTCGAACATCACAGTTCGTGAAAATCTCTGGCTGCCATTGGCTTGGCGACGTCCCTTTCCGCCGCAGAGGCTCGATCAAGGCCTGCGCGATCTGATCGCCAACCTTTCCGGGGTAGGAGCCCTCACAGCCCTGGACTGCGATTCCTTTCTTAAAGCTTATCCTGATAATCTTCCCATCCATCAGTATTGCTTGGCTATTCTGCTCCGAGCCGCTCTGCTTCGACCGCGCTGGCTTGTCATTGATGCTGGCTGGTTTTTCCCGCCCATTCCAGGTGAATGGTGCACCCCCCCGGCATTGATGGATGCCCTGTTCGCGTCTGCGGCATGGCTGACCGTGGCTCCCCATGCCACAACCCTTGCAGGTCCATGGAATTGGACTATGGTGAACTGCGATGATCCCCGGCTCCTGAGCTGGGATGAATGGTGAGCGGCTCTGGCCGCTTCAATGTGAAGATCTGTTGGGTTTCTGATCGGGTGAATGGCTTCAGAACACCTCGAAGAATTGAGCTTTCCCTATCCTGTGAGTCTGCATCGTTCAGGCTAGGCCATGAGTCATATGAATCACCACCGGCGGTAATCAGGATTTTTCGAGGTATCTTTCATCATGCTGCTCCGCAACTCTGCATCCCCGTTTCCAGCATTTCAGGGCCGTTCGTTCCTGTTTCTCCTCAGCGGTCTTGCTCTGTTGCTGGGGGTGCTGGTGCTTTGGGGCTATCGACTCGGTTGGTTCCAGCCCAGCTTGAGGGTGTCCTTGATCAGCGGCAGTAGCCTCGGGCTGTTGCCTGGCACACCCGTCCGAGTTTCAGGCCTTCACGTAGGTGTGATCGATGCTGTCGACCTTCTCGCCGACGGCAGGGTCAGGCTCAATCTCAAGATCGACGATCGCTTTCGCCCCTGGGTCACGCCTCGCAGCCAGGCCTTTCTGGTCCGTCCCAGCCTCCTGGGAAGTGGCGGTGTCGACATCACGCCGGCTCCGATGCAGGGAAGACGGCACCACGACCATTTCACCATCACGGCTCAGAACACGGCCGATCTGGAGAGCTTTCTGGCTGGTGCGGCCACCACCCAGGCGGATCTGCAGTCCCTGATTCGATCGACCCACCGCATCGCTTCCCGGGAGTTACCGCACACCATCCAAGAGCTGGCGGCGGTTCTTGCGTCCGTCAACCAGGTCGGTGCCACTGTGAATCAGGCCCTGCCTGCCACGGTTCAGGAGCTCCATGGCACTCTGCGCCAAGGGCAGCAATCAACCCAGCTCTTCCAACGGGAGCTGCCGCCCACCCTGGCCCAGGTCCGCGACACCCTCGGGGTCTTTCGTCGCACCGGAGGCAGCGTTGATCAGGTCGCGGCTCAGAGCCAGCTCAGCCTGGAGGAATTGATGGCGCTGCTGCGCAGGCTCAACCGGGTTGTGTCCCGCATCGACACCATCCTCGACACCTTGATGCCCGCCGAGGATCCCTCCGGCGCTGGCAAGCCTGGTGCCGATCTGCCCCCGGCTCCTGCTGAGAACCATCGTCAGGATGCTTCCTCCGGCCAGAGTCGAGCCGATCGGCAGCCGATCACCAGCAGCGAATCGCCATCCAGAACCCCGGTGCCCCAGCCCTCTGGACGATGATGCGGGTGCCGGTTGCAGCTGCACCTTATTGTAGTGGCGCCGGGCATTCGCAGCCGTTAGGGTGGGTGGAGATTGGATCTTCTGCTCTAATCTGGTAGCACGTTCTCTGGGCTTACATGACTGCGTCCGCCGAGAGCAGTTTGCTTCTCCTGCCCACGCCTGGATCCTGGTCTGGTGCCAATCTTCTATTGGCCTTTATCTTTGCTCATTTTGTCGGTGATTTCGTCCTGCAGTCGGCGGCGATGGCTGTTGGCAAGGCGCCGGGTGGCGACTCACATGTCGCCTGGGGCTGGTGGCTCACCGCCCATGCCAGCTGCCACGGTCTGCTGATTCTTCTGCTCTCAGGCAGTTGGGTTCTTGGCTTGGCAGAGGCCCTCAGTCACGCCTGCATTGATTGGCTGAAGATCCAGGGCCGGCTTTCGTTCACCGCTGACCAGATTCTTCACCTGGCCCTCAAGGGACTCTGGTTCAGCCTGATCATCCTGTTCTGAGACGCGAGCCCAAAGACCCGAGGCCATGCCGACTCCCTTTGTGTTGGGTTTACCTCCAGGACCGCAGCGCAGCAGCGCTCGTCTGCGCCGGACTTCTTCTGGTTGAAGATCAGCCAAAAGGAGTGGCGTGGATCGACATCGAGGACTAGATTGAGATCAGCTCAATCGCCCGGTATGGTTGCGTTGATCACCGCCGCTGAGCTGCAGGCGATCCCCCTGTTCAAGGACCTTGAATCCTCCCTGCTTGAGGGTTTGCTGGACCGGCATCGCCTGCTGGAGATGGCGGCGGCTCAAACCCTGTTCATGCAGAGCGATTGGGGCGAAACCCTGGTTGTCCTGCTCAGTGGTATTGCCAAAGTCCGCCTGTTCAGCGCCGATGGGGATGAGGTGATTTTGTCGCTGCTTGGAGCTGGTGATCTGATTGGCGAAATGTCTCTGCTCGATGGTGACAGCCGCTCCGCGGATGTGGTCACGCTCACCCCGGTGCGTCTGCTCAAGCTCCAGGGCGGCCCATTCCTGAGGGCGCTGCAACAGCAGCCGATCCTGGCGTTGCAGCTGGCTCGGCTCGAGGCCAGTCGGCTGCGGGATATCAACCGGCGCTTTGCCATTCAGAGAAGCGACGCCACCACCCGGGTGCTTGATGCCCTCGCCTATCTGGCGGTGAAGGGCAGCCTGCAGCAGGATCCTCTCGATCCGATTCCAGCTCTGCCCCAGGCAGAGATCGCCATCCTCGCCGGCCTGGCGCGGGAGACGCTCTCGCGCACCCTGAGCAAGCTGCGCAGTCGAGACATCATTGTCGAGGCCGGCGAAGGATGGCGTCTTGCCTCCCTGCAACCCTTGCAGCGCCGGGGCCTGCTGCCCTGATCCGCCAGCGGGTTGTTCCGCTCGCCCCTTGCCCCTGGCTCCGGTTCTGCTCCTCCGCGGAATCCATCGCTTCCAGTTCTTCCTCAGGAACCCCCGGTGTCCCTATCCCCCCTGACAGCCTGGAGCGGTGCTGGCGATCGCTGGCGTCGCCTGTTGACCCGCTGCGCGGTTCCAACCGTTTGTGCGTTGTCCTGTGGGTTGGGGCTGGCCCTCGCCAGCGAATCCTTTCTGCCTGCCGAGCAGATCCTGCTTGCCCTTTGGCAGGAGCGGCTGCCGGCGCCGCCCCTGCCGAAGCCGCTGCGGATCGTCGCCATCGACGACCAGAGCCTGAATGAGGCCCTCAATGCCGATCTGCAGCAGGATCCGTTGTTGCGCCGCCTCGGTCCCTGGCCCTGGCCACGGCAGGCGCAGGCCCGTGTCCTGGATCGGTTGGCGGAGGCGGGGGCGCAGGCGGTGGCCATCGATCTGTTCTTCGTCGCCCCCAGCCATCAGGGTGCCGGCGATGACGGCACCCTGGCCAGGTCGATCGCCGCATTTCCTGGGCCCAGGGTTCTGGCGGCCAAGCTGCTCGAACCCATCGGCCAGCAGGGGGCCGGTGATGGCGTCGCCGGTTTCAGCCTGATCTCGCCCCTGGCGACGCTCCTGAGCCGCGGTGCCGTCGCCGGTCTCACCAATGCCGAACAGGACACCATCCGCCGCCCCGCCCAGCGCCATGTCGATCTGATGCGCGCTTCCATCCCCCTGGTGCTCCCCGATTCGCTGGCGCAGACCCTGCATCGCCGGACCGGAGGCGCACTGCCGCGGTCGCCGGGTCCGCTCTGGGAGCGCTACCTCCGCTTTCATGGACCCGCCGGCACCATTCCCACCCTGTCGATCTGGCAGCTGCTGGCCGACGATCGTTATCAGCGGCTCAGGACCTCAGGCGAGTTGCGGGGTGCGCTGGTCTTCATCGGCCCTACGGCCAGCTCTCTGCAGGACCTTCATCCGATCGGCTGGGGTCAGGGCATCACCATCCCCGGAGTCGAGATCCATGCCACGGAATTCGCCAACCTGCGCCAGGGCTCCTTCTGGCACCTGCTGCGGCCCGCTCCCCTCTGGGCTGTTCCCCTGGCGCTTGCCGTCCTGGCCTACGGCCTGGCCCTGCAGCAACTCAGTCGGCCGCTGGCGCGGTTGGCGGTCGGTCTCGGGGCCTGCCTGGGCCTGGCGGCGGTGGCTGGGGGCCTCCTGGCCGGTTTCGGTGTAGGCATTCCCCTGTTCACGCTGCTGCTGAGCACGGCTCTGGTGACGGTCACCAGCTCCGCGGAGGCGTCCGTGCGGGTGCAGTTGGATCGGCTGCGGCTGCGGCGCACCCTGAGGCGCTACCTGTCGCCGGCGGTGGCGGAGGAGGTGATGCGACAGGGGGAATCCTGGAGCCAGGCATTACAGGGTCGTCGCTGTGAGGTGGTGGTGCTGATGACCGATGTGCGCGGCTTCACCGCCATGACCAGCCGTTATGCCCAGCAGGGACGGGAAGCTGAGCTGGTGGGACGACTCAACGATTACTTCGCGATGGTGGTCGCTGAATTGCTGGCGGAGGGGGCCACCGTTGACAAGTTCATCGGCGATGCCACCCTCGCCTATTTCGGTGCTCCCCTCTCCCGTGGCATCGAGGCCGACGCCCAGGCGGCTCTGGCGGCGTCCCGGCGGATTGTGCACGGGCTCGAGCGTCTCAATCGCCACTGGGCTGAGCAGGGTCTGGAGCCCTGGCAGCAGGTGGTGGTGCTCAGCGCCGGCACGGTGATCTGCGGCAATATCGGTTCGCCGGAGCGTCAGGATTACACCGTGATCGGCGATGCCGTGAACCGGGCCAGTCGCCTCGAGGCTGTGGCCAAACAGACGGGAGCCACGATCGTGGCCTCGCAGGCGGTTGTGGAGCGGCTCGGGCCTGGCGAACGGCCCCTCGCCCTTGGGGACTTTACGATCCGGGGCCAGGAGGTGCAGCCGGTCTATGGCATCAGTGCCGCCCCGGAGCCATGAGCGGGGGCGTTACCGAGCCCCCCTGACGGCTGCGGCGCCCGCCCGGATCTCCGGCCTCCCCCAGGAGGACCAGGCCATCCAGGGTGGCGGGGGCCGCTGTGATGACCGGCGCTGGTCTTGCGGATGGGCTGAAGCCGCTGGATCACCACCATGATGGGGCCATCGGGGCGTGCCAGCGTTGCTGCCGCCGATGTGCCGCTGCTGTGGGGCGATCGCCCGCCGGCCACGGCACCAGGCTGATGGCAGCGTTTCGCCGGCACGCTCCTGCTGCCCCCAGGTGCGCCACCGATCGTTCCGCGTGCTTGCGAATTTGCAATCATTCTGGAGGAACCATCATGACGAGCGACAGTCAAGCCAATCTGGCTCGCCGCAGCTTTTCCGAATCGGAAGGACAGGGATGGTGCTCCGATCAGGGTGGGCTTGATGATCCCCGGCCCCTGGAGCAGCCCATGCGCATCGTTGACCGCGACCAGGGCTGGGGCTTCCATCGCCGCGCCGAGCTGCTCAATGGCCGCCTGGCGATGCTCGGTTTTACGGCTGGCGTGCTGGTGGAGTGGCTCAGCGGCCAAGGCATTCTTCATCAGATCGGTCTTCAGGCCCTGTTGCATCGCCCTGGCCATTGATCAGCCCGGGCTCAGCAGAGTGATCTTTCGCCATCGGGCGATGAAAATCCCCAGCCCGGATCTGTCGAGCCGGATCTGAGGGGGGCCTCTAGGGTTGGGGTGTCAACATAAAAAAAAGACCCATGTCCAAAGCCCAGCTCACCGCCTTTTTCGCCAAGGTTGATCTCGATCCAGCCCTCAAGCTCCAGGTGGAAGCCGCTGCCGATCCGACGGCTGTGGTGGCCATCGCCCAGGCGGCGGGCTTCCATTTCTCGGCCGCCAGCCTGTCGCGCCATCTGCGCGGCTGAGTCGACGGGGGGCTGACCACTCCCTGGAGCTCTGGTGGGCCTCAGCCCACCGCCAGATCGCCGACGGCGCCGATCCACTGCTGCAGGGTCCAGTCCACGCCACCGCTGCGCACCATTGGATCCTGGCGGATCAGGGCCTCGGCGCTGGCGTGATCCTCGGCTTCGAGCAGCAACAGCCCGCCTCCGCCGGGCTTTCCCTGGGCGTCCACCAGATAGCCGCTGCTGATCCGCAGCCCCCGTTCCCGCGCCTGGCGCACCCAGGCATGGTGGGCGGCCAGGTGATCCCGCAGTTCGGCCTGGGGGCGACGGAAGGTTTCGTGTTTGATGAACCAGGGCATGACCAGTGGGAGCGCGCTGTTTCATGGCAGCCTGGCCCCGAGGCCTGTCGCCACTGATGAGGATCCTGCGCTACCGCGACCGCCAGGGGGCCTGCCGCTACGCCCAGCTCCATGACGATGGCCGCTGCGAGTCGCTGCTTGGCCAGCTTTTCGGGCCCGATGGCCAGCCAGGGTTGCGGCCCAGCGGCCAGGAGGCGGAGGTGGCGCAGCTGCTGGCGCCGCTGGAGCCGACGGCCATCCTTGGCATTGGCATCAACTACCGGCGCCATGCGGCTGAATTCGGATCGGTGATCCCGACGAGGCCGGTGTTGTTCATGAAATCTCCCGCTGCGCTGCAGCATCCCGACGCTCCGATCGAGCTGCCCACCGCCTTGGCCAGCGAGGCCGTGGACTACGAAGGGGAGCTGGCTGTGCTGATCGGTCGCCGCTGCAAGAACGTGGGCGTGGATGAAGCCCTGGCGGCCGTGCTCGGTTACACCTGTGCCAACGATGTCAGTGCCCGTGATTGGCAGAAGCGGCCCGAACTCGGGGGCGGTCAATGGTGCCGCGGCAAGAGCTTTGACACCTTCGCTCCTCTGGGGCCGGTGCTGACCATCGCCGCCGCCATCCCCGATCCGAACGCCCTGGCGATCCGCACCGAGCTCAACGGCGTGCGCGTGCAGGACGGCCACACCAGCGACATGATCTTCCGCGTGGCGGAATTGATCGCCTTCCTCAGCGGCAGCAGCACCCTGCTGCCCGGCACTGTGATCCTTACCGGTACCCCTGAGGGAGTGGGCATGGCCGCCAATCCGCCCCGCTGGCTGAAGCCAGGCGATCGGGTGAGCATCACGATCGAGGCGATCGGCACCCTCAGCAATCCAGTCGTCGCTGAGGGGGCTGACGCTGACGGCTGACGATCGGGTCCATGATTGCGATCAAGACGAGATGGCCAGCCAGCCGCTCTGCTGTCGCTTCCAGGGGGATGGGACGTGCGCCCTTGGGCCAGGCGCTTGCGGTGGCTGTCTGATTCGGGAAATGCGCTCTCCGTCGATGGCCGATGGTTGGCACGCTTCGGTTGTGCCTGAAGCCTTCGATGGCCCGTGGTACCTTCGCCGCCGATTCAGGATTCAGAGCAGGCTGGCCTGATCCTGGATCAGGATCTCAATGGCTGCAGGATCGCCCGCGCTCAGGACAGCCGCTGTGCACCTGGGCGTGCCGGCAGTTGATGCGTGGCCCCCATGGTCAGCAACGTTGTCCGCTCGCTCTGACCCGCTCACCAGGGGGCATCAACACGCTGCTTCCCAAGCCTTGATTCTCGCGCCGCTGGACTGCCAGGCGCGCCCTTGGAATGCGTGATCGACGTTTGGGCTGCATTGACCTTTGATTGGACTTCTGGATCAACTTCTGGATCAACCTTGGGGCAGCTCGAAGGGTCGTGCTTCCCCTGTCCATTAGTCCGTGACAACCCCACCGTGACACCCCCACCGTGACAAGCCCAGTGCATCGCTCCGGCCAGGCAATCAGTGTCACGCACCGCAACCGGCGGAAATCAGAATTTTCGGCGCTGGCCTTGTGGATCGCTTGATGGATCAACCTTGGCCTTGGCACTGTTTGCCTTGGCGCCCATCAAGGTCCGGGTTGCTGCTGAGTCGCGCCTGCGTTGGTGGGGCGGAACCGCCCCCAGCTGAAGGCCTGCAGCCAGGCTGTGGCCCGGACCCCGTCCCGCTGAGCCTCCCCCTCCGGCCCACGCGGTGTCAGCAGGCTGCCGAGCAGTTCGGCGGTGATGGCGGCCAGCAGCACCCCGTTGCGGTGGTGTCCCGTTGCCAGCCAAAGGCCTTGGTACGGCCCCTCCCCCAGCAGGGGCGCCTGGTCTGGCGTGCATGGCCGGAATCCCCACCAGCGCTCCATCGGTGGCCAGCCGGAGGCTTCGGGCAGCAGCTCCCGCAGTCCCGCCTGAAGCTGCCGCTGGCCCGCCGGCGTGAGTCCCTCGGCGAAGAGCGCCTCCGGTTCGCTGGTTGCTCCTACCACCACCAGGCCGTCCTCCCGCGGCACCAGATAGGTGCCCGGGCCGAACACCACCCGTCGCAATGCCCCGATCGGTCCCTGCAACGACAGCATCTGACCTTTGACCGGAACCAGGGGCAGGTCAGGCAGCAGGGCCGCACTCCAGGCACCGCAACAGAGCACAGCCCCGTCGCAGGCCAGCTGGATCTCCTCCCCATCCGCCCGCCGCAGCCGCACCGCCACCAGCCGCCCGTCCTGTCGCCGGGAGCCGTTCGGGGGGGGCGCCCCGCTGTTGGTGCCTGGCTCGGTGAGGGCCGTGCCGACGCCGTCCTCCTCGCCCGCGTCCCCCAGGCTGGCCGTGACCAGCTCAAGCACCTCGCAACCCTCTTCAAAATGCACGCCGCGATGCACGCAGGCCCGCTCCAGGGCCCGCATCAGGCGGCGACGGTTGTCGATCTGGCCGTCCTGCGGAAACAGCAGGCCCGCCTGCCACTGGGGCGCCAGGCCTGCCACCTCCCGCTCCAGGCCGCCCCGGTCCAGGGGAATGCCCCAGGCGGCCGTGGGGTAGGCATCCCGTTCGGCCGCGTCGCTGAACGGCACCACGATCCCGGAGGGGAGCAGTCCGCAGGCGAGGCCGCTGTCGGCCTCGATCCGCTCCACCCAGGCTGGAATTCGCTCCAGGCTGGCCTGACCCAGCTCCAGCAGCGGGCCGCTGAGGCCTTCGGCGTGGGGGGCGAGCATGCCGGCCGCCACGAAGCCGGCGGCTTCGCTGCGGCGCCGGCTGAGCACCGTCACGGTTCGGCCGCGTCGGGCGAGCTCATGGGCGATGGCCAGACCGATCAGGCCACCCCCCAGGATCAGAAGGGGCAAGCTCTGGCCGGGATGGGGCGCTCGCTTCATCGAGCGCCTCCAGGATCCGCTCGCCGGATCATCGGCTCGGCCAAGGGCCGGCGCTGGATGGGGTGGTCGTCGCCCAGGGCAGGACTGCCTCAGGCACCATTCTGAAGCCGAGGCTTCGGGAGCGTTGGCTGCAGTCAGCCGCCGGTTGGCGATCCCGCCCCTGGCTACAACGACAGCGATGGGTCGGTTCCTGCCGCCCCTGACCATCCACCAGCGCAGCACTCCCCATGGATATCGGCATCTCCGCCGACCAGCGTCAGTCGATCGCCCAGGGACTGGGCCGTGTATTGGCCGATACCACCGTGCTCTATGCCAAGACCCACGGCTTTCACTGGAATGTGACCGGCCCGATGTTCAACACCCTGCACCTGATGTTCATGGAGCAGTACACGGAGCTCTGGACGGCCCTCGATGCCATTGCCGAACGGATCCGTGCCCTCGGCTTTCCCGCGCCCTTCGGCGGAACCGCAATCGCCAGCCTCAGCTCGATCCCCGAGAGCCAGGGCCATCCCAGTGCCCTGGCCATGGTCCGTGAACTGATGGAGGGCCATGAGGCCGTGGCGCGCACCCTGCGGACGGTGTTCAGCCTGGCTGATCAGGCCAGCGATCAGCCCAGCGCCGACCTGCTCACCCAGCGGCTGCAGATCCATGAGAAGACCGCCTGGATGCTGCGCAGCCTGCTGGAGGAGTGAGGGACTGTGGCTTCAGGACGGGGCGCGGCACGGACCTCCTCGCCGGGCGCCGGGCGCCAGGGGCAGGCGGCCGCCGGGGTGCGGGCCCCCTGACGGCACTGCCTAGGATCCGCCAACCCGGCGCAGGGGCGCGATGACCCAGGGGGCGGCTCCCCGGGGCCGCCCGTCTCCACGCCCCGTCTCCACCTCCCTGACCCGCCCGCTCCGCATCGACCCCATGGCCAGCGCCCCCAGCACCGCCCCCGCGTCCGCCGCCGGCTCGGCGGCAGAGCTCCCCGCCTGGGAAGCGGTGATCGGCCTGGAGACCCATGTGCAGCTCGGCACCGACAGCAAGATCTTCAGCTGTGCCTCCACCGCCTTCGGCGATGACCCCAACACCCATGTCGATCCGGTGGTGTTCGGGCTGCCCGGCACCTTGCCGGTGCTGAATGCGCGGGTGCTGGAGTATGCGGTGAAGGCCTCGCTGGCCCTGAACCTGAAGGTGGCCGAGCACAGCAAGTTTGATCGCAAGCAGTATTTCTATCCTGATCTGCCCAAGAATTATCAGATCTCCCAGTATGACGAGCCGATCGCCGAGGATGGCTGGATTGAGGTGGAGGTGGCTGAAAAAGGCAAGGAGACTTATCTCAAGACCATCGGCATCGAGCGCCTGCATATGGAGGAGGATGCCGGCAAGCTGGTCCACGCCGGCAGCGATCGCCTGGCGGGCTCCACCCATTCGCTGGTGGATTACAACCGCGCCGGCGTCGCCCTCGCCGAGATCGTCAGCAAGCCCGATCTGCGCACCGGTCGCGAGGCGGCCGAGTATGCGGCCGAACTGCGGCGGATCATGCGGTATCTGGGGGTGAGCGATGGCAACATGCAGGAGGGATCGCTGCGCTGTGATGTGAATATCTCCGTGCGCCGCGGGCCCGATGCCCCCTTCGGCACGAAGGTGGAGATCAAGAACATGAATTCCTTCTCGGCCATTCAGAAGGCCTGTGATCACGAGATTCAGCGCCAGATCAAGGCCTACGAAGCCGGCGAGCCCGTGGTGCAGGAAACCCGCCTCTGGGATGAGGGCAAGCAGGTCACCAAAAGCATGCGCAGCAAGGAGGGGGCCAGCGATTACCGTTACTTCCCCGATCCCGATCTGGGCCCGATCGAGGTAAGCGAAGCCCAGCGCCAGGCCTGGCTTGCCGAGCTGCCCGAGCTGCCGGCGGCCAAGCGCCACCGCTACGCCGAGCAGCTGGGCCTCTCGATCTACGACGCCCGCGTTCTCACCGATGAGCGGCCGATGGCTGAATATTTTGAGGCCGTGGTGGCGGCCGGTGCCGATGCCAAGGCGGCCGCTAACTGGATCAGCGGCGATATCGCCGCCCATGTCAATGCCAACCGCCTCAATTACAGCGAGCTTCCCTTGCGCCCGCAGCAGCTGGCCGAGATGGTGCAGCTGATCGAGGGCGGCGTGATCAGCGGCAAGATCGCCAAGGAGATCCTGCCTGAACTGCTGGAGCAGGGCGGTTCACCGAAGGCGATCATCGAGGCCCGCGGCCTCGGCATGATCAGCGATCCGGCGGCGATCACCGCCATCGTCGAGGAGCTGTTGGCGGCCCACCCGGAGGAGGTGGAGGCTTTCCGCGGCGGCAAGACCAAGCTGCAAGGCTTCTTTGTCGGCCAGCTGATGAAGAAGACCGGCGGCAAGGCCGATCCGAAGCTCGCCAACCAGATCCTCAACCAGAAGCTCAAGGGTTGAGCTCCGCCCCGCCGCCGGTCCCTGCTCCCCCCCCCCGCCAGCTCCGGGCCCTGGCGGGGGGGCCGGTCTCGGCTCTGGCCTCGGCCGTTGCCACCGACGCCTGCCGTCACCCCGCGGGCGCTCAGGCCGGCGGGGACGCAGCCGCCGGAGGTGTGGGGCCAGCGCTGAGGGCCGCGGCCACCTGATCGGCCAGGCGATCGGCTGCTCCCCGGTTGTCGAGCAACCGATCGGCCAGGGGCCGTTTGCGCTCCAGGGGCCATTGGGCCGCGATCCGCGCCCGCGCCTCCGCCTCCGTCAGCCGATCCCGGCTGATCAGCCGCTGGAGCTGCTGGTCGGCGTCGCAATCCACCAGCCACACCTCACTGCAAAGCGCCTCCAGTCCGGTCTCGAACAGCAGCGGGATCACCAGCACCACCACCGGCGCTGGGGCCAGCCGCTCCAGTTCGGCGTTGAAGCGCTGCCGCACGATCGGATGCACCAGGGCCTCCAACCAGCGGCGCTCGGCGGGGTCGCCGAAGACGATCCGTCCGAGGGCGGCCCGGTCCAGCACCACCATCCGGTCGGCGTCCTCGCTCCCCGGCTCCTCCGCCGTGGTGCTGGCCATGGCGCCTGGCGGCCCGGCCGCAACCCCTGGCCCGTAGCGCGCCAGCACCGCCCGGGCGCCGGCGCTGCCGGGAGCCAGGGCCTCGCGGGCATGGACATCGGCGTCGAGCACCGGTAACCCCTGGCTCGCCAGCAGGGCGGCGACGCTGCTCTTGCCGCTGGCGATGCCGCCGGTCAGTCCGATGCGCCGCTGGTTGCCGCTCCAGCGGGGGCTGTTCAGCCGCGCCAGCTGGGCCGGTGGCCCCAGCTGCTCCAGGCGGAAGCTGGCGCCGTAGCTGGGGGTGGGCGATTCGGAGAAGAAGCGGCTGCGCTGGGGCGGTCGCAGCCGCTGCCAGCCATTGGCCACGGCGCTGCGGCTGCGCAGGATCGCCCGCAACAGCTGGCGCAGCCAACCCGGGGCCGGCTGCCAGGCCAGGCATGGGGCCGTCTCTGGTTCCAGCATCCCCCGCAGCACCCGCCTCAGCACGGGCCGCAGGGGAGCGGGCCAGTCCTTCACCAGCATCTCCAGGGTGGCATCGGCCACCCGCTGGTTGCTGGGGGCGGCGCGGAAGCGCTGGCGTTCCACGGCGCCGTTCAGCGCCAGCAGGGCCTCCAGGCTCTGCGGCAGGTCGCCGATGCCCATCCTTTCGCCCACCCGGAGCCAGAACCGGAACAGGGCCTGCTGTTCCTCGCCGCTGAGCGGTCGCCAGCCGTAGCGCTCCAGCCAGCGGATCGGTTCGGCCACGAAGCTGGAGAGCACATAGAGAAAGTCGTCATTGCTGATCGCGTAGTGGCCGTGGATGCGGTTCAGCCGTGCCAGCACCGCCGTACCCACCGCGCTGTCGGGGCCGTGGCGCAGCAGTTCGGCCACCATCAGGCCGGTGTCGTCGTAGCGCTTGCGGGGGCGTTGCTCGAACTCGCCGGTGCGGCTCAGCAGCCCTGAGATCGAGGGCAGGCAGAAGGTCTTGAGCAGGGCCAGCTCCAGGGCGCGGGTGATGTCCCAGGGAAAGAGCAGCCCGGCCAACCGCTGGCAGCTGGCCACCGCGGCGGCGTCGAGGCGGGCCTCGGGCGACGGCTCGGTGCAAACGGCCGGCGGAGGGGGCATCGGGGGGCGGTGGCGGGACGGGCCCAGTCTGAGCCGGCGGGCCGGAGCGGTGGCTGTTGGCCCGTGCCGGTGGGGATCGCCGCCGCACGCCTCGACAGGCCGGCCGGCCCGATCGATGTCGGGGCCGGCCAGGGCGGCCCTCTGCTCCAAGGCCAACCGGTGGCAGCGCCAGGCTCCCAACCGCGGTTCCACGCCGGGGTGCCACCGGCTCTGTCCAGGCCGCTGGCCTCAAGGCGGCTCAGCGATCCGTGCGGCCGGCACCGGCGGCCGTCCCGGTTCCAGCAGCCCCTGGTGCGGAGCGTGGGAGCGACGACCCGCCGCTGTCCGATGCTCAGAGGATCCGAGCCCCATCTGCGACCGCTGCCGTGACCCCTCCCTGGCATCCGATCCCCGGCGGCGTCACCGCCCCCGCCGGCTTCCTCGCCGCTGGCATCACCGCTGGCCTCAAGCCTTCCGGCAACCCGGACCTGTCGTTGCTGCTGGCCCCCGAGGGGGCCGTCTGCGCCGGCACCTACACCACCTCCCTGGTGCGGGCCGCCTGCGTGGATCTCTGTGCCGAGCGGCTGCGGGCCAGCGGTGGCCGGGCCCGGGCGGTGCTCACCAACTCCGGCCAGGCCAATGCCTGCACCGGCGAGAGGGGCCTGGCCGACAGCCTCACGACCACCGCCGCACTGGCCGAGCGGTTGGGGCTGGCGGCCGAGCAGGTGCTGATCTGCTCCACCGGAGTGATCGGCGTGCCGATCCCGATCGATACCCTGGTGGGGGGACTCGATTCGCTGGTTCAGGCCCTGGGGCCCGAGGGGGGAGACGCGGCCGCCCGCGCCATCCTCACCACCGATCTGATCGAGAAGCAGATCGCCCTGGAGGCCGACCTGGCAGGGCGGCGGGTGCGGGTGGGCGGCATGGCCAAGGGCTCCGGCATGATCCATCCCGACATGGCCACGATGCTGGGTTACCTCAGCTGTGACGCGGCGGTACCGGCACCGGTGTGGCAGGGGATGGTGAGTCGGGCGGTGCAGCGCTCGTTCAACGCGATCACGGTCGACGGCGACACCAGCACCAACGACACCTTCCTGGCCTTCGCCGCCGGCGAACCGCTGGCGGAGGCCCATTGGCCAGCCCTGGAGGAGGGGGTCACGGCCGTGGCTCAGCACCTGGCCCGGGCGATCGCCCGCGATGGCGAGGGCGCCACCTGCCTGATCGCGGTGCGGGTGGAGGGGGCGGCCGAGGAGGAGGGGGCCCGGACGATCGCCCGCACGGTCTGCAGCTCCTCGCTGGTGAAGTGCGCCATCCATGGCCGCGATCCCAACTGGGGGCGGATCGTGGCGGCGGCGGGTCGGGCCGGGGTGGGCTTCGATCCCGGGGCGGTGGCCCTCTGGCTCGGCGAGCACCAGCTGATGGAGCGGGGCCAACCGCTGCGCTTCGATCGCGCCGCTGCCAGCCGCTACATGGCCGATCGGGCCGCCGGCGCCTATCTCGACCCCGATCCGAATCGCGGTGACACGGTGGCGATCCGCCTGCTGGTGGGCGACGGGCCGGGGGTCGCCACCGCCTGGGGCTGCGATCTCTCCGCTCAGTACGTGCGCATCAACGCCGATTACACGACCTAGGAGTCTTGGCGGGTAGGTTGGGGTTGCCTCAATTCTATGGACAGGCCCCGAACAAAGACAGGCCCGATCGAGCGCCTATCGCGGCCTCATTCTGAGACAAAGAGCATCAAAAATACCCGGAAGCTTCATCGCAAGATCTACTGCATTGCAATCATTCTGCCCGTTGGCACGGCGCCGTGATCTCGATGCGGACGCGATCCATGGGAGCCCCAGTTCCGTTCCACCGCGGTATCTCCCCAAGGACTTCGAGCCAAGACCGTGACGCGCCACCGGCTCTTGGGCGTCGTCCTGGCCGCGGCCGGGAGCCGGCAGATCGCCGCCCTGGCAACCCTGGCGCGCCGGCGAACCTGCATCCCCATGGTTCCGCGGGGCAGGTGCTGGGCCCGCGCCATGGCAGGCCTGCTGGTCGTTGATGGCCAGCCAGGTCCCGGTTCAGGGGTCCAGGGGTTCGATCGGCGCCAGGCTGGGATCAAGGATCTTCGGGCCCATCCCCTCAAACTTCACCGCCACCGATACCTTGCTGCCCGAGCCGAACAGATGGGTGATGATCCCCTCGCCGAAGCTGGTGTGGCGCAGCCGGTCTCCCACGGCCCAGGCACGGCTCGGCGTCCGCCGGCGCACACCGTTGGAGGGGAGGGAGGCGGCGCCTCCGGCCGCCACCCGCCGGCTCTCCTCTCGGTCGACGCGGGTGAGGCGCTCCAGCCGCTGCTCGCGTCGGATGGCAGCGCCGCCGCTGCGGGGCAGGTCGCCCTGGATCAGCTCGGCGGGGATCTCCGCCAGGAACTGCGACGGCACGGCGGGTTCGCGCATGCCGCCCCAGAGACGGCGCTCGCTGGCATGGGACAGAAACAGCCGCTCCTTGGCGCGGGTGACTCCCACGTAGCAGAGGCGCCGCTCCTCCTCCAGGGCGGCGGGATCGTCGAGGGAGCGGTAGCTGGGGAACAGGCCCTGTTCCATCCCCACCAGGAACACCACCGGGAACTCCAGTCCCTTGCTGGCATGAAGGGTCATCAGCGTCACCCGGTCCTGGTTGGTGTCCTTGCTGTCGGCGTCGCTGGCCAGGGCGGCGGAGGCCAGGAAGTCGTCGAGGCTGGCTTCGTCGTTCTCCTCCTGGAACTGCAGGCTGGCGTTCACCAGCTCCTGCAGGTTGCGACGTCGGTCCTCCGCTTCGTCGCTGGCCTCGGCGATCAGTTCGGCCAGGTAGCCGCTCTGCTCCATCACCCGCTGCACCAGCTCCGAAGGGGGGACGTCCTGGGCGCGGCGCTGCAGATCATGGATCAGTTCGCCGAACTGCAGCAGACCCTTGGCCGACCGTCCCCCCAGGGATCGCACCGCCTCCGGGTCGCTGACCACCTCCCAGAGCGGCACCCCGAGCTGGCCGGCGGCATCGGTCAGCCGCTCGATCGTGGTCTTGCCGATGCCGCGGCGGGGCACGTTCAACACCCGCAGCAGGCTGACCGTGTCGGCCGGATTCACCAGCAGTCGCAGGTAGGCCACGATGTCCTTGATCTCGCGCCTGTCGTAGAAGCGCAGGCCCCCGACCACCAGGTAGGGGATGCCCCAGCGCACCAGCGATTCCTCCATCGCCCGGCTCTGGGCGTTGGTGCGATACAGCACGGCCATGTCGCCCCAGCGCAACTCCGGGTGGGCGGCTTCGAGCATGCGCATGCGATGCACCGCAGCCTCCGCCTCGGCAATCTCGTCGTCGCAGCGACTGAGGTGGATTGGCTCACCCTGGCCGCGGGTGGGACGCAGCACCTTGTCGATGCGCTCGCTGTTATGGGCGATCAGGGCATTCGCCGCTTCGAGGATTGTGGCGGTGGAGCGGTAGTTCTCCTCCAGCTTCACCATCGTGCGGGTGGCTGCATCGCTCTGGCCATCGCCGAAATCCTCCTGAAAGCCCATCAGGATCTTGAAGTCGGCGGCACGGAAGCTATAGATGCTCTGGTCGGCATCGCCCACCACAAAAACAGAACGGCTCTGCCAGTCGCCGAAGCGATTCGGGTCGCTGCCGTCGGCCACCAGCAGCTTGATCAGGTCGTACTGGGTGCGATTGGTGTCCTGATATTCATCGACGAGCACATGGCGGAAACGGCGATGCCAATAGCGCCTGATCTCATCATTCTGGCGGAGCAATTGCACAGGTAGCAACAGCAGATCATCGAAATCGAGGGCATTGTTGGCCGCCAGGGCGCGGCGATAACGGCGGTAGGCCTCCGCGATGCGGCGCTCCCGCGGGCCATCGGCGTTGGTTTCGAGCTGTTCGGGCAGCCAGCCCTGGTTCTTGGCCTGGCTGATCGCCCAGCGCACCTTTTTCGGCTCGAACCGCTTGGGATCAAGGCCGAGATCCTGGGTCACGATTTCCTTGACCAGGGTCTGGGCGTCGTTTTCGTCGTAGATCGAGAATTGGCGCGTCCAGCTCAGGCCCTCGGGATCGCGGTATTTGTCGATGTCGAAGCGCAGCAACCTGGCGAACAGGGCGTGGAAGGTGCCGATCCAGAGATCCTTGATCACCTCCCGGTAGATGCGGCTGCGCAGCTGTCGTTGTTCCGCCGCCCCCAGGGTGCTCCAGGGTTGGCCGAACTGGTTCTGGGCGAGGCGCTGGGCCAGCAGCAGCTCAAGCCGTTCCTTCATCTCGCGGGCGGCCTTGTTGGTGAAGGTGACCGCTAAAACATGCTCCGGGTCGACGCCGTGGTGTCCCACCAGATGGGCGATGCGGTGGGTGAGGGCGCGGGTTTTGCCACTACCGGCCCCGGCCACCACCAGGAGCGGACCGGTGTGGTGATCCACCGCCCGGCGCTGGGCGTCGTTGAGGCCGGCGAGGAAGCTCATTGCTCTTGGATAGTAGGGGGCGGCTCGGGCGGTGGCGCCTTTCCCTCCGCTCGCCGCTGCCGAGGGACCCAGGGCCGCTCGGATGGCGCGAGACGACGATCAGGGCCAGGGGCCGGGCTCCCATGGACGGCCTCAGGATGGGGATGGGAATGACAGGCCGTTGGTGCGGCTCGGTGGCTTGGGGCTGGGGCCCGTCCTAGCTGGCTGCCGATGGCGCTGCTGGGACTGGGATCTCTGGCATCACCGTTGGATCGTGGGCGACGGCCTGATCGACGTGGGCGTTGAGCTCAGAGATCTGCCCGAGCAGCCAATCCATGCCGCCCTGCAGTTGCTCCACCCGTGCCCCCAGACCATCGCCCTGGGCCAGGAGCTCAGCTTGCAGGGCCTGGGCTTCGGCGCGCTGGGCGGTGAGTTCAGCGTCGAGGGTCTGGGCTGTCTGGCGTTGGCTGATGAGTTCGGTTTCGAGGGTCTGGGCGGCCGTGCGCTGGGCCAGGAGCTCGGCTTGCAGGGCCTGG
>CAIZQU010000092.1 GCA_903935205.1 uncultured cyanobacterium | reverse complement strand
TGCCGTACAGCTCCAGGAACTGCGACAATGACATCCCAGGCTGGAACTGGATCCGGTTCATAGCCATGGCATCTGGGCCAGTACACGCGTACCAGCTTAGCCTGGGAAAGCTGGTCGCGGAGCTTGGTGCCTAATCAAGAGCGGAGAAGAACTTGGCGGAACTGTGAAATGTGGCGACTTGTAGTTTGAGCCGAAATATGGCGTACACCACATATAGTGGAGTCCAGAGTAGAACTTGATGTTTATGTTGTAAGCGACCGCAGTCATAGTCGAATACAAGATGGGGTGTTTTATCTCGGCCAGGGACATGTCTTGTCACTGATTGCTTGTCTTAGGATGAGGTGCGAGAGGTGCTTTCGCGCGGCCCGAATTTTAGCGCACCGCCAAGCTCCTCTGCCCGCGAACCCTTAGCGAGACTTGGTTGCGTGGCCTAACGCTGTATGGGCGGGTCCGGTATCCGCTCTGCGGTGGGTGCCTTTGTCGGCCTAAGCAGCCGATGGCAAGCCAGCAAATTTCTCCAAAGGGTAAGCGTCGTAATGGGTTTGAGGGATTGTACGCTAGGGACGCAGGGATTTTATACGGACCCGGTATCGCCAGCGGCGGTCTTCCATTTCTCCATAGGAAGCCTGGCAGAGCCGTAATATACATGGGTCCGTGAATGAGATCACTGTTCATCGTTCATTAGTCGCAAGAAATCACGCTTGATAAGCATACGGCACGGCTCATTGTGCTTCTTGATTAGATGGCAGGCTCCGCACTCCTCAAGATGCGCTCAGTCCTAGTGCACCTGCAGGTGGCGTGGAGCATGCTCGCCGTCATCTGCTCTAGGGAGCCTCTGGACAACATCGAAGCTTCCCCGCTTGGGATGTCCAGAAGCCAGTGGGATCAGGATGAGCTTATGGCTGCTGCCCGGTATTCCAGGGCTTCCCTAGGTGAAAGCGCCGATTAAACCGATAACAAAAGGCACCCACCTCAGTCACGCACCCTCTACATCCGCCACGTGCCCGACCTCGTGGCCGAACGACTGGAACGGCTGGCCGGCCGCGCTGGATTGCCGTTGAGCACCTTTGCCCTGCAGCAGCTCAGCGAAACCACCCGCCGTGCCGACAATGCTGACCGTCTCCAGGCGCCCGACCTGATCGATTGCCGGAGCAACACGCCCCGCAGACTCTGGCCACCAGCCCGCGCTTGGGCCGGCGCCGCCATGCCAGCCGCCCAGGCTGAGGTCCTTGTGTTGAGGCGGCAGCAAGCGCCCCCGGGGCAGGCGGGGGAGATCGCTGCCTTGCTCCGGAATAGAATTGGATCATGACAATGCTCCAATCCCCATCCAGTGCTCCCCTGGCGCTGTCTGCCGCGGCGCCGCTGCGAGCGGTGGAGGCCTCCCTGGGCGCCCGTGTGGCCCGCATGGGCCTGCAGGAGGCGGAGCCGGCAGCGGCGGGCGCCACAGGAGGCCAGTTGCTGGAGCTGCTGGCACGGGAGGGCCTGTGCCGGGAGATCTGGCACCGCTGGCAGATGCTGCCTGGCGAGGATCCGGCGGCGCGAGCGGTCCTTCTGGAGCAGGCCTATCAGGCCCTGGAACACTCGCCCACACCGGCCAGCGAATGGGCGGGCCTGCGCGAGATCTGCGGCGATGGGCTGCTGGAGCGGATCCTGGTGATTTCGCCGGCGAGCCTGCGCCGCTATGCGGCGGGCGATCGGCGTTGCCCGGATGCGGTGGCGGCACGGCTGCACTGGCTGGCGCTGGTGGTGGAGGCCCTTGAGGGCACCTACAACCCGATCGGTATCCGGCGCTGGTTTGATCGCCCCCGCCAAGCCCTGGAGGGAGCTGCGCCCCTGGAGCTGTTGGCGAACGACTGGCTGCCGGAGCATCCGGGACCGCAGCGGCTGAGGTCCCTGGCCGAGGCGGCGAGGGGCGGCATGGTGGCCAGCTGAGACCTCGAAGGGAACCATGGCTCCGTTTCGGCTGGGCTTTCGGGTCTGCGATCGCCGCTACCCCTTTCTCTGGAGCCAGCCCGGCCAGCCGGGCGGCCGCTGGAACCGGCCGGGTGATCCGCCGCTTCACTACCTCGCCAGCTCGCCGTTGGTGGCCTGGGCGGAATGGTTGCGCCATCAGGAGATTCAGGATCCAGAGGATCTGGAGGGCGTGGCGGCAGCCCTGTGGGCGGTGCTGATTCCACCGGACTGGGGCTGGGAGAGGTTGCCGCTGGTGGACCTCCCGGAGACGGTGGTGCTGGCCGAGGGCGCGAAGGCCCTGGACCAACGGCGCGCAGCGATCACCCTCCTGCAGCGGCAGGATGCCCAGGGCCTGCAGGCGCCCACGGCGGCCCTGATCCAGCGCCGCTCCCACCCCTGCCGCCGCTGCGACGATGGCCTGGAGGCGCCGGCGGAGCTGGCGGAGCCACCGCTGGTGTTCGTGCTCTGGTGCCCGGCGGAAACCCTGCTGGGCTGGCCCTGTGTGAAGGAGGGCCGTCCCTGGCCGGACTTGCTGCCTTTGGTGCGGCGGCCGGGGGGCGCCACACTGAGCCCATGAACCGCCTCGCTCCCATCACCCCCGGTGAACGGCTCCAGGAAGAGTTCCTCGAGCCGTTCGGGATCAGTCAGTACCGCCTGGCCAAGGCCAGCGGGTGATCACGGCCGACACCGATCTGCGCCTCTGTCGTGTGCTGGGGCTCAGTCCGCGGTATTGGTCACGTGCGCAGGGCCACCATCGCCGCCGACCCACAGTGCAGGCGATTGTGCTGTTCGAATCCCGCGCCATGGGCAACGCCCAGCCCGAGTCGGACCTCGACCTGCTGGTGGTGGAGCGCACGCCGCACCTCGATGGGCAGGCAAAAGTCGCCAGCTGGTGGCGCCACTTTGAACCGCTGAAATCGGCGCGGCTGCCGGTGGACCTGATCGTGAGCGGCAGCGCCGATGCCGCCCGCCTGGCCGGCTCCCGCTGGCATGTGATCAGCGCAGCGGCTCGAAGTGGATGAGCTCGTTGGGCAGCAGGTCGTCCACGCAATCCCAGGATTCACAGGGCTGGCGTCCCCGAGGCCGCGATGCAAGGGATGCCCCATGGCTGGGGGAGCGGGAGGCGGGGCCAGGGGCACGGACCGTGTTCCCCCCGATGAATGGGTTCCACCGGCCGCAGCGACCTCCTCGTGTCGCCGTAGCCCCCCTCACCCCTTCTCCCCCAGCGCCTCCGCCACCGCCCGCTGAAACACCGCCTCCTCCGGAGTCACACCGGTCCACTGCTGGAAGATCTGCATCGCCAGCTGCACCAGCATCTCCACCCCATCCACCACCGGGCAGCCCCGCTCGCGGGCCGTGGCCAGGAAGGGCGTGATGCGCGGATTGGTGATCACATCCACCGCCACACAGGTCGGATCCACCGTGTTCCAGCGCACTGGCACCGGCTCCAGCTCGGGGGCGCAGCCCAGGTGGGTGGCATTCATCAGCAGCGTGGTGCCCGCCGGCACCGCCACCTCACCCCTCCACGGCTGCCAGTCGGCCGGCACGCCGGAGGCGCGGGTCACGGTGGCGGCCACCTCACGGCCCTGCTCCTCACGCCGGGTCACCAGGGTGAGATGGGCCGCGCCAGCCCAGGCGATCTCCACCGCCATCGCCCGGCCCGCACCGCCGGCCCCGAGCATCACCACCCGCTGCCCCTTCAAGGGCGCCACCTTCTCGATCGCCTTCACCACGCCCTTGCCATCGTTGTTGTGGCCGATCAGGCGGCCGTTCTCGATTGTGAGGTAGTTGGCGGCGCCGATCGCCTCCACATCGCCATCCACCGCATCGAGCAACGGGATCACCGCCACCTTGTAGGGCACGGTGATGCCCACACCGCGATTGCCCAGCGGCCGCAGCGCCTTGATCGCCAGGGCCAGGTCGTCGCTGTTGGCGATGTCGTTCTTCCAGAACTGCCAGGGCAGGCCGTAGTGGGCATACACCGCATCGAACATCCGATCGATCGGGTTCTCGGCCACCGGATGGCCGAGCATGCCGGTCATCTGCTTCTGGGGAGGGATCACGGCCATGGCGCAGGAGCGACTTCTCCCAATCTGTCCAGGGCGGCAGGATCCGAGCAGGGCGCCGGCCGATCTCCTCCGGACACGCCGCGGCCCCGGTCAGCCAGGGCCGCTTTCGGCGGCGGATCCAACCGCCGACACCCTTTGCCACCAGCCCATGCGGCAAGCTGGCCCCACGTCCGCACCCAGCCCGCGATGGCGCCCCTGCCGCCCCCCGAGCCCTCGCGCCTGCTCGAAACCACCGCCAGCCTCGATGTCCGCAAACTGCGCTTCGAGCTCAACCGGATGGTGTTGCCGATGGGGCTGGAGGCCAGCTTCGGCGTGATCCGCCACCCCGGTGCCTCCCTGGCGGTGCCGGTGCTCAACGACGGCCGGGTGGTGGTGTTGCGCCAGTACCGCTTCGCGGTGGCGACGCGGCTGCTGGAGTTCCCGGCCGGCACCCTCGATCCCGGCGAGGATCCCCTCGGCACCATGGAGCGGGAACTCCAGGAGGAGGCCGGCTACCGCGCCAGCCGCTGGGATTCCCTCGGCGCCATGCTGCCCTGCCCCGGTTATTCCGATGAGGTGATCCACCTCTTCCTGGCCCGCGATCTCACCCCCCTGGAGAACCCCCCGGCCGGCGACGACGACGAGGACATGGAGGTGCTGCTATTCAGCCCCGCTGAACTCGATGCCGCGATCGCCAGCGGCGATGAATACCTCGATGGCAAGAGCGTGACCGCCTGGTTCCGGGCCCGCCAGCTGCTGGGGCTGTGAGCGAGGGGCCCCGCTGGCTGTTCTGGCACCGCCGCGACCTTCGCCTGGCCGACAACCTCGGCCTGGCCGCCGCCGCCGCCCGCACGCCGGCCCTGACCGGTGTGGTGGTGCTCGACCCCGCTGAGCTGGCGGTGGCTGAACAAGCTCCGGCGCGGCTGTGGTTTCTGGCCGCCAGCCTGCAGGAGCTGGCCGGCCGCTGGCGGGCCGCCGGCAGCCGGCTGGTGCTGCTGCAGGGCGACCCGGCCGAGCTGCTGCCCCGCCTTGCCGCCGCCTGCGGCGCCGCGGCGGTGGCCTGGAATCGCTGTGTGGAACCGGCCGAACAGGCCCTGGAGGACCGGCTGACGGCCGCCCTGGCGGCCGATCGGGTGGCCGCCCACGCCGACTGGGACCAGCTGCTGGTGGCACCCGAACGGCTGCGCACCGGCAACGGCGATCCCTACCGCGTCTACGGACCCTTCCTGCGCAACTGGCGCGGCCAGGTGGAGCGCCGGGCCGCCGCCGGCGAGCTCGACCCGCGGCCGGCGCCGCGCCAGCTCCGGGATCTCGATCCCGCCGCCCTGCCGCGGCCCGAGCTCTGGCAGTCCCTCCCCCATCTCGAGGCCGGGCCCCAGGGGGTAGGCCTGCAGCAGCTCGAGCTGGCCCTGCTGGCGATCGCCAACGGCGGCGGCCCCACCAGCTCGGCCAACGACACCGCTGGCGCCCCGCGGCTCCACGACCCGGGGGTTCACGACCCGGGGGTTCACGACCCACGGCTCCACACCCCGGGGCCCGGGACCACCCGGCCGGGGCTGGCCCCCTTCCAGGGTCGCGATCTCTGCCCCTGCCGCCCCGGCGAAACCGCCGCCCGCGCCCAGCTGGAGGCCTTCGCCGATGGCGCTGCCCTGGCCACCTATGACGAGGGTCGCAACCTGCCGGCGGAAGCCGGCACCTCCGGCCTCTCCGCCGCCCTGCGCTTCGGCACCCTCAGCCCCCGCCAGGCCTGGGCCGCTGCCTCCGTCGCCCGCCTCGCCGCCCGCAGCGACGAGACCCTGGCCTCGATCACCGTCTGGGAGCAGGAGCTCTGCTGGCGCGAGTTCTACCAGCAGGCCCTGGTTCATTTCCCCCAGCTGGCCGATGGTCCCTATCGGCCCCAGTGGCGCCACTTCCCGTGGGAGAACGACCCCGAACGGCTGGCCGCCTGGCAGCAGGGCCGCACCGGCGTGCCGATCGTCGATGCGGCGATGCGCCAGCTGGTGGAGAGCGGCTGGATGCACAACCGCTGCCGCATGATCGTGGCCTCCTTCCTGGTGAAGGATCTGATCTGCGACTGGCGACTGGGGGAGCGTTTCTTCATGCAACACCTCGTCGATGGCGATCTGGCCGCCAACAACGGCGGCTGGCAATGGAGCGCCAGCAGCGGCATGGACCCCAAGCCCCTGCGCATCTTCAACCCCGCCACCCAGGCCACCAAGTTCGACCCCGAAGCCACCTACATGCGCACCTGGCTGCCGGATCTGGCCCACGTATCCAACGCCGACCTGATCAGCGGCCGCATCGCCCCCCTGGAGCGGCGCGGCTACCCGGAGCCGATCGTCGACCACAGGATTCAGCAGGCCCGATTCAAGGCCCTGCATGGGGCTTTGCCGCGGGGGTGAACCCAGTCGGTTGCTGCCGGATCGGATCAGCCCCGCGGCTCGAAAGCTCCGGGTTCAGACCACCCCAGCCGCCAGCGGCTCGGCCGCATCGGAGCCTGAGCCGGCCGGGGCCAGCAGACCCCTCAGGGCGGCGATCACGGCCCCCTGCTGCTCGCTGCTCAACTCCGGGAAGATCGGCAGGCTCAGCACCTCGGCGCAGAGCTGTTCGGTGACCGGCAGGCTGCCCGGGCCGTAGCCGAGGGAGGCGTAGGCCGGCTGGCGGTGGATCGGGATCGGGTAATAGATGATCGTGCTCACCCCCGCCTGCTCCAGGGCCTGCTTCAGCCAGTCGCGGCAGCAGGATTCCGGCAGGCCGTAGCTGGCGCTGTCGGAGGAGGCCGGGCAGGATCCGGCACAGGCCGCTCCCCCCTCGGGGCAGGGGGCGATGCGCACCACAAACTGGTTCCAGCTGTGGCCCTCCGGCCCCGCCTCCGGCAGCTCCAGCCAGGGCAGATCCGCCAGCTCCTCCAGATACCGGGCGGCGATCGCCCGGCGACGCTCCACCCAGCCGCCCAGATGGGGCAGCTTCACCCCCAGCACGGCCGCCTGCAGGGCATCGAGGCGGCTGTTGTAGCCCAGGGCGGTGTGCAGATAGCGGCGGGGCATGCCATGGACCGCCAGCTCCCGCACCCGCTGGGCCAGCTCCGGATCGCGGCAGGTCACGGCACCACCATCGCCGGCCCCGCCGAGGTTCTTGGTGGGGAAGAAGCTGAAGCAGCCCGCATCCCCCCAGCTGCCGACGGGCCGTCCGGCCCAGCTGGCGCCGCTGGCCTGGGCGCAGTCCTCGATCACCAGCAGGTTATGGGCGGCGGCGATCGCGGTGATCCGCTCCATGTCGACCGGCCGGCCGAACAGATGGACCGGCAGCAGGGCGCGGCTGGCGGGGGTGATCGCCGCCTCGATCCGCTCCGGATCGATCAGATAGCTGCCCTCCTCCACATCGATGAACACCGGCGTGGCCCCCACCGCACTGATCGCCTCGGCGGTGGCGAAGAAGCTGAAGGAGCTGGTGATCACCTCATCGCCGGGGCCGATCCCCAGGCCGCTCAGGGCCAGGATCAGGGCATCGGTGCCGCTGTTGCAGCCGATGGCGTGGGGAACCTCGCAGGCCAGGGCAAAGGCCTGCTCGAAGGCGCCGACCTTGGCGCCGCCGATGTACTGGCCGCTGCGCAGCACCGCGAGAACCGCTTCCTCGAGGCCGTTGCCGAGCTGCTCCAGCTGGGCGCTGAGGCTGAAGGGGGGGATTGGCATGGCGGCAACCTTAAGCCCGTCTGCAGATTGGCGCCGCCCCTGGGGCCATCCGCTGCGCTGGCCCCCGGATGTACCGCTCAACGGGCCCAGGCGGGCTCGGCACCGGGGTGCCATTTGATGTTGCAGCCGATCGAGGGCTGCTGCGGTTCCGGCACCGGCTGGTCCGCCAGCACGGCGGCCAGGGCGGCCCGCAGGTCGCGGCCGTCGCTGGGCAGGCCATTGCCCGGGCGGCTGGGATCGAGCTGGCCCCGGTAGGCCAGGCGGTGCTGACGATCGAAGAGGAAGGGATCGGGGGTGCAGGCCGCCTGGAAGGCCTGCGCCAGCGTCTGCTCACTGTCGTGCAGGTAGGGGAAGCTCCAGCCGTGGGTCGCCGCCTGGGTCACCATCCCCTCGATGCCGTCCTGGGGATGGGTGCGGGTGCTGTTGCTGGCGATCGCGATCAACGCCGCCCGGCCGGCCAGATCGCTCCCCAGCCGGCTGATCTCCGCCTCACAGTGCTTGACGAACGGGCAATGGCAGGAGAGAAACAGCACCAGCACCGGCCGACCCTCCAGCGCCTCGGGCCCGGGCAGGGGAGCCACCAGCTCGCGCACCACCCCCCGCGCGATCTCCTCGCGCAGCAGCTCGATGGGCAGAGGGGTTCCCAGGGGGAGCATCGTCGAGGGGGTCAGGGCCATGGCGGGGCGGGACGGGGCGGGACGGAGCGACTTGGCACGGATCACGCCGCACAAGCGCGGCACCAGGCAGGATCATGGCCAACCGTGCCCGCCGTGGAGTCGCTGTTGCCACCGCTGCCCTCGCCCTTGCCACGGCGCCTGGAGCGGCCGGCCTCGCCCCCGTTTCGAAACCCGGCCCGGAAAGGAGCGGGCCGGGTGCGGCAGGTGCAGCGGACCTGGCAGGGGTGGTGGACGCGAACGGCTGAAGCCAGACCCGCTCCCGGGATGACGCCATCCGCGAGCCCTGCAGCGACGGCAGCACCACAGTCCGCGACCCTTCAGTCCGCGACCCTTCAGGCCGGGGCCCTGCTGGCGGCGGCCCTGCTGACGGGAGGCTGCGTCAACGGCGAGACTCACAGCAGCGGCCTGATCCGGCCGCTGCTGCGCCACACCCCCGGCGATGGGCTGGCGGTGGTCAACGGCCCCCAGGGGCGGGGCATCCACATCTGGCTCGATCCCGACACCAGCGTCGCCTGGATCTGCCAACCCCGCTGGAATCCCGATCCGGCCCGGCTGCGCCGCGGCAACGACGGCTCCCTGACCAGCGGCGGGCGGGCGCCGCGGCAGGAGTTCTATGGAGCCCTGCAACGGGGGCCGGTGCGGCTGGCCCTGCGTCGCCAGATGGCGATCCTCTGCCGCCAGCGGGCCCCCACCAGCCGGTTCCGCTGGCGGGAACCGCCCCGCAGCGACGCCGCCTTCCTGCCGTTGCGGCAACCGCTCTGGGAGGAGGAGCACCTGCTGAGCAATCCCACGGCCGTGCGCCGCAGCGAGAAGCAGCTGCTGGGCCTCCCCCTGAATGCCGACGACTGGGACGACCGCCGGCCGCCGCGGCCCCCCGACGGGCCCTGAAGGTCACGGCCCCGGAACACAGGCCGCCGGCCCCAGGGCCACCGCCGCGGCGTAGTCCGGCGGCAGCCGCACCTCCCAGAGCCCGGCAGCAGCGGACAGCACCGGCTGGGGCTCGGCCCGCAGCCGACCCAGTCCGGCCAGCCCCTCGCCGCTGGCCTTGAGCCGAGCCTCCAGACGGCACCAGGCCCGCAGGAATCCTTCCGCCTGCCGGTCCGCGGGCAGGGCCTCCAGGGCCGCCAGTTCGGCCGCCGCCAGGGTCCGGCGGGCGATGGGGTGCCAGTCGAGATCGGGGCGCAGCCGCTCCACATCCACCCCCACCGGCCGCTGCGGATGCAGGGCCAGCAGAACCAGGGCGCCGGAATGGGCCAGGTTGAAGCGGGGCGCCGTGGGGCCGGCATCGGCCAGCTCGGGCTTGCCGTGGGGGCCATAGCGGAAGCGCAAGGCCGCCGGATCCCGCCCCAGCCAGGCCCCCACGGCCAATCGCAGGGCGGCGCGCCCGAGCAGGTGGCGCTGGCGATCCTCGTGGCGATGGAAGCGTTGCAGCCGGGCCCGCTCCTGCGGATCCAGCAGCCCCTCCAGGCGGGTGCAGGCGGCTTGAAGGCGAGGATCGCGCCGATCCAGCAGCAGCAGGGTCGGGGGGGCAATCCCCGCGGCAGCGGATTCGGAAGGCGACGCCAGGGCGGCAGCGGAGGCAGGGGGTGTGGGCCCCGGTTGCAGCGATGCGGGCCGGCAGGGCAGGGGCGGCGGATCCGGCGGACACCAGGACTGGGGCCGCAGCCAGGTCCCGCCGCTTGCCATGCGCCCTCCCCTGCCCTGCGACACCCCCATCTTCCGCCTGGCCCGAATCCGGCGTGCAGGAGCCGGCCGGGAACCCCAGCGAGCCGCCAGCCACCACCTCAGCGGCTGGGCGAACCCCTGGGGCTCACCGACCTGGACGCACGGGCTCCGCCCCCGTATCGCGGGGCTGGGGCGGGTCCTGAGGTCCCCCCTGGCAGCAACCCTGACAGCGCCCTGGCAGCGCCCTGACAGCAACCCTGACAGCAACAAGGCACCGCACATAGCTCCGCAGAGCCGACCCGACGAGCCGCCGGCCTCTTGATCAGCCGCGATGCCGTTGCCCAACCGCCACCTGCTGCAAGCACTACACCTGAAGGGATCCAGCCGCAGGCATCGGGTGCGGCGCTGGGTTGCTGCTCAGGCGAAGGCTGGATCAGCCCACTCCTGCGCCAACCACCACCAGCCCCGAACGGCCAGCGCCGGGGGGCCCGCCCCCGGCCCTATCCCCACAGCAGCGGCTCCGCCTGGCGCCAGTAGCGGGAGAAGCGGCGCAGATCCGGCGACCCGGCCCCCTCGAACGGCAGCGCCACAAATGGTTCGGGCTCCAGCAGCCGCAGCGGCAGAACCTGAGCCAGCCGGGCCGCGATCCGCTGCAGGCGCGGATCCACCGGTCGGCTGCTGACGATGCCATCGGCCCCCAGGGCCGCCGCGGCCGCCAGCAGCTCCGCCGCCACATCGCCCTGCCGCACCGACACGGGCAGCTCCGCCAGGCACTCCCGCAGAAAGCGGATCCGGCCGGCGGCCGGCGGCCATTCCGCCCAGGCCTGGTCCGCCGCGGCAGCCCCGGCGCCGCCGTCAGCGCTGGAGATCCCGCCAGCGGCGCCAGCGCCGGCCGGAGCGATGATTCCCCGGGCCGCCGCCCCGGTGGGTGCCGGGGCCCGCCCAGCGATCCAGTCGGCGTCGAGCACCGCCAGGGCCGGCGCTCCGGGATGGGCCCGCAGGGCGGGATTGGCGGGGCCGAGGGCTTCCTCGTGCACCCACACCAGCGGGCGTTGCAGCGGAGTGGCGGGCGCCGCGGCGGCGGCCAGGACCGCCGCGGCCGGACCGCCGCGGCGCATCGGGTCGGGGCCGGGAGCGCTGGAGCCCGATCGCCAGGGGGAGGCCGCATCTGCCCGCGATCCGGGCCGCTCGCCGCTCTGCGCGCGGGTCCCGGAGGGAGGGGAGGGCCGCTCGCCCGGCCCCGGGGGCCGGAACAGCCGCTCCTGCAGCAGCTCATAGCTGGCCTCAAACGGGCAGCCGCCGGGGGCGCCGGCCCCGCCACGGCCGGCAGCGGGACAGGCGGCGCAATGGCGGCCGCCGCTGAAGCGCTCCAGGTTGGCGCGGTTGAAGATGTAGGGCTTGTGGCTGAAGCTGCTGGCCAGCCACTGCCAGCTGAGGTTGTTGCTGGCCGGATCGCCATCGAGCAGGTGCTGGAGGAACCAGCGGGCGCCGACCTGCCAGCGCACCCGCCGCCAATGCACCACATAACTGCCCAACCACATCCGGGCGTGGTTGTGCAGCCAGCCCGTCGCCATCAGCTCCGTGGCGAAGGCATCGATGCAGGCCAGGCCGGTGCTGGCGGCGGCCAGATCGGCCGGCAGCTCTGCGGCATAGGTGGAAGCGGCGTGACCGGTCCTGAGCGGTTCGCGATCCAACCAGATGCCATCGCCGAGCTGGCGCCAGAGGCGCTGCCAGTAGTCGCGCCAGCCCAGCTCGCTGATCAGCTTCTCGCCGGCGCGGCGCTGGGCCGGGCTCCAGCGGGGCCCTCCGGCTGCGGCGATGGGGAACAGCGCCGGTTGCACCACCGTCTCCGGTCCGGCCATGGCCTCCAGGCGGCCGAACACCGCCTCGCGCACCTCCGTCAGGCTGAGCACCCCATGGCGGATGTAAGGCGAGAGGCGGGTGACCGCCCCATCGAGATGGTTGCGGCTGGCGCCATAGCGGGCCGGATCGATGGCGGCCAGGCGCTGCTCCGCCGCCCGGCGACCGCCCCGGGCGGCGGGGGTTGGGGTCTGCTCCACGGGGGTGGCGAAGGGCGATGGGGACGGCGGACAGCCGCTGCCCCCATCCTGAGGCCCCCGACCCTGGAGCCGCCGTGGGGGCCCGCACACGGGCAGGGAATCCAGCCGCCAAGGGGCGGCCCGGCGGGCGATGGAGCCTGGCGCCACGGTGGTGGAGCCCTGGGGGCGGCAGGGGGGCTGACAGGAGAACAGGAGCAGCGGCAGCGGCAGCGGCAGGGGCAGGGGCAGGGGCAGGGGCAGGGGCAGCATCCGCCGCGCGCTGCACGCAGCACGGACCTCCGGACGGCAGGCCCAGCAGCAGCAGCAGCCTGCCTTGGCCGGGGCGAGAGAACAGCCGTACAGCGCCCGAGTGATGGGGTCTGGTGATGGACAACCGATCAACAGTCCAGGGCCAGATCCGGGGAACTGGTCACTGTGATGGACAACCAATGTTGTCGCAAGGCGATGGCGGAAGCCTGGCCTGGGGCTGACCAGACAGCCGATGACGGCCATGCTGCTCCACAGGTACTGCCGGGATGATGGCCAGGATCTTCCTATCCCATTCCAGCCGGGACGCGATGGCGGCGGCCGAGATGCGCAATTGGCTGCTGGCCGAGGGCTTTGACGCTCCCTTTCTCGATTTCGATAAGCACTCCGGTATCCCGCCAGGCACCGATTGGGAGCAGGTACTCTACAGCGAAATCGAGCGGGCCCAGGCGATTCTGCTGCTGCTGACCCGCCACTGGCAGGACTCGAAATGGTGCTTCGCCGAGTTCACCCAGGCCCGTGCCCTCGGCAAACCCGTGCTGCCGGTGATCGCCGGTCCCCTGGTGAGCGATGCGGAGATGGTGGCCAGGGATGTGCAGGCACTGAACCTGATCGGCAATCGCCCCGGTGCCCTGGGGCAACTCAAGCAACGGCTCAGCGAGATCACCCTGCTCTTCCAAGGCGGGCTGGGCTGGGATCCGACCCGCCCCCCCTACCCGGGCCTGGCGGCCCTGCAGGAGGAGGACGGAGCCGTCTATTTCGGCCGTGAACAGGAGATCCGCCAGGTGATCGAGCGACTGAATGCCCGCCGCAGCCTCGGCAGCGGCGGCTTGCTCGTAATCCTGGGGGCGTCGGGCGCCGGCAAATCCTCCCTGCTGCGGGCTGGGGTGCTCCCCCGCCTGCGCAGCAGCGGCAAGCGCTGGGTGGTTCCCCCTCCATTTCGCCCGGAGCGGCGACCGCTCGATGCCCTGGCCCTGAGCCTCGATCAGGCCCTGGGGGGGACCATGGGCTGGCAGTCGCTGAGTGCATCGCTGCGCCAGTCCCTGCGGGACGGCCGGCAGCAGGCGCTGCTGCAGCAGTTGGCCAGCGATCTGAGGGCCCGCCACGGAGCCAATGAGGCCACGATCCTGCTGGCGATCGACCAGGCCGAGGAGCTGTTCCATCAGAGCGACACTGGCGAGCGGGATCTGCTGATTCACCTGCTCAACGCCGCCCTCGGCCAGGAGCTTCCTTATCAGGCGGTGATGACCCTGCGCTCCGATGGCCTCTCGGCCCTGCAGGCGGAGGGGAAACTGCGGCTGCGCTACGAACAGCTCTCCCTGGCGCCCCTGGCCACAGAGTGCATCGATGAGGTGATCCTGGGGCCGGCGCGGGTGGCAGGACTGAAGGTGGAACCGGCGCTGGTCCAAAGGGCCGTGCGCGACGCCGGCAGCGGTGATTCCCTTCCCCTGCTGGCTTTCACCCTGAGGGAGCTCTACGACCGCAGCGCCCCGGACCACCCGCTCACCGTCAGCGCCTACGAGGCCCTCGGCGATGCCAACCTCGGCCTTTCCCCCCTGGAGAACGCCGTGCGGGCGGCGGCCGAGCGGGCCCTCCAGGCCCTGCAGCCGGATCAGGCACAGCTGCAGGCCCTGCGCGACGCCTTCGTGCCCGGACTGGTGCGGGTGAACGAGAAGGGAAACTACGCCCGCCAGCCGCAGGAGTGGTCGGAGATCTCCCCCCAGGCCAGGCCCCTGCTGGAGGCGCTGGTGGCCGCCAGGGTGCTGGCCCTGCGGGAGGAGCGGGGGGTGCTGCTGCTGGAGGTGGCCCATGAGGCGCTGCTCAGCAAATGGCCGCTGTTGCGGGGCTGGCTGGATGAGGCCCGGCAGTTTCTGATCGATTGCCGCAACCTTGAAACCGCCCAGCGGGAATGGCATGAGGCGCCGGCCCAGAGCCGTGATGGCTTGCTGCTCAGCGGCACCAGGCTGAACCGGGCCAGGAGCTGGCTCGAGGAGAGGCCCGAGCAACTGGCGCCGGAGGTGCGCCAGTTCATAGCGGCCAGCATCGCCCAGGAGGAGCACCGGACGCGGCTCGTCCGGACCCGGCGGCAGCGGGTGCTGGCGGGGATGGCGGCCCTCAGCGCCCTCTCCCTGGCCTCGGGGGCCCTGGCCCTGGGCCAGCTCTGGGCCGCCCGCGCCGCCCAGAGCCGGCAGTTCGCGGCTTTAGCGGAAGCCTCCCTGGAGAGCTCGCCCACCCAGGCGGCGGTCTACGCCCTGGCGGCCCTGGCCCAGGACAGCCGGCCGAACCATCGCCTGGTAGGCAGCCTCAGCAAGGCCCTGGCCAACAACAGCGCCGTCGCCCGGGTCCAGCTCGGCCAGGGCCCGCTCAGGGCCCTGCTGCCCCTGGCGGGCGGCGATCAGATCGTGCTGACCGAGCAGGGAACCCTGCTCCACTGGACGCCCCGGCAGAGCCGGAGCCGGGCCCTCGACGGAGCCCAGACCAAGGTCCGCGCCCTGGCCAAGAGCGAGGCTGGACTTTGGCTCTCGGCCGACCGTCTGGGCAGCCTGCGCCGCTGGATCGGCACCATGCCCCTGGGGCCCGCGGTGGCGGGAGGCCAGCGCGACCTGGTCAGCCTCGCCGCCCTGCCGGCGGGGATGGCCGTGAGCGGCGCCCTGGATGGCAGCCTGCGCTGGTGGCGGGACGACCGACCGGTGGGAACGGTGCAGCGCACCGGCCTGGGGGCGATCTGGGCCCTGCTGCCCCTGCCCGATGGCTCGGCTGTCGTCGGAGGCGACCGGGGGCTGGTGCAGCGCTGGTCGCCCCAGGGACCGCTGGGCCCGGCGGTCCGCAGCGGCCAGGGATCGGTCCACAGCCTGGCGAGGCTGGGAACGGACACCTGGGTCAGCGGCGGCGAGGACGGCACGGTGCGGCTCTGGAGCGGCGGCCAGCCCCGGGAGCGGCTGGGGGAGCGCCAGTTCGGGGCGATCAAGGCGATCACAACGCTGCCGGGCCGCCGCCTGGCCTGGATCTCCGATGGGGGAACGCTGGTGCTCTGGCAGGCGGCGAGCAGGGACGCATCGACGCCGATCACGGTGGAGAGCACCCTGACCACCCTGGCCACGGCGGACGACGGCAGCTTTGTCAGCGGCCGCCTCGATGGTGCCCTGGCCCTCTGGCGGTGGCCGCGACCGCCGGCCTGGATGCGGGACAGCGGCCAGGGCTCGGTGCACAGCCTGCTGGTGAGCCGGGATGGGCTGCTCCTCTCGGGGGGCTGGGACGGCACGATTCGCCAGTGGGCCGGGCTGGCCCCGGCCGGGGCTCCGCTGCAGACGGGGCAGGGGCCGATCCGGGTGCTGCAGCAACTGCATAACGGCCACCTGCTGGTCGGGGGCCTGGATGCCACCCTCCAGAGGTGGGATGGGGCGAAACGGGTGGGCCAGCCGATCCCCACGGCCCAGATCGGGCTCCGCAGCCTGCTGGTGTTGGCGGATGGGGACCTGATCTCGGGGGACTACGGCGGCAGGGTGCGCCGCTGGCACAAGCTGCGCCAGATGAACTCGGTGCTCAGCCACGGCGAAAGCCCGGTCTTCAGCCTGGCCCAGCTGCCGGGCGGCACCATCCTCAGCGGCGACGCTGACGGTGATCTACGCCGGCTGCGCTGGCCCGAGTGGCAGGGAGGAGCGCTGCCGACGGGGCAGAGAAATGTGCTCTCGATCGCGGTGATCCACGAGCGAGAATGGTGGACGGCGGGCCAGGACGGCACCCTGCAGCGCTGGCGTGATCACACCAAGATCGGTGATCCGATTCCCGTGGAGCAGGACCATTCCCACTGGCGGGTGGTTCGGCTGCCTAACGGCGAGCTGGTCAGCAGCAGCGGCAGCAGCCCCTACCTGCGCAAGCTGGTTCCCCCGGCTGTGGCCATCGCCGCCGCCTGCCTGCAACTGCGGGATCTGCCCGAACTCAACGCCTCAGAGGAACCGGCCAGCCAGGAAGCGCGGCGGTTGTGCCGGCGGCAGCGTGGCTGAAACGCGGATCTACGGCCCTGAGCAAGGAGAGGGGATCAGAAGCGCAGCATCAGCAGCAGAAACCCGATCAGACCGATGGCAGCAAGCGCCTGGAACAGCAGATCGACGCGATTGATCCGCCGGAGCGCCACCTGCTCGTGGCCATCGGCGTCGGCCTTGGCATAGAGGTTGGTTCCCCAGCAGAACAGGCAGAACAGGGCCGCGGAGATGGCATAGGCGAAGATATAAAACCAATCCAAGTAAGTGATATAAGCCAGAGAAGGCAACTCAGCCTTGTAGGCTTGCTGCAGAAAAATCAACGTCAACAAAATCGTGGTCGGGATGGCCAGGCGCACATCGCCCATCGAACCAGGCAGAGAGGGCGAGACCAGGGCGACACCGACCAGGACCAGGAGCGGAAAAACATAGGAACCAAAAGCCGGCAGAAAACTGGTTTTATAGAGTATGTCAAGCCGAACGGAGGCGAACGCGGATGGCACACTGTGGCCAAAGCTAGTGGGATATTGATGCATAAACTCAGAGGACCATACGCCCTCAGTCTCATAGCCATTGATGCTCACGAACTGCCCCAATGCCGCCTCATGAGATCCCTGATCGAAGACCAGGGAAACACAGCCGTAACCGCCGCCCTCGGAGCATGACAGGGCATCGGGGGCCGTCTCGACAAGTATTGGCAATCGCAGACTGACAAACGGAAATGAACGGAGATCCAGATCACTGATATAAAGCTTTCCGGAAAAGCGAAACTCTTGCAGATAATCACCACCGGGCAACCTCTGCGCTACAGGCTCGTAGGCCTCCATCGCCAGCTCACTGGCTTGAATAATGTTAGTGAACTCAACAATTCCCGTTGGTGGGATCTCCCTTTCCTTGAGGATCTCATTGATGCGCTCCGGCCATCGCAGCCAATACCAACCCTCGACCCGAAAGGAACGATCCTTGAGCGAAAGTTCATAAGCATTTTCAACATGGATGCCCAGCGACATGGTCTTGTCCTTGGGCCCCACCAGCCTCGGCCTCGCCTCGCTCACCTCGCGATAGGGATGGAACACTCCGGCCCCGATCCCCACGGCCCCTGGGCCGGGGCTCCCCTCCACAGCACGGGCGGACGCAGACCAGGTCGGACGTCCCCAGGCGATGGTTAAGCCTGCCAACAGGAACACCTGCAGCAGAAGCAGGGCGACAAGACCTGAAGGGCTACGGGGGGAGACTGCTTTGGGGGCCACAGAAAAACACCGAAACACAGCAGGCAAACTGGAACCCGGCTATTGACTGGTAAGGATAGCCGGCTTCAGCTGATCTACAACGGTCGTCATGGCCAGCCAAGCCTGAGCCAGGATGAGCTGATCGCCGGTAGCTGCCTGGGCTTCAGATCCCGTTGTTCGCTGCAAAGCTTGCGGGCCTCCTGCAGGGCGATGCTGGAGGGATCCAGAGCCGAAGAGGCTACCGGAAGCTGGCGGCAGGCACTGGCGATGGCACGGGCGGGGGTGGGATACGTAGGGCTTGCTGAGGAACCCAGAACCGCTGCGGGGCAGTTGATTCCAGCGACCATCACGCGTTAAGATGGGATGTAATCAGCCATTTCTGGCCTAGAAGAACTCCCGGGTTCGCCAATGTACGTCTTTCAGAGCGCTGGACAGCTAT
>CAIZQU010000091.1 GCA_903935205.1 uncultured cyanobacterium | reverse complement strand
GTGCGGTGGTCTTGCTAAGAGTAGGGAGTTGGTTGCCAGAAGGTGAAGCGATCGGTAGCTTATGCGGCAAAAAGCCGCCAGACGTCAGCTTCTGCGGACCGCCGAAACACTGTTGGACGTAGACCATTGAGTATAGCCTCCTACAATAAGGTTTGTACTTTGTGATCGCTGCAATGCCATTGGTAAGATTTCACGGGAGAGTGCTTCCAGAGTCGCAAAAAATAACGATAGTGTCAAGGCCCACAATATCATGGCATAATTCTGATAATAACCTCACAATGGAGTTTGTTTGTGACATCACAGACTCTCTGATTGATGTTCAATGCACAATGGATAGATGGGAAGACAACTTGCTGCCCGATGTTTATCGAAGAGCTGTTGATCTGAGTAGAGCTTCGGTTGAATTGGTCTGTTTTGCCAAGGGTTGCGCTCTTTCGATTTATTTTGATTCATTTACTGATCATGAAGGGTGCAAGAGGCAATTGCTCCTACAGGATCAGTCGCTGTCAAGTCTAGTTACCGCATACAGCCTAGATAAGGATTTTGAGTCAGTACAAAAATTGGTTTTGGAAGAGCCCAATCTTTTCATGGCACTTCACGATCTAATTGAAGCCATTTCTATTCCACATGCATCTTTGGTCAACTGCGCTCGGGGCATTGAGCGCATCAAGCATCTTTTGGCTGCAAGTGGCCAGAACGATAACCAGGCGTGGGAGACGATGCGCAATACATTGAATATAGATAAGAACTACTTGATGTATGTGACTGGCAATTCAAAGGATTCACGGCACGGCAGAGGATCCTATGTGGATGGGACAATTGCCACTGAAGTGACAAGAAGGGCATGGACAATTTTGAATCGCTACTTGCTTTACAAGATAAATGGGGACTCGCTCCCTGTAAGCACTCCTGCGCTAAGTTGATAACGATCATTTCTTGTTAACGCAGTCACGACCAACATTGCCATGCACCAGACCCGCAGCCAATCAGAATCTGTCAGTTCCGATGGTCGTTGCGGGCTGGTGATGGCAAGCGTTGGGCAAATCAACAGGCCCGCGTCAGCCCCTCATGAGGAAGGCCAGAGCAGCTCCTGTAAATTGGCTTGAGGCCGCCTTGGCATCTACCTCGTGAGCTCCATCTTCATTAGTCACAGCAGCGAAGACAACGGCTGGGCCGAGCGCATCCGTGATTGGCTGAAGGATGAGCAGAAGCAACGGCCTCAGGAGCAGCGCTTCCGATCGTTGTTTCTCGACTTTGATCCCGATGACGGCATCAAGGCCGGCGAGCGCTGGCGGGATCAGCTTTATGAGCACCTGCAGCTCTGCGCGGCGGTGATCGTGATCTGCAGCGAGGCCTATGGCCAATCGCAGTGGTGCCTGGCGGAGTTGGGGGTGGCGATGGCGTCGGGCAAGTTGGTGCTTCCGGTGCGTATCGCCGCCGGTAGCCCCCTCCCCAAGCTGCTGAGTGAAACCCAGGCCACGGCGCTGGCGGTGATTGATCTGGAGCAGGGGGCCGAGACCGGCTGGCAGCGCCTGCTGAAGGGCCTGGAGCCGCTGAGCTGGCAGAGCCGCCTGCCCTGGCCGCCGCGGGGGGAGCCTGGGGCTTCTCCGTTTCCGGGGCTTGAGCGCTTTGAGCGGCGCCATGCGGCGGTGTTCTTTGGGCAGGACCGTGTGCTCCGCACCCTGCGAGAAACGATCAATCAGCTGCCCCAGCGCCAGTCCCGGCTGTTGCTGATCCTGGGCGCCTCGGGGTGCGGAAAGTCGTCGCTGCTGCGGGCGGGGCTGCTGCCCTGGCTGGAGGAGGCCGACAAGGGCCGCTGGATCGTGCTTGAGCCCTTCCGGCCGGAGGAGGATCCGGTGCCGGCCCTGGCGGCGGCGCTGCAACAGGCCCACCGCGCTCTTGCGTTGCCGCTCCCCGCTGAGGACGCCACCACGGCGGAGGCTCTGCACCATCAGCTGCGGCAGTTGCGGTTGCAGAGCGCTCAGCAGGATGCCCGGGTTGTGATCCCCATCGACCAGTTCGAGGAGGTGCTCGGCCGGGGCGATGCGCGCAACCCGTCAGTGGCCGCCGCCGCTGATGCCTTCCTGGCTCTTTTGGCGCAGTTGCTGGCGATGAAGAACAGCCAGGTGCTGATCATCGCCACCCTGCGCTCTGATTTCTTTGGGCAATTCCAGCTTCATCCCAGTGGCCTGCACGGCTGGGCTGGTGATCCGATCGCCCTTGGGCCGATGGATCCCTCGGGCTTCCGCCAGGTCATCGAAGGCCCTGCCCATCGGGTGGGGTTGCGGCTGGAGCCTGGGCTGAGTGATGCATTAGTGGCTGACACCGAAACCGGAGATGCCCTTCCCCTGCTGGCCTTCACCCTGGAGGAACTGTGGAAGCTGCGCGTGGCTGGTGCGGGTCTCACGCTGGAGCAGTACGAAACCTTTGGCCGCCTCCAAGGTGCCGTGCAACGCAAGGCCGATGCGGTGCTCACACAGAGCCTGCCCGCCCCGACGGCCGAGGAGATCGCGGCACTGCAGCAAGCGTTCGTGGTGCACCTGATCCGCCTCACGACCGACGGCCAGGCGGCGAAACAACCGGCCCGGCGCCCCCTATTGCCGCCAGCCAGCCTGCGGCTGGTGGAGCTGTTCGTGGAGGCACGGTTGCTGGTGAGTGGTGTCGGCGAGGCAGGTGATCAGGTGGAGATCGCCCACGAGGCGCTGCTGCGCACCTGGCCCACTCTGGTGGGGTGGATCGCTGCAGGCCGGGAAGACCTGCTGCAGCGGCTGCGGGTGCGGCGCCTGGCCGACGATCTCAAGCCTGAGGCACAGCAGAGCCAACGGCGCCAGGCGTTGGAGCAGTTGGCAGCACTGGCGGCGGCTGGAGGCAGTGAGGCGCGGGCGGTGGCGATGGAGGCAACAGAAACGCTCAGTGCGCTGTTGGCTTGGGTCGCTGCACCTGAGAAAGATCAGCAGAACGCGGTGATGGTTTCTGTCGCCGACCGTGAGGACGCGGCGTTGGTGTTGGCGCTGATCGGCGCCGAGGAGCCCCTGCGCCAGTGCCTGGCCAACCTGGAGGCGCCGGTAGCGCTGAGGCGGCGGGCAGCGGAGAGCCTGGGGCTGCTGGCGAAGCGCTGCGGAGAGAAGAGTCGGCGGCAGCGGATTGCCGATGAGCTGGAGGGTTGGCTGCGGAGTGAGCCTCTCAACCTGCTGGTGGAGGATGCCGCAGGCTGGGCCGAACACGATGCCCGCCTGCCCCTGCTGCAGGGCGCCTCACGGGGGTTGCAGCTGGCGGCCTCGGCCGATTTGCCGTTGCTGGGCAGCGGAGCGGGCCGGGTGGTGCCGATGCTCACGCTCACGGCCCTGGAGGAGGGAAGCGGCCTGCGGATCCGCACGGAGATGGTTGAGAAGGCGGTGTGGTCACTGCCGTTGCCAGGGGGTGAGCTATTGGAATTGGTGGTGGTGCCGGCGGGGCCAGCCCAGCTGGGTTCACCATCTACGGAGCACGACCGCCAGGCGGTGATGGATTGGTTCGCCGCCAACCGCGATGGCTGCCGGGATGGGGTGGATGTGGAGGCGCTGCGGCCGGTGCGGCTGGAGGCGTTTGCGCTCGTGCGCCATCCGATCAACCAGCGGCAGTGGCGAGCGGTGGTGGAGGCGGTGGATGCGATCGCGCTGTCTCTGGATAGCGCCCCTGGAGCAGCCAAACCCGAGAGCTTGTGGGAACTCCACTCTCAACCTGGAGGGCTGGCGGTGGACAGCGTGAGCTGGCAGCAGAGCAGGGAATGGCTGGGGCGTCTGAACCGCTGGCTCCAGGGCCAGTGGGTCGAACTGGGCGGCAGCGGAGAAGTGCCCGAGCTGGCGCTGCCGAGCGAGAACCAGTGGGAGAGCGCGTGCAGGGCAGGGGCGGCCACCCCGTTTCATTTCGGCGACACCCTCGATGGAAGCTGGGCCCGGTACGACGCCACGGCCTACCCCTTTGGCCGGGGTCGCAAGGCCAGCAGCAAGCCCAAGCAGCCCTGGGTGAACGGCAGTAGCGGGCTGGTGAATCGCTGGGGCCTGGCGGAGATGCACGGGCAGCTCTATGAGTGGTGTGAAGATGCCTGGCATCCCAACCCTCTGGGGGAAGGCCATTCAGCCAATGGCGAACCCTGGCGAGAGGAGGATCGTGATTTGGTGCGCCGTGAGAGCGGACAGCGTGGCTGGAAGCTGCTGCGCGGCGGTTCCTGGTTCAACCTCCCGCATAGCTGCCGCGCGGCCTACCGGTACAGCGACAACCCGGGCGACGCCGACGCCGACGTCGGTCTGCGTCCGTGCTGTCCCTCTCCCCCAGGCTCCCTTCTTGGTCCTTGAGCCCTTTTGCCCTTTGCCCTTGGGCTGTTGGTTTTGCCCTGGCTGTTGGGCTGTTGCGGTTGGCGCCGCAGGCGCCTCGAATTTTGTTGCACCACAGGCCTCTATCTGATCTCCCCATCCCCCCCCTCGATGACGACTGCGAGCCGCGGCGACCTGCCGATCATTCAGGCCACCATGGATCTGATCCAGTGGTTCGTACCTCTGCTCAATCGCCTGCCCCGGGATCACCGTTTTGCCCTGGGTGATCGGCTGGTGGCAGGGCTCTACGACCTGCTGGAGGGCCTGGTGGCGGCCCGCTATGCCACCGCCAAGCTGGAACATCTCGAACCGCTCAATGCCCGCCTCGATCTGCTGCGCCTGCAGATCCGCCTGCTGTACAGCTTCCAGCTGATCGATGAGCGGCGCTACGAGCATGTTGCCCGCCTGGTGGAAGAAGTGGGACGTCAGCTGGGCGGCTGGATCAGCCAGCAACGCCGCCAGCCCTGATCCCTTGCCTGATCTCTACTCCCGCATCACGGCCTTTCCCACACTGCTTGCGGCCTTCCGCAAGGCCAGCAAGGGCAAGCGCTACCGAGCCGATGTGCTCGCCTTTGGCGCCAATCTGGAGGCTGAACTCTTTCAACTCCAGCACGAGCTGCAATGCTGCACCTACGCACCTGGCCCCTACCGCCACTTCACCATTCGTGAACCCAAGACCCGCCTGGTGAGTGCCGCACCGTTCCGCGATCGGGTGGTGCACCATGCCGTGATTGCCGTGATCGCCCCGCCGCTGGAGCGCCATTTCATCCCCACCAGCTATGCCAATCGCAAGGGCTACGGCAGCCACCGTGCGCTGCGCCGGTTTCATCGAGCCTGCCGCGAACACCCCTGGGTGCTCCAGGCTGATATCCGACTCTACTTTCCCTCCATTGATCACCGGCTCCTGACGGCCCAGCTGGAGCGATCGATCGTCTGCCCGCACACCCGCTGGTTGCTGGCCGTGATCCTGGCCAATGGAGCCAGCGCTGGCCCGGCCATCGATTCCTTCCCCGGCGACACTCTGCTCACACCATTGGGGCGGCCCCGGGGCCTGCCGATCGGTAACCTCACCAGCCAGTTCCTCGCCAATCTCCACCTCAACACCATCGATCACAAACTGCGGGCGTTTCCGGGGATCCGTGCGTGCCTGCGCTACGTGGATGATCTAGCTCTGTTCGCCGATCGGCCCGAGCCCCTGCGCCAGGCCCTTGTGCTCCTGCGCTCTGAACTGGCAGATCTGCGCCTGCGGCTCCATCCCAGCAAGACCCACCTGCACCGCACGGCAATGGGCGCCAGTTTTGTGGGCTTTCATGTGATCGGTGGTCGCATCCGCTTGCGCAACCACAGCCTGCTGCGCATCCGTCGTGGATTGCGCCACACTGCCGCTTGTCTTGCTCAGCAGTGCATTAGCCAAAACCAAGCCTGGGCCTCCTGCCAGAGCTGGGATGCCCACCTGGCCCACGGTCACACCCTGGGGTTGCGACACCGCCTCTTTGCCCCTTATTCCTTTGCCTGTGGCCTCCCAGCCAGCACGCCACTACACTGATGAAGAGGGCGGGTCGCCCAGCTGCTGCGCGGCGGTTCCTGGTTCAACAACCCGCATAACTGCCGCGCGGCCTACCGGAACAGCAACAACCCGGACAACGACAACACCAACAACGGTCTGCGTCCGTGCTGTCCCTCTCCCCCAGCACCCTTCACCGTCAGAGCTGCTGGAAGGGATTCCAGCGGGAGCACACGAAGGGTCCAGACCCGCTCCGGTGATCACCGGCCCGCCGGTGAATCCGCACAAGCCCGGCCCGCTGCCCCACGGCCTCAGACCTGGGTGCCCGGTGGGCTTTTCATCTTGATGATTACATCCACCAAGGGATCGCCCAACAACATCATTCACCCGACCCGCGCGAGGAATACTGGCTTCGGTAAGGAAAACTTCGGACGGGTGATGATGAGCGTTAGGCGTACCAGGCCGAGCGGAGGAGCATCGCCCGTCCATGTTGTGAACAGCTGTTGCTGATGGTTATCGCAATGGGGGAACACTCCATTGGTGCACAAGCATTCCATCGATGACCAACCCGAACCGCCCGCCGGGCCTGATCCAGCGCTACCGGGAGGAACTGCGGGCACGCCACTACGCTCGCCGCACGGTGTCGAGCTATGAGCACTGGCTGCGGCAGTTCCTGCGCTTCCACCG
>CAIZQU010000090.1 GCA_903935205.1 uncultured cyanobacterium | reverse complement strand
GCAAGAGCGAGCTGAGACTCATGCCCGCGCAGTAGAGGGCCGGGTGATGAGCTGCGCCATCGCCCGCCGCCCCATCACCCAGGACCCCACCTCAGGGTGTGGCGGATGGCTGGCTTACAGATGTGCCCCATCTGGAGGAAGAGCGCCTCAGCCGTGCCATCAGCACTGGTCTGCTCCATGGTAATGATCCCGATCGCCTGCGCGCTATCGCTGTATCCCTGAGCGCTGCCAGTCCGCCTGATCCGCAGGATTTGGGCGAGGGAGTGCGCCGTCAGTGGTTAATGCTCACTGCTCAGCTGTATGGCACGGGGCGACAGTGGCGTCCGCTTGAGCAAGCCCTCAAGATGCTCTGGGAGACAGGCGCTTGGCGTGAGGAGCTGCACCAGCTGTTTGAGCTGCTGGCAGCCCGTGCAGGTCATCGTCTCCACCCCCTGCCATGGGCGTTGCCGGTGCCGCTGCGCGTGCATGGACATTATTCACGAGCGGAAATCGAAGCCGCGTTTGGTGTCCTCACTGATGACGCCCCCTGGATTCACCGAGAAGGTGTGCTCTGGAATGAAGCCAGCCGCACTGATCTGCTCTTTATCACTTTGCGCAAGAGCGAAGCTCTTTTTTCTCCCTCCACGCGTTACCGCGACCTGGCCCTCGGCCCCAATCTCTTCCACTGGGAAAGCCAAAGCACCACGACGGTCGCATCCCCCACTGGCCAGCGGTACATCCACCACTCGAGCCGAGGAACACGGGTGCTTCTGTTTGTAAGAGAGCAGCGCAAGCGGGGCAACATCACCGAACCGTTCATATGCATTGGTTTTGGCACCTACGAAAACCACGAGGGTGAGCGGCCGATGGCAATTCGCTGGCGACTGGAGCGAGAGATCCCGGCGACTTGGCTTCCAGTGATGGGGTTGGCGATATAATCAGCTATTCAACAACTTCGGTGGATGGGGATCTGGTGTTTCTCTGTTGGTATTTAGGGCCTCCTGAATTGCCACATCCACTGCGACAGGGCTTGTTTCAGCGATAGCAGCCCGTCAAGCTGGCCTTGATCAGGGCAATCGACGATTGCTGTGACTGCTGATAGCTGCAGATGTACCGAAAGCGCCATAACGGGTAGCTCTCAATCGAGGAGTTCCATGTGCCTCTCGGGGATACATTGGATCCGGGGAACCGCTGGGTGCTCTTCTCTTCCCTGATGTCTTGGGAAGAGCTGGAGGCAACCTAAGCATCTCAGTTCAGTCCTACCACTGGCGTCTCTGCATAGCCTGTGAGGCTGGCGTTTGGCGCGCTGTTCATCAAGCAGCGGCCTGGCTTGACCGATGAAGAGACCATGGGGCAGATCCGAGAGAATGCTTACATGCAGTTCTTCCTTGGCTTTGCCGGCTATTCCAGCAAGGCACCATTCGACCCATCGATGATAGTTCATTCTCGCAAGCGGTTCTTGGAGGAGGATCTCATGCGAATCAATGAACTGATTGTCGAACGTGGTAAGGCCATGGTGATGGGGGTTGTGTCGCCCCACCCTGAAGTCGAAGGTTCAGATGATCCAAATGCTGGTCCTGGCAACCAGATGCCCATCGATGCCTCGTGCACCCCAGTCGACATCACCTATCCGACTGATTTGAAGCTGCTGACTGACGCGAGGGAGGTGACCGAGAGAACCATCGATGATCTATGTGGCCATCACTCAGGCTTGCGCATGCACAAGCCCCGCTATATCCGTGGAAGAGCACGTGCCAGCTTCCTGATTGTTGCCAAGCAGAAACAGCCACGCTGCCTCTCAATAAGGGCAAAGGGGATCGTCGAGG
>CAIZQU010000089.1 GCA_903935205.1 uncultured cyanobacterium | reverse complement strand
ATAGCTGTCCAGCGCTCTGAAAGACGTACATTGGCGAACCCGGGAGTTCTTCTAGGCCAGAAATGGCTGATTACATCCCATCTTAACGCGTGATGGTCGCTGGAATCAACTGCCCCGCAGCGGTTCTGGGTTCCTCAGCAATCCCTAGGTACCCACAGGGGACAGGGATGCCGGCCGCGATCTGTTGCTCCAGCGTGGAGAAGCTCGCCTTCCTAGTGAAGCGTGCCTTGATGCCGTAGCTGGCCAGTGCCCTGATCTGGGCTGCGGCGTCGGTGGTGTCGCCGAACTGGCGCACCCTGGCCAGGTACTGGTCGTCGCCATTGGAGCCGGTGAGGACGCCGGGCTTGAGGAAGGCCAGGAGCATGGCGCAGCTGGACGAGAAGCACATCCGCCGTGCCTGATCGGTCGCTGAATCCAGCTGGGCGAACCAGGGCACCGACAGCGGATTGCCCTTGCTGGCAGCGCTGTCGTGCGGTGAGGGCGACTGTGATGGGGAAGCGGCAGCCGCGGTCTCCTGTCGGGCTGTCCAGAGCTGCCTGAGGGTGCCACCCTCTTCCAGGGCATGCGGCTCATGGACCACCAGCTGCTCCAGCACCGCCAACAACCAGGCCCGGTGGTGAGGCAGCTCGGGATCGAAGTGCTCGACGTAATCGCGTGCAGGGATCGTGCGGCTCATCGGAACACCCCCCTCCGGCCGGGAGCCAGCGCTGGCTGGCTGGCCACACCCCCGGACTGCATGCCGGAGGGAAAGAACAGGGCGCTGACCGTCATCCAGCGCTCCAGGCAGGCGTTCACCTGGCGGGGGGCATGGATCCAGTTCGGCAGCTCACAGGCGCCGACGAAGGCGGCTGAGAAGACGATCTGGCCCGTGAGCAGGCCATGAGAGGCGGCCGCTCCGAGCAGCCGCAGTAGGGGGTTCATGAGACGCGAGATGAGCTACCTCCTGTTGCCGCGCCCAGCTCCGAGTTACTGGCAACTGCACTTCGGAATTTCACCACAAGACTTCTGCAATAAGGGACGCAGAAGAAGGCTTGAGATGACCACGAAAGACAGCTATGATTCGTATCATCTCTATGATTGAGAGCCGCTCAGCAGGGCTTGGGCCCAGGCGTAGAATGAGATGTCTGCTGCGTCGAGGCGTCCATGACTGATTCTGGCCTCTTCTTCCCTCCACCCGAAGTTCTGGAAGCCATCTGTGCGCAGATCGAGCCAGCTGCTGGAACGGCCGGGATGCTGATGGCTGCCATGGAGCGACTCAACGATCCATTGATCGTGAATCCACCCTTCTGCATGCAGGATTAGTTTTGAAACAGGTCAGAAGGCGCTCCTGAGCCAGTCTGCGGCCGGCACAGCACAGGCGATGAGTCTAAGGCTCCCTGAGCATATGAACGACTACGTCTATCAGTCTGTCAATCCGTTAGTCTTGTAATTCGCGGGACAAAGAAAGTACATTTGGTCTGCCTTAGGCTGCATTAGAAGCCTTTGCTCTCGCTTTGATCAGGTCAAGGAGGTGGCAGATATTGTCGACCTCAGCTTTCGAAAAGAGACACTCTGGCCCTTGTGCGAGGTCGCTAAAGGGTGGCTCGTAGAGACGGGCGGCATCCATGACGCCGCGACTAGTGAGTTCATCGATGATCTCGTTGATGTAGCGGATCTGATTGGCTGTGTGCGTTCTATCGGCCAGAAATTCGGCGAAGACTTCCTTGGCGGCATTGCGGTCGAGGCCGACGATGGAGCGGATGAACAAGCCAAAGCCCTTGCTCTCCTCAGCCGCCCGCTGAATCGCCTGCTCGGTTCCGACGCCATGGGAGAGCAGGAAACGCTGCAGCTCATCGAGGTCTGCAGGGGTGAGGGGTTGGTTGCGGCGCAAGCGCTGCATGGTGAGGTGATCCTCATGGGCCCTGAGGAAGTCGCGGGCCTGCAGGCGGAACTGCTGGAACTCGTCACGAGTGAGTAAGGGAACAGGATTGACCTCGATCAGCTCTCCGAGCTCGTCGGTGAAGTTGGTGTAGAGAACTCCTTGCGCGGTGCTCTCGATCAGCCCGATCAAGGAACGAAGGCACCCTCGAACTTCTTCGAGCATCGGCACCGTGACGTCCTGCCACCATTCATCGGTGGTCAGATCGCGGATCAACTCCAGCTCAGCCGCCACCTGGGGGATGTTGGCGCGGGACTCCAGCTGAGCGGCCAGGTCACCCAGCTGCTTCTGCAGTCGCGCAAAACGCGGTTCCTTGCGGAGCAGTGTCAGCTGCAGGGTGTAGAGGAGGAGATCGAATCGGCGGGCGTTGGCGTCCGTGTCTCCCTGCTGCTCGGCGTAAGCCGAGGGCAATGGGGCCAGGGTGGTGCTGAGGGCCTCATGGTCGTCCGTGGTGAGGCTGTCCCACGACTCCTTCAGCCGGAAGCGCTCCACCAGCTGCAGATGGGGCCTCACCACAAAGTTGTCGGCCGGGCAGGCAGCCACATGGCAGCGCAGGAGCTCAGCAAGCGTCTGACGATGATGCCGTAGTGCGTTTTCGGGATGACCTGGGAACCCCGCTTGCTCAGGAATCGCAAGGCCGTGCCCGGAAGGCTGCGCCTTCTGATCAATGGTGGCGATCAGTGCCAAACGACTGCGGAACAGGCGGGTGCTGAGGGTTTCCTGCGCGGCGGTGGACTCGGCTCCACCTTCGCCGAGGAAGAATTCGAGGTTCTGGCAGAGATCGAAGATCCAGAAGCACTCCTTGTCCTGGCCGGGCCCGAACAGGTCTTTGCAGATGCGGGTGCCGCGCCCCACCATCTGCCAGAACTTGGTGCGGGAGCGCACCGGCTTGAAGAACACAAGATTGACGATTTCGGGGATGTCAATACCCGTATCGAGCATATCGACGGAGATAGCGATGCGCAGATCGCTGCCTGGTTCAGCGAATTCGTCAATCAGTGACTGGGCGTACTTCACTTGGTTGTCGATCACACGGGCTGCTTTACCAGCGAGATGGGGGTAGTTATGATCAAAGCGCTCGCGTATGAACTCTGCATGCTTGTGGTTGCGGGCAAAGATGACAGACTTGCCAAGTCGGTCACCGCCGGCTTCCAGGCAGCCCTTGGTCATCAGCACCTCAAGGCCTTTGTCTACAGTGTCGGTATTGAACAACCAGGCATTGATGGCGCCAGACTCGACACGGTCTTTGTCCTGCATCCTCTCGTCCCAATCGAGCAGGTCCCACTGGGATTTCTCCTCGTCGCTGAGGGCGGCATAGCTGATGCCCTCACGCGGAAAGCGCAGTGGCACCGAAATAGGCCGAAAGGGGACGAGGAACTTGTCGGCCACAGCCTGGTCCAGCCCATATTCATCTGTGGGCATCCCGAGCTCACGATCGAACAACTCATAGGTGTTGCGGTCGATCTCCTCGCGTGGCGTGGCCGTTAGGCCGCTGAGCATCGAATCGAAGTAGGCAAAGATCGCCCCATATTTCTGGTAGACGCTGCGGTGGGCTTCGTCGATGATCACAAGATCGAAGTGCCCCACCCCGAACCGTCTTACGCCCTTGTTGTCTTCCGCATCGATGAGGTTCATCATCGTGGGATAGGTGGAGAGAAACACGCGCCCCTCGCCGCCTTTGTTGGTGACCAGGTTGACGGGTGAGCAATCGGGCAAGAACAGGCGGAAAGCCCGCTCGGCCTGGAGAACGAGCGAGGTGCGATCAGCCAGGAACAGCACCCGCTTCACCCAATTGCAGCGGGTGAGCACATCGGTGAGCGAGATGGCGGTTCGGGTCTTGCCGGTTCCGGTGGCTTGTACCAGCAGGGCCTTGAGCAAGCCCTGCTCCAGCGATTCACAGATGGCTCGGATCGCCCTGTGCTGGTAGTAGCGGTCGGTGATGGCGCTGGAAATCGTTGCCTGAGCGAGGGGCTGACGGATCTCCCGCCGCCGGATCAGGGTTTCGAGCTCATCTTTCTTGTAGAAGCCCTGCACCTCCCGGGGCGGATAGCGCAGGTCATCCCAGAGGCGATGGCGGTAGCCATTGGAGAGGAAGATCAGGGGCCGCTGGCCGTAGCGCTGCTGCAGGCAGTTGGCATAGAGCTCGGCCTGGCGCTGGCCTTCCATCGGATCGCGACTGCTGCGCTTTGCTTCCACCAGGCCGAGGGGCTTGCCGTCGTCGCCCCAGAGCACGTAATCCACGAAGCCCTGGCCTGAGGCATTGGGCATGCCCTGCACTTCATGCTCGTGGGTGCAGCTGAGGCCATGCAGCCAGCCGGCTTCCTCGAGGTAGTGGTCGATGTAGGCGCGCCGGGTGTCGAACTCGCTCAAGTCCGGTTCTGGTACGGCGGCGGCTTCATTGGCCCGGCGCAGAGCGGTGATCTCCTGGCGCAGGCGATCGAGTTCCTCCTGGGACGCAAGGGCGGCCAGGCGTTGATCGCGCAGTTGCTGGTCCCGCTCGGCCAGCTGGTCGGCCAAGGCCTGCAGCTGCTCACGGCTCTGGGCCTGCTGAGCGGTGGCCGCATCACGGCTGGGCAACAGATCGGCGTTGAAGCTGAAGCCCCGCACTCGCTGTGGATCACGGCCGTAGGTGAGTGCAAACCAGCGCAACACCTGGAACAATTCGCGGGCCGCCAGCACCGCGTCGCCAGCACGGATTGGATCGCTACGATGAACGGCCTTGTTGCCGAGGTCTTTGAGCAGGCGGAAGCGACGCATCTGCTCGCCGGCCACATCGCAGAAGACCCGCGCGTACATCAGATCTGCCAGCGTTTGGGCAGTGACGGGACGGTCCAGCTGCCCATCGTTGTCGTAGACCCACTCCACCAGCAGCTCGATGGTGCGGCGGGCGTAGAAGCAGGCGGTGCGCGGATCGGACAGCGCGAACTGCTCGACCTTCTGCGCTTCCTCGTGGAGCTCAGGCCACTGGCTGGCGATGAGGGCGTACTGGGAGGGCGAGGTGCTCATGTTCGCAACTGGCTTAGCCAAGGCTCCCATTGTCGTCCAGTTGCCGATCCAACGACTGGCGGATCAGACCGAGGGCATAGGGAACCTCCTCCAGGGTGGCGACACCGATCTCCACTTCGCCATTCCCCCAACGGCCGATGCCGGCCACGTTCTTGGCGACGCCCTTGGGGTCGTCGAGTTCGGCGAAGGGCATGTTGAGGCTGAGGCGCAATCGCTTGGCCTGGGGGACGATGTCGACGAAGTTGGTCTCGGCCTTGTATGCGATGTAGAGCTTGAGCACCTCCTGGCTCACGTTGGGATCCAGTGCCCGGATGCGGCCGTCCAACATGTCGAAGACAGCCCGGACCTGGTGGTTGGCCAGCTGGGGGTGGTCATCGAGGGTGTAGCCAGCGACCTGGCGACGGCTGGGATGCCGGTAGGCCTGGCGCTGCTCCTCGCTCAGCTGGGGCGACGACCACACCTCCAGGGCGCGTGCGGCGAGGTTCTCCCCGCGCTGGCGCATGGCGGCCACATCCCAGCACTCCAGCTGGCACAGGCCCTGGTTGAGCCGCAGGGGACTGGTACGGAAGCCGCCACTGGGGTGGTCGCGCTTGTCGAGGAACGGCCGGTCGCTGAGCTCGGGGTTGTAGCCGGTGAGGGTCAGGTTGCCGAGTCGGTGTAGCCACTCTTCTTGCAGCTGGGCCCAGTCGGGGCCGAGGGCTTCACGCCAGGCCGCAGACAGGTCGGGGTTCTGGGGAAGGATGTGCTCGATCGTGTAGTCGGCCACGGCGATCGGCTCCTTGCGCTGGTGATTCTCCAGCCGGCGGAGCCAGTAGCTGCAGCTCTTATTGAACTTGTAGAGATTGCGGACCTGCAGGTCGCGGCGGAACTCCTCATCGGAGGGGAAGCGCCGGTAGGAGGGCAGATCGAGCAGGTGCGCCTTGAAGCTGGGTAGGTAGTGGCCGGGTTCGCGGCGCAGGGCGCGGCTGAAGGTGGCGAAGGTTTTCTGCTGGGAGTTGGAAGGAATGGCGCAGACCGCCCGGCGGAACACGTAGGCCTCCAACAGACGAAGGGCCTCCAGGAGCTCATCGCGGCTGAGCAGGCCGGCCTCGTGGTCGCCGTAGAGCTCCAGCAGCAGGGGCGTGACCACGTTGACCTTGAGCTCACGCAGGTCGTGGAATGCGTCCTTGAGCTGGTGGTCAGGTTCCTTGCCCAGGGCGACGCGGCAGTAGCGGATGGCGGTGGCGTGCAGATCGCTCAGCAACGCCTCGATGCCTGCTTCCGCGACGGTCGGCTGGCGTTCGTACTGCTTGAACACCTCGTAGACCAGATCGAGCCGGGGGACTTCGGCGGTTTTGAGAGTGAGGAAGTCGCGCATGAAGGCGCTGAACTCGTTGCCTCTGTAGGCCTCCTGGCCGAAGGCCAGCTCCATCGGCCGCCAGTGGAGGGTGTAAAGCCGCTCCTGCAACTCGGGCGGCTGACCCATCAGCACGTAGTTGCGGATCAGATCGGCCTGGGAGAGCTCCCGACCGGTGGAGTTCATGCTCTCGAAGATCAGCTGGGGATTGTCCTGATCACGCGAGAGCGCCACATCCACCACCAGCAGCTTGCTGATACCCCGGCAGACCACGGCCAGATCGGTGGTGGGTGCGCGCAGCTGCCCCAAGAAAAACTGGTGGTTCTCCTTGATCCGGATCGAGGGCTCGGCTGGCAGTGCTGCAGCGGTGGGATCCACCAGCGCCATCAGGGTGATGCGATCGGTGTCGGAAAGCAGCAGCTTGAAGCGCTTATCGCCTTTCTGGTGCCTGCGGGTGAGGTAGGTCTCGCGGATGATGGCCGGAGCGAACTCTTCTATCGGCTCCTGCTGATCCTCCGGCAGCCCATCCAGCACATCCGCCAGGGCCGTGAGCAGAAGAGTGACGGTGGTGAGCCGTTGCTGGCCGTCAATCACCAACTTGGGGGCCTGCACCGCGAGGTTGCCGAGGCCCTCGTCGATGTGGACCACCGAACCGATGAAGTGCACGCCGATCTCATCGGTAGATCCAGCGCGGAGGATGTCAGCCCAGAGCTGTTGGCATTCCTTCAGCGTCCACGAATAGGTGCGCTGGTAGATCGGGATGATGAACTGGGAGACGGCGCCCAGGATTTGCAGAAGTTTAGCTTTAGTAGCTTTCATGAATCAATAATTATTTTGCTTGCGCTTAGAAATTCAGATCCAGATAGTGAATACAAATATCCCAACTCCGCTGCGGCCTCCAGGTGACATGAAATCTGTCCCTCAATACTGTCAAGAGCTGATGCTATTCTTAGCTGCTCATTAATGGGAGGCAATGGTATCTTAATCAAGGCCAGTGAACTTTTATTTAGCGTTTCACCCTTTGCAGCCCTATTGCCAGAAATTCGGCCCGCGATGATTTTCAAGGCATGATATAGATAATCTCGATGCAACTCGTCTGGATGTTTTATGGGCAATGAAGCTATGGCCTCGTTAGTGCAGAGAGGTTTTTCAACTATAGACACTTTTCCGATAGACAACTTAAAGCTAAAAAGTACAGTTCCGGGCTCTACTTTTCGCATATTGCACTGCTCTATTGCGAAATCTGTGATTGACTCCTTGGTCTTAGACAAATACTTTGCTCTGCCCATGTCGGAAATGGATGCCCATGGATGCGATCCTCCCCAGTACTCGCCGCATGCTCTTGATGGAGTCCTGCCGATATTAATATCGCAGAGACTGCCAAGACTTTTGGACGTCCAGCTCATTTGAGAAAATCCTCAATACGCTTCCTGCCTTCAATTATCTCATTTTCGAGCCTCCTGAGGTTGCATAGTATCCCCTGGGATGTACGCGAAGAAACAGAAGAAATAACTTTTTCTCTATACTTATTTAATCCGAGATCGTAATTAGGGCTTGCTGAATTTCATTTGCGGGATTTTTCGACGCGCCTAAGGCGGATCTCTCGGCTCGCACTCCCAAACAGTGGTGACCACAGTTTGACTACTAGAAGCTGACTAAGCAGCCCT
>CAIZQU010000088.1 GCA_903935205.1 uncultured cyanobacterium | reverse complement strand
GGTCCGCAGCCGCTACGAGCACCTGTTCCCAGAGTTTTTGAGCTCACCCACCGATCCCTTGCACCTGCTGCTGCTGCTCAAGGACATCCGCCGCACCTTCGGCTCATTGCCGGATTGATCAGCGGCCGGACCATCCTCGGGAAACCCCGTTTTGAGCTCTGAAACGGAGAGGGTGGGATTCGAACCCACGGAGGCTTTCACCTCGCCGGTTTTCAAGACCGGAGCCATCAACCACTCGACCACCTCTCCCTGGCTTCGGCACCCGGGGGCACCTTGGCTGTGATCCATCGTCTCACGGATCGCTGGCGGGCGGCAGGCCTTGATGGCGCTGGGGGCGGGGTTCGAGCTGGTTGGGTATCCCCTTGCAGCCCCCAGGCAGGGTGCTGCGGGAGCGGTTGCCGCTCCAGCAGGCCAGGTAGTGGTGGGTCTGGGCATCGAGCCGCTGGCAGCCGCTGAAGTTGGCGTTCTCAACCACCGCACCACTGCCGCCGCCGCTGTGAAGGTCCGTCGGCAGCTCCGGCCGCCGGGGCGTGGCGGTCTGGGCGCGGCCGTAGAAGAAGCGCGTCCCTTCCAGCTTCGCCTGCTCGAGGTTGGCGCCGGCCAGGTTGGTGCCGGCCAGGTTGGCGCCGCTGAGATCCGAGCCGGCCAGGTCGCAACCGCGCAGGTCGGCACCGTTGAAATCCACGCCGCGCAGATCGGTGCCGGAGAGATCCACGCCGCGCAGGATCAGCTGCAGCTGGATCACCGGCACCCCATGGACCCGATCCTCCTCATAGTTGCCCTGGCCATCGAGAATCGCCCGACCCAGCCGCTGGTCGCGTCGCAGTGGCGTCAGCAGCCGGGCGTGGGCAAGAAAGCGCAGCACCCGGGCCCTTCCCTCCTTATCGATGCTGCCGAATACCGCCGCCAGACGACCCTCCGCCAGCATCCTCTCCAGGGGCCAGTCCTCGAGCATCCCCTCCTCGTCGCTGATCAGATCGGAGATGCCCTGGATGAAGCTGTCGATCGTCTGCGCCTGGGTGATGCGGTTCTGCTGGGTGGTGAGCCGCTGTTCGATCAGCACCTGTCGCCAGGCGATCGCCACCGCCACCAATGCCACCAGGATCTGACCGAAGGCACCGATCACCCCTTCCCCCAGGGCGCCGATCGCTTCCCAGTCGTGGTTGCGGTAGTAGGCCACGTAGGTGTCGAGCCAGCCCATGGCCAGAGGCAGGGCGAGCAGACCGAGCACGAGCCCGAGAATCGCCAGCAGCCGGGCGGTGGGGGCTTCATCGATGCTGTCGGCCACCAGCCGCCACAGATCTGGCAACAGCTCGCCCAGGCAGAGGGCCACCAGCGCCAGACCGGCCGCTGTGGTCAGCAGAGGCCAGTGGCCGATCAGCCCCAACAGGGTGAGGACGGCGGCGAGCAGCATCCGCAGCGAGGCCGAGCGTTTGAGGCGGCTCAGGGCATTGCTGGCCCGGAAGGGTGGAACTGCGGTGCCGGCCTGCAACGGGGATGCCAGGCCACTGTCGGCGCTGGGGCTGCGGACCCCTGGAGGTGGTGGCGTGGAGCTGCTCATCCGATCGGCGCGGTCTGGAAGTAGAAGCCGGCGGCCAGGATCACGTAGGCAGCCAGCAGCAGCACCCCCTCCAGCCAGTCGGAGCGGCCATCGAGGCTGGCCAGGTTGCTTACCACCACCGCCGTGGCGATCGCCACCAGTTCGAAGGGATTGAAACTCAGATCGAGCGGGTGGCCAAGGGTCGGACCGAGCAGGATCAGCAGGGGAACCACCAGCAGGGCCACAAGCAGCGTGGAACCGAGGGCCACAGACACCGCCAGATCCATCTTGTTGCGGCGTGCCATGCCGACCGCCGTGATGTATTCCGCCACCCCGCCCAGCAGGGGCAGCAGCACGATGCCACTGAACAGGGGACTGAGACCGAGCGAGCGGGTCACGGTTTCCACAACCCCCACAAACAGCTCCGAGGCGACGGCGATGCCGGCGGTGGCCCCGACCAACACCGCCAGCCAGGGAAGGATCGGCGGCCGGTGGGGTTGGATCCCGGCGGCAACGGCCACCGCGTTGGCGGCCGTTGCCGGGCCGGCAGCTGCATCGTCCTCGTCGTCCTCCAGCTCCAGGTCCACCTCCGCCACGTCGTAAAGGGTGCGGTGGGTGCGCAGCGAAAACAGCAATGTCAGGCCATAGACCAGCAGCAGCAACCAGGCCACGAACACCGAGAAGGCCTCGTTGCCCGCCGTGCTGCCACCGGGCGAGAGGCTGCTGAGGCTGGGGATCAGGATCGCCAGAACCGCCAGGGTCATCGCCGAGCCATTGACCCTGGCCACCACCGGCTGGAAGGTCTGCTCCCGCCGGCCGATTCCCCCCACCAGCATCGAAAGACCCAGGGCCAGGAGCAGGTTGGCCATCACCGTGCCGGTGATGCTGGCCTTGACGATGTCTCCAAGCCCGGCCTTGAGCGCGGTGAGGGCGATGATCAGCTCGGTGGCATTGCCGAACAAGGCGTTGAGCAGGGCCCCGATCGAGGGACCCAGGGCGATCGAGAGCTCCTCGGTGGCGGTGCTCAACCACACCGCCAGGGGGATGATCGCCAGGGCGGAGCAGAGGAACACAGCCCCATCCCCCCAGCCGAACCGTTCGGCCGCCAGGCAGAGCGGCAGGAAGGCCAGCAGTGCCAGGGCGATCCGTTGGCGGGTCTTCATCAAACGGTGCGGTCGCGAAGGTCGGTCGGGCAGGCCCCCATTGTGAGCCTGCCGGGCCGTGTTGGCCGTCTCAGCCGGCGGGTGCCGTCAGGGGCAGCAGGCACTTGTCGGAATCGCAGCCCGCTGGACCGGCCTCCATCGTCTCGCCGCGGTCGTAGCGGCGCAGGGCCTCGAAGAAGTCGGGGGTGCGGCGACGCTCCACCACCTCGGCCCGCAGCCGTTCATAGGTGGCCTTGTCGATCGGTTCGAACGGCAGGCGCGGGAAGGTGGCGTTGGCGTCGAAGCGGGCCAGAAGGGCGGCCGATATATAGCCCTCACCGGTGGCGATGGCCTGGTGAATGGCATCAGCCACGGCCTGGATCTCATGCTCGCGGAATTCGACCGTGGCCGAGGTGTTGTGGGCTGTGTAGTGCTTTTGCACCTGCATGTAGAAGTCGAACTGGGCCAGGGCTGAGAAGCTGTTGATCTCCACCGCATCGGCCCCCGGCAGGTTGGCCCAGCTCACCTCGGTGGGGATTTCCACCAGCCATTCGCTGCAACGCGGATCGAAGGGATCGTCGAGGAGTCGGCCCTGCTCGTCCTTATCGCTCTGGCTGGGAACGATCGTGTAGCCGAAGTCCATGCAGGCCAGGGCGACCGGATCGTTCTTGCGGAAGGTGATGCGGCGGATGAAACGCTGGGCCTTGGGCGGATGCCAGCCCGGCGAGGCACCGGTCAGCAGGCTCTTGGTGCCGGCCGGCTGGACGGTGGTGCAGCGGTTGGGGCGGCGCAGGCCGTGGCGATCGCAGTAGTCCCACACCGCCTGATTGACGGTCGCCTTCCAGCGGCCCAGGTACTCGGCTTCCTTGGCCTTAAAGGCTCGGCCTTCCTCGCTGTCGGGGCGGCCGGCCTCCCACCACTGGAGCCAGGGGGTGCCGAAGGCGTGCACGAAGAAGTCGAACAGGCCGGTGAAACTCACCCCCACGATCGGATCCCAGGCGCGACTCTGGCGGTAGCGCTCCACCTCAAAGCGGTGGTTGAGCAGGCAGGCCACGGCCAGGGCCCCAGCCCGGAAGGCATCCTCCTGGGCCTGGAGGTCGAGGGGATCGATCTGGTTGAGATGGATCTCGGCCAGATTGCAGTGGAAATCGGCGCCGAGGATCTCGCCGCAGGGGTTGAGGCCATAGCGGCCCAGTCGGTGCTCCAGCTCGGCATCGTCGATCGGTCCATGCTGCAGCCGCAGCCAACGGCCGGCTTCCTCCCGTCCCTGGTCGCAATAGATGCCTACGAACTCCTCGCGCAGCTCGGGGGTGGTGAGCAGATCGGCATTGGAGCGGGCGATCGCCTCGGGGGCGAACTGGATGGCCCCCTCGCCGCTGTGGAACTGCTTGGTCACCGCCTCCAGCACCGTCTCCCGGCTGGGGCGACGGTGGAAGACGCGGGTGTGGTTGGCCATCCGCAGGGCATCACGCTCCGGATCGATCCGCCAGTTGCCGGCGCTGTCCTGCTGCCAGAGGTTGTCCTTGGCGCTGGCCGCCGCCAGGTCGTCGGCGGCGAACTGGCGCATGCCGGCGCTGCGGCGGATGTTGCCCGCCACGATCGTGACGGCCGCCTCATCGATCAGCAGACAGCATTCCACCGAGGTGAGGCGGCGGCCGATCGCCCTGGCCAGGATCTGGGCCACCCGGCCATACAGATCCCCCAGCTTGACCGGGTTGGCCATGCCGCCGAACCCCTTGAGGCTTTCACCCACCGGACGCACATCGGAGAGGTCGACGCTGATGTGCACATCGCCGTCGAAGCGCTCGTCGCTGCAGAGCTCCAGCAGCAGGCGGTAGCTTTCGACCCAGCCGGCCCGGGTGTCGCCCACCCGCACCGCCACCCGGTTGCCCTCGATCGTGTGGGTGGTGGCGTCCTGGCGCTGGGGGGCCGGCGTGATGCCGATCGGGCTGACGCCATCGATCACCAGCCGGTTGCGTACCACCGGCAGCCGGGAGATCAGATGGGGCTCGATGATGGCTCCGGTGCCGCAGCCCATCATCGCCAGATCCATCATCAGGGCGAAGGCCTCCCAGTCCACCAGGTTGGTGGAGGTGCAGTTGTAGGCCCCGGAGAAGTTCTCCTGGCGTTCGATCCAGGGGGTGCCGCCGATCCACAGCCAGCGGCCCGAGGGCAGGGCCTTCTGCTGGCGCTGCATGCGGCGCAGCAGCTCCACCTCCTCCCCATCGAGGTCGCCCAGGCGCCGCAGGCCCTCGAGGTTGCGCTCGGCCACCTGCTCCCAGCTCTCGCGGCCGGCGTCGGTACGGCGGGAATAGGTGCGGTAAAAAACGGGATTGGCCGCTGGTGCGGTGGCCGGGAACACACCCTCGCCCGCCACGGCCGCGGTGTCCGCGCCGCTCTGCAGGGCCGCGGTGGCAGGGGATGGGGCCGCGGCGTCGCCAGGGTCCAGCAGGGAGGGATCGGGCCGTAAATCAGGCCTGGAGGGGGAGAGGGTCACGTCGCAGCTGACCTGAATGGATCGAACCCTAACGCCATCGGTGGTGTGGTCAAGCGAGACGGGGCACCAGTGGCGGTGGTGACTGGGGTGTGGCTGGCGGCGGCGATGATCCTGGCTTGGTTCTGGCACTGGAGGCGGCGATGCAGCGGATCTGCGAGCCCGAACTGATGGACGAACCGATCCAGGCCCGGGCCTACGCCATGGCCGATTTCAACCGCACCGACCAGGCCTTCTGCGACCGGGTGCTGCGGCTGCTGGCGGAACGGCCGCCCCTGCACCCTGGCCAGCCGCTACGGGTGGTGGACCTGGGCTGCGGCCCCGGCAACATCAGCTTCCGGCTGGCCGACGCCCTGCCGAAGGCGGAGCTGCTGGGGCTCGACGGTGCGGCGGCGATGCTGGCCCTGGCGGAAGCGCGGCAGCGACTGGAGCCCCGGCGCTGGCCACGGCTGCGTTTCGGCCGCGTCACCCTGCCGCTGGGGAGCGGGGGCGGCTCCGCCCCCTGGCGGTCGTCCCGCTGGGCGGCAGCGCCAGGATGGCCACCGGTGCCGTCAACGCCGGCAGAGCGCCAAGCGGCAGGCCAGTGGGCCGGTGACAGGGCCACCGGCGCCTCCGGTGCAGCCAGTGCCCTGGCTATCGAGGCCCCGCTGTTCGAAGCCCCGACCCTCGGGATTCAGGCTCCGCTTCTGGAGGCCCCGCTACGCGAGGCTCCACGGAAGAAGGATCCACTCCTGGGGGATCCACGGCTAACGGCCCCACTGCTGGAGGCGCCGGACCTGGAGGCTCACCCCCCCGATGCTTCGGCCCCAGGCCTCGGGGGGCATCCCGCCGACCTCATCGCCCCCTTCCAGTTGGTGGTCAGCAACAGCCTGCTGCACCACCTCCACGATCCGGCCGTGCTCTGGACCAGCCTGCGCCAGCTGGCGGCCCCCGGCGCCCTGGTGGTGGTGCGGGATCTGCGCCGCCCCGCCGATGGTGGGGCCCTGCGGTCATTGGTGCGGCGCCATGGCGCCGGCGCTCCGGCGGTGCTGCGCCGCGACTTCGCCCATTCGCTGCGGGCCGCCTTCCGGCCGGAGGAGGTGCGGCAGCAGCTGGCGGCGGCGGGCCTGGAGCGGCTTGAGGTGCGGCCCTGGCAGGACCGCTACCTCGACATCTGGGGCACGATGCCCGAGCCGGATCCGCTGGTCTGAGGCTCCGCCTTCAGCTCAGATTGAGGCGTTCAATCTGCGCTGAAGGCGCCGACGCCATCGGCGGCTGTGGTGCCAAGCGCCCACCATGCCGAGAATCGGCAGGGGCCCCGGGGAAGGGGCGATGCTGTAGCTACCTGCGATCTGGAGCTGGGAGCCTGTGGGTCCATCGGTATTGGAGATTCGGTGCTCTAGGAGCCTGTTGCGCGTAGCCGTATTCGCTCCAGATCCATGGGGAGATCTCGCTGTGGAACGGAAGTGGGTCTCCCATGGATCTCATCCCCATCGCGATTGCGGCGCCGTACCAAAGGGCAGAATGATTGCGCCGCAGTAGATCTTGCGATCAAGCTGCCGCGATGGTCCTGATGGCCTGTTCCTGATGCCCTTTGTCTCAGGCTGAGGCCGCGACAGGCGCCCGATCGGCTCTGTCTCTGGTCGGGGGCTGGCCTGTCGACCTACGCGCAACAGGCTCCTGGTTCGGTGCTTCAGTCAGTGCTCCAGCCCTGCCGCCCTTTGGAAGGGGCGCAGCCTTTGCCCGTTGGAGGCCAGAGGCTCCGTCCGCCCTGGCTGGCAGGCTGGTGGGATGAACTCCGATCCTCCATTGAACGAGCCGTCCGCGATGGCTGCTGCCTCTCCTGCACCAGCGGCGGCGGCGGGAGCAGCGGCATCGACGGCCGCTTCCGGCCCCTCAGACCCGGCCATCTCAGCCCTGGCGGAGGCCGTGGCCCGCCGTCGCAATTTCGCGATCATCTCCCACCCGGACGCCGGCAAGACCACCCTCACCGAGAAGCTGCTCCTCTACGGCGGCGCCATCCAGCAGGCCGGCGCGGTGAAGGCCAAAGGGGAGCAGCGCAAGGTCACCTCCGACTGGATGGAGCTCGAGAAGCAGCGCGGCATCTCGATCACCTCCACCGTGCTGCAGTTCGACTACGGCGGCAGCACGATCAACCTGCTCGACACCCCCGGCCACCAGGATTTCTCCGAAGACACCTACCGCACCCTCGCCGCCGCCGACAACGCGGTGATGCTCGAAGACGCGGCCAAGGGCCTCGAACCGCAGACCCGCAAGCTGTTCGAGGTGTGCCGTATGCGCCGGATCCCGATCTTCACCTTCATCAACAAGATGGATCGCCCGGGCCGCGAGCCCCTCGACCTGCTCGATGAGATCGAGCGGGAGCTGGGGCTGGCCTGCTGGCCGGTGAACTGGCCGATCGGCAGCGGCGACCGCTTCCGCGGCGTGATCGACCGCCGCAGTCGCCAGGTGGTGCTGTTCGAGCGGGCGG
>CAIZQU010000087.1 GCA_903935205.1 uncultured cyanobacterium | reverse complement strand
TCAGCTCAGTGGCGTTCAGCCCCGATGGCCGCCTGATCGCCAGCGGCTCCGATGATCGAACGGTGCGTCTGTGGGATGCGAAGAGCGGCGCGGCGATCGGCGCCCCCCTCAAGGGCCATGAGGGTTGGGTGTGGTCGGTGGCGTTCAGCCCCGATGGCCGCCTGATCGCCAGCGGTTCTGGAGACGGAACGGTGCGCCGCTGGGTTGCCTCCCCAGAAGACTGGTTCCGCCTGGGCTGCGCCCGCCTGGCCCATCACCCGCTGCTGCGCGATCCCGCCAGCGTCAGCAGTGACCCGGAGCTGATCGCCGCCGGCAAGCGCACCCACCAGGCCTGCCAGCTCGCCAGCCGCCGCGCCGCAAGGGTCCAGCCCCAGGGCGCCGCGGCGGCCCTCCAGGACCTGCTGGCCTGGGCGCGGCGGCTCCTGCCTTGATGCCCATCCCCACAGCGCTGATGGCCGCCGCTCCGATCGGCGGATCAGGGAGGGATCGATCCTGCCGCCAGCGTCTCAGCCCATCCCCGCAGCGGCGAAGAGGCCGCAAGGAGAACCGCTGAACCCCAGGGAGGCACTGATCAGAGGGGCCCCAATCGGAGCTCCCGCCAACTCCCCTTCGGATCCCACCGAGCCGCACCGGATCTCCCTCCTCCCTTCGGTTTCCTTTGGTTCCCTCCGGCTTCATCCGGTGCCAAGGCGCCCCCCACGGGCCGCCTTCTTGGGGGAGTGATTGTTGGAGTGATGGAAAAAACAGATGTGCATTCTGTATCGGTTGCCAGAGCCCAGGAGGCCAGGGCCAGGCTGAGCAGTTGCCGGTTTCACCCCTTGATCCAGCTCCCCCAGCGCAGGCTGGCCCCGTTCGCCATGGCGATGACGGCTTCTGCGCCGCACGGGGTAGGCAAAGCCGCGGTCGCTGCCCCCGCGGCCAGCTACCGAACCACGGTGCTCTCCGTGGGAGACGGCGACACCCTGCGGCTTCAGGCCGGCGGCCGATCCATCACCATCCGCCTGGCCTGGATCGACGCGCCTGAGATAGCTCATGCCCCCTGGGTTCAGCAGTTCCGCGCCTACCGGATGCAGTGTCTGCCTCGGGGGCGCCAGATCAGCATCCAAGATCCCTGATGGCACCACCCCCGGCGGCTGCCGCTACCGCTGCAAGGAGATCGGCTCCTACGCCCGCGCCCAGGAGCTGCTGCGCCAGGGCCACACGTCTCTGAACCGCAACGGCGACGGTGGGGCCTGCGGGTCGCGGCGCCGCTGTCTCGCTTCCATCGGCACCTGTCCAGCCACCAACAGAAAGCCCCCAGCCGGAGCCGGGGGCAGGGGTTCTCATGATCAGGGCCGCAGCCCAGGGAAGGCCTCAGGCCATCAGCCCTCCACCTTCACGGTCACGCTGCTCACCTTGTTGGCCTTGGGGGCGGTGACGGTGAGCAGCCCGTCGCGATAGACGGCCTGCAGCTGCTCGCGCTCGATCGCGATGGGGAAGCGGAAGCTGCGGCTCCAGGTGCCGTAGCGGAACTCGCTCAGCAGGGGGCCACGGACCTTCTCGGAGGCGTCGTTGCCCGTACGAGAGGCCTCGGCATCAGCCGTCTGGCCGCCCAGCTGGCGCTGGCTGCGGCGCTCCGCGCTGATCAGCAGGCTGCGCTCGCTGGCCTTCACCTCGATGGCGGCCTTGTCGACGCCGGGCAGTTCGAGCACCACCTCGTAGGCCTCAGGGGTTTCGTGCACCTCGGCGGCGGGCACGCGCTCGGCGGTCTGCAGCTGCTGGCTGAGCTGCTGCTCGAGGCGGTCGAACAGATCGAAGGGAGAGGAAGAACGGAGGGTCAGCATGGTGCGGGTTGCGTGGATGGCTGGGGTTGGTTGCGGTGGCGGGCTGTTCAGAGCAGACCGCATTCGTCCCCGGTGCGCTTACTTTCGCCGCGGTGAACCTGGGACTGGGAGGGGTGAGCCGAACCGATCGATTCGGGACTCACCACCAGGGTTCGGAGCCCCGAATCGCCCTGGCGGGTTAACCGAAACGACCGCTGGCGGACTGCCCGCGGTGAGAAGGATCTGGTCGTGACCCTTTGGGATGGTGTCTCCCTGGCTGGCGCCGCTGCCGGCCCTGGCCTTCTTCGTGAGCGCGCGGCGCCAACCGGACGCCGGTGCTGCCGTATGGGGGACCCTCCTTATCCGTCAGCCCGCCCAGATCTCCTCCAGATCGATCACCAGCCCCGGAAACAGGGGCCCCCCATCCAAGCGGTAGGCGGGCTCCATCCGGCGGGGGCTCTGGGAAGGGCCTGCCAGCGGCCCCAAGATGTCCACCGCCCGCTGCTCGGGGATCAGCAGCCAGCCCCGGCGGGCCCCATTGGCTTGGTAGGCCGTGAGCTTGCGGCGCAGGGCCGTGAGTCCGCGGGGTGTCCCAACTCCTTCGGAGAAGCCTGCGGCAACGCTCGGGCTTGCCAGCTCCACCACCAGGTCCGGGCAGAGGGGCGGGAAGCTTCGCTGCAGCGCTTCCAGGGGATCGGCCGTGATCGGAGATCACCAGGGTCTGGCCGCTTGCCCCACGGGACCCTCTTGGTCATACTGATCGCAGCGGTCCTATGGATCGTGTCGCCATGATCAGCCCATGATCAGCGAAGCCACGGCCGTCAGCTTCCGCCAAAACCTGGGCGACATGCTCAACCAGGTGCAGTACCGCCACGACAGCATCGTGATCAAGCGGGATGGCAAGCCCGTGGCCGCCCTGGTGGATGCCCGCCTGTTTGAGCGGATCCGCCGGCTGCAGGCGCGTTTCGATGGGCTGTGCGAGCGCATCGAGGCTGGCTATGCCGAGGTTCCAGAAGCCGAGGGTCTGGCCGAGATTGACGCCGCCGTGGCAGCCAGCCGCGCCGGGCGCTGACCATGGCCGGCCTGGCCGTGGTGCTCGACACCAACGTGCTGCTCTCAGGCCTCGCCTACCCCGCCAGCGTGCCCGGCAGGTTGATCGCCGCCTGGCGCTTCGGGGCGCTGGAGGTGGTGCTGTCTGATTTCATCCTGGCTGGGTTGCGTCGCACCTTGCCCCGGTTGGTCCATCGGCATGGCCTCGCGCCGGAGGCGATCGATGATCTGATCGACACCCTGGCGATCCTGGTCGAGCTGGTGGAGCCGGAGGCCGTTGTGGAGAGCGACCTCATGGATCGCGACGACCTGCCGGTGCTCGGTACCTTGCTGGCGGCGCTGCGGCTTGGCCTGGCCCAGACCCTGGTGACTGGCGACAAGGCCCTGCTGACCCTGCGGGATCGCTATCCCATCCGCACTCCCGCAGAGTTCTGGGCGGAGCATGGCGGCCTCTGAGCGTGCCCCAGGGAGGCTGCTCCGTAACGCCAGCCACCCAGCGGCTCAGGCCACCTCCAGGCCCAGATGCTCCACACCGGCAGCAGCGTCGAATGGCTCGCCCCCGATGTGCTGGCGGCTTCGTGGTGGCGAGTGATCTGACGATCCCGGCCCATGGTGGCCTTCCTGTTGTCTCAATCCTGCGCGCTATGTGTATGGGCGCCTGGTTCGCAGGCCTTCGGCTTCCCCCTGGCCTGAGGCCGGCCGGTGCTGCCGTAGGGCAGGGGGGCTGGCTGCCACGGCAGGTTGGCTGCATCCCGCCTGGGCAGACAGGGCAACCCAGGTAAAATCAGTCATGGGTCAACATCTGGACTAAGCTTGGTTGATGCCTGGGGCCCTCCATGCGTACCGTCAATGTTCACGAGGCCAAGACCCAGTTCTCCAGGCTGATCGATGCCGCCCATGCCGGCGAAACCATCCTGGTGGCCAAGGATGGCAAGCCCTGGGCGCGGCTGGTGCCGCTGGAAACGGATCGGCCCCGGCGGCAGCCCGGGCTGCTTCGGGGGCAGCTGCAGCTTCCCCCCATCGAGGTGCTGCTCGCCCCCCTACCGCCTGAGGAGCTCGACGCCCTCGAAGCCCCATTGCCCTCTTGATGGCTCCTTCGCTCCTGCTGGACACCCATGCCCTGCTCTGGTGGTTGGTGGAACCCGAGAAGCTCTCCACCCTCGCCCTGGCGGCCATCAACGATCCAGCGGCCACGATCTTTGTGAGCGCCGCCACCGGCTGGGAGCTCGCCACCAAAAGTCGCCTGGGCAAACTTCCCGGCGCCGAAGGGCTGCTTCAGGATCTGCCTTCTCTGTTGCAACAACAGGGTTTCCTGCCGCTGGCCGTGCAGGTGCATCACGGCGTCCACGCCGGTGGCTACAGGCAGGCCCACCGCGATCCTTTTGATCGGCTGCTGGCGGCCCAGGCGGAGCTGGAGGGCCTGCACCTGGTGAGCCTCGATCCAGCGCTGGCGACCTTCCCCTGTCGACTGCTCTGGTGAAGGGAGCAAGCCCATCGACCTGCTGCTAGATCCCTGGGCGGCGGCCGAAGGGCGCCTCCGCCGCCAGGGCTGGATGGGCAAACGTGCACAGATTCGGCTTTGCTCTCGGCAGCGCCAGAGGGCCAATCCGCCGTTCTTCATGGTGGCGCCTGCTTGCCTGCCCGCCATCCGCAGGCCGCTCCAGCCGGGGCGAAAGGTGAACCTGGCTGGGCGGACGACTGGAGCGCGAGGCGCGGTGGGGGTCGGTGCGCCGAACGCTTTCAGCCAGCCCCCCAAAAAATCAACCCCCCCTAAAGAGGGGTATTTGCCTCACCCCCCCCCTGAAAGGCTGCAAAAGGAGGCATATTCGCGGCGTTTACGAGTGATTCCTGTGACCTTCATGCATCCTCCTGCCCGCCATTCCTCGCGGGTTGGCCAGCGCTTTCAGCTTGCCCTCGGCGCCGCTGCGGCCCTGGCGGCGATCAGCCTCAGCCCTGGCTCGGCCCAGGCCTATGTGGTGACGGTGGGTGGTGTTCAGTACGACGTGACCTCCTTTACAGGGACGTATAACGACAACACCAGCAAATTCGCAACGGCGGCCAACGGTGGTGTCATGCCTTGGTGGGGTAATTCATCTCTTGCAAATCAGTTCGCGAACGCCGTAGGCAATGGCTTGGGGACCCTCAATGGCGAGGAGGGTCCACTTTTTGGATACGTACAAGAGGGCCCTGGGAATGGTTTCATCTCTCATGTTAGCTTCAATTCTGGCAATCTTAATTTTGGCTATAAAGCAATCAACACCTCGGCAACATGGGCCCAAGTCACCCCCTCCGCCGCCGCCGCCCCCGGCCCCCTGCCGCTGCTTGGTGCCGCTGCTGCCTTCGGCTTCAGCCGCCAGCTGAGGAAGCGGATCAAGTTGGCGCCGGCTGCACTTGGCTCCGCCCTGCCCCTGGCCTGAGGCCAGCTGGTGGAAGGTTCCCTCTCTAAAGGCGAGCGTCAGCGGCTGGCGGGCCTCGCCGCCGCCACGGCCAATGGGCTGCTGGTGATGTTTGTGCTGGCGGTGGCCTTGCCGCTGCTGCCGGCCAAGCTCGCCGATCCCTTCTGGCTGCTGGCCTTCACCGGGGCCTTCTGCACCAATGGCTTCCTGGCCCTGCTGGCGGTGCTGCTGCTGCATATGGCGGCAGCGCTCGAACCCCAATCGGTGTGGCATCAGTCCCGCCGGCTGTTGGTGCGCCGTTGCTCCAGGGCGGTGATGGTGGCCTTTCTGCTGCTCCTTTCCCTCCAGGGTCTGGCCGCCTGGCGGGGTCTGGAGGCAGCCCAATCGCTGGCCTATCGCGCTGGGCGGGTGCAGCAGGCCCGCCTGGCCCAGTTCCGCCAGGCGGTGGAGCGCTCCGGCACCATCGCCGAGCTCCAGAGCCAGCTCGCATCGATCCAGGCCCCGCCCCTCTCAGCAGCGGATCAGCGCCAGGGCCTGCCGGCCCTGAAGGCCGATCTGCTCAGCCAGATCAAGGCCCAGGAAACCAGCCTGCTCAAGCAGGCCGGCCCGCGGGTGCCCATCGATGTGCTGCTCAAAGACAGCCTGCGGGTGCTGCTGCTGGCGCCCTTGCTGGCGATGGGGTTTGCGGTGAGCGCCCGGCGCACCACCCCGCCGCCCATCCCGGACAAGCTGGTAGGTGGCATGGTTCCGTAGGCGTTCGGCCTGGCCAGTCCTGGCCCGGCCGGCCGGGCCAGGACTGGCGGCACTCCAGCCGCCATCGCCGCATCAAGCCCGTGGCATCAGCTGACGGGCCTTCCAGCCAGGGTCCTGTGCTTGCCAAAGGGCCGTCCCGACCCCGAGCATGACGAGCCAACCCTCACAGGTATCCCCTCCATGGCCAGCGAACGCACCTTCCTCGCGATCAAGCCCGACGGGGTGCAGCGCGGCCTGGTGGGCGAGATCCTGGGGCGCTTTGAGCGCAAGGGCTTCAAGCTGGTGGGCCTCAAGCAGCTCACCCCCAGCCGCGCCCTTGCTGAAAGTCACTACGGCGTGCACCGGGAGCGGCCCTTCTTCGCCGGCCTGGTCGACTTCATCACCAGCGGTCCGGTGGTGGCGATGGTGTGGGAAGGCGATGGCGTGATCGCCAGCGCCCGCTCCATGATCGGCGCCACCAAGCCCCTGGAGGCCGCCCCGGGCACGATCCGCGGCGATCTGGCGATCAATATCGGCCGCAATGTCATCCACGGCTCCGATGGTCCTGACACCGCCGTTTTCGAGATCGGTCTGTGGTTCAGCCCCGAGGAGCTGAGCGACTGGACCCCCGCCGACCAGGGCTGGCGCACCGAAGGCTGATCGGAAGCCCCAGGGCCCGGGCTGGACGTCTGTCCAGAGCCCGGGCTCGATGGTCGGCCGGAGTGAGCGGAGCGCCTCAAGCCGGACGGATCCAAGCCCGGATTGTTCGATCGGCCGCTGTCAGGGGCCGATGGCAGCACAGGCCAGATCGGTGCAGGCCGCTACGGCAGCCCGCGGCTGCAGGCCGGTCCAGCTGCGGCCCAGCCATGGGCTGATCCCGAGCAGGCTGATCCCGAGCAGGCTGAGCAGGGGCTGAGCAAGCTGAGCCTGGGCAGCCCGAACCTGGGCATCGATGGCGGCTGCAGAGAGGCCCGCCGGCAGATCCACCCTTCACGGCGGTGCTGGCGGCCCTTGCCCATCCCCTGGGCCATCAGCAGTGGCGTGATGTCAGCTCCGATCCTGGGGCTGCGATGCCGTCGCCTCTGAAGAGTGCATCGCGGGGCGTGCGGTCCGCTGGGATGCCAGGGTTCAGCCCTCCACAAAGCTGCCGTGCAGTCCGTAGGGAATCGCCAGCGGCAGTTCCACCACCGCCAGTTCCTCCAGCGAGGCGGCATCGAGGATCACCAGATCGGAGCCGCAGCGCGCGCCGTTCCAGACCATGCACAGCACCCAGCCGTCGTCTTCGGCCGGTTCCGCACCGCCGACGGGAATGGGGCGGGGCACCATCACCGGCTCGCTGACGAAGCCCCGCGGCGCGGCGCTCCACACCTTGCGTTCGCCGCTGATCAGATCGAGCTTCTTGATCGCCTGGAGCGGATCGTTGCCTGTTTCACGTTCCGCCACCGCCATCCAGCCGTAGCGGCTGAACAATCCCTCGCGGCGTGGGTTCACCATCGCGAATTCACAGCAACGCTCGCTGAGACGCTCGGTGCGCAGTGTGCCGCTGTTGAGATCGATCGTGCAGCGCTCCAGCAGGCCTTCGGGGATCAGGTCGAAGTCGATCGTGCGGAAGTCGGTGTCGGGGCCGATCGAGGGGAAATCGGCATAAAAGATGCTCTCCACCACCAGGGCCGGTCCCTCCACCTCACCGCCAAAGCCATCGGGGCCGGCTTCGTTGAGCTCCCAGGCGTTGAGGTGGTGGAACACGAAGCCCTCGGGGGCCGGCACGATCCGCGGCGGTTGGCCCGCATAGGCACCACCGTCGCGGGGGATCAGCCAGAACTGGGCCTGGCCGCCGGGCTTCGAGGCCAGGCACTGGGCGGCGCCCTTCTGGCCAAGCACAAATGGCAGTGGGTTGAAGGCGATGGCGTTCTGGAGGAAGACCGCCCAGTTGGGGGTGATCGCGAAGTCGTGCAGGAAGGCGAAGCCGCCGAAGCTGTCGGAGCGTTCGCTCAGCAGCTGGCCGGCCCGGGGGCCACTGGTGGCGAATTCCATCAGTCGGATCGTGCTGCGCGGGCCGCTCCTGACCCCGAAGGTCACCATCCGCTCCTCGCCGTGGTGGCCGGGATCGAAGCGGGGATGGGCGCTGAAGGCCTCACCGGGTTTGAGCACCCCATCGAGCAGCGAGATCCCCTTGGTTTCGAGGCTGTCGGGATCGAGGGCGTGGGGGGAGCTGGCCTCCCAGAGGGCGAGGAGTTGATCGCCGAGCTTCACCACATGGGTGTTGGCGATGTTCTTGAGCCGCAGATCGAAGGCATTGGCCAGCAGGCCGCCGGGCTTCTGGGTGCCGAACACCCCGCGGTAGAGGGGCTTGCCGGCCTTTTCCTCCGCCAGCCAGCCTTCCGTGCGTACGAAGCGGTTGCTGAGGCTCACCCCGCCGGCCTCGAAGCGCAGGGCGGTGATCATGCCGTCGCCGTCGAAGGGGTGGTGCACCCACTGGCCACCGCGCTCAAGGCGGCCGGGGCCGTTGCGATAGAGGGTGCCCTTCAGTTCCGCCGGGATCGTGCCCTTGCTCGCCTGCAGCGGCACATGGCTCAGCTCCTGGCCGACGTTGCGGAAGGCACTGGCCCAGTCGGCGCGGTCATAACCGCGGGCGTTCGGGCTGGGCAGGGCCCGGTCGGCGGCGGCAACGGGGCTGGGGCCAGGGCCAGGAGCGACGGTCATCGAAACGCGCAGACGGAGCGGCCGGAAGCCGCGAGTTGGACCATCATCGCGTAACGGACTGTTAAGAGCAGGGGAGGGAGTCCCGCCCGCCGCGCTGTCCAGCCCCCTCCGTCCCGGCTTCCGCCAGGGCCAAACGGTAACCACGGCCTCGCACCGCCTCAATCCTCACCGCCTCGGCGCCGAGCTGCTGCAGCAGGCGACGCAGCCGTGACAGGCGCATGTCCAGGGTGCGGCTGTTCTTGGGGTCGACCAGGGAGCCGGTGGCCCGGGCCAGGTGTTCACGGCTCAGCACCAGCCCCGGAGCACTGAGAAAGGCCAGCAGCAGGGCCAGATCGCCGCGGCTGAGCTGCAGCCCTTCCTGGTCCCCGGCCGGTCGCAGCAGCGCCTGGGCCGGTTCGAGGGTCAATGGGCCGATCGGGATGGGCCGTCGCTGGGGTGAGGGACGCAGCAGCCGCGGCGGTGCCGCCTGCAGCAGGCGTTCGAGGCGCCAGATCAATTCGGCCAGATGGAACGGCTTGCTGAGGTAGTCGTTGGCGCCGCCGGCTAGCCCTTCAATGCGTTGGTGCGGTTCCGCCAGTGCCGAGAGAATCAGCACCGGGAATCTGTGGCCGTGCCGGCGTAAATCTGCCAGGAGATCCAAGCCGTCGCTGCTGCCCAGGCGCCGGCCCAGCAGCAGCAGATCCGGCTCATTCAGCTGGATCGCCCGGCGCAGTTCGGCGGCTCGGTGAAACAGCGTCAGGCGCCAGCCGCAGCGGCGCAGCCGGGCCGCCAGCAGTCGGCAGAGATCGCGATCTTTCTCCAGCCACCAGAGCAATGCACCCGGCCGTTCGCTGATCAGTTCGGGGGCTGGCCCGTCCGCCATGGTTGCGCGGCTCCCCTGCGGCTGATCGGGCTGGTTCTGCCACTGTGCCCACGGCAGCAGCGGCGCTGGCAGGGCTGCAGCGGATCGACCGCGATCCTGAAGCAGGAGCCAGCAAAGCCATTCCCGTGCCTAGGTTGAAGTGTCGGCCACCGCAACTTCGAACAGCGCGAACTGGCTGGCTGTTGTCTATTGTCTTCAGGCCATGACGAGCACCGCAACCGCGCCAACAAATCTCAAACTGAATTACAACGACCGCGAGTATCCCTTCGAGGAATTGCCGCGCACCGCCCAGCTGCTCCTCCAGGATATGGTGCGCCTCGATCAGCAGATCAGCCAGCTGCAGTTCGAATTGCGCCATCTGCAGGCGGCACGCCAGATGTATGGCAACAGCCTCCGCAAGACCATGCAGGAGGATGAACATCAATCCGATCGAGCCGCGCTTGCTGGCGGCGACGGCAAGGGTGGGAACGGCGACGGGGACTACTGAGGCGGCTCTGGGGTTGGGGCCCTGGACGACAGGTGTCGGCTGGTCAGCCGGCGTCCGGTTGCCTCAGGGGGCCTGGTGGCTACAGGGGGCGGTGAGCGACCCGGTCGGCCCAGGCGGATCGCCGGAGTGGCGGTCGATCCTGGTGCGTGGCCGCCCAGGAGCAGCCGTCTCTGCGTCGATGGACTGCCTATGGATGATGCCTGTATAAGCTGCTGATCGGGTCGGATCTGCATGCCTGCCGGGCGCTCTGCTGGTCCGATGGCAGAGCCAGGCGGCTCCAACCGCCAGGCCCATTCCGGTAAAGCCCTTTACCGACTGCTGTTCACCGGGCCATGGCGCCGGGGCTGCGGCCATCGCCTGCGCTGCAGCCCCTTTGCCCTTGATCCTCGCCGCCAGGGCCAAGGCGGCGGTCGGCACCGTTTTTGACGCAGGCCTGCAGCAGATCGGAGCTTGATCGGGTTCAACCCTCCCGTGTCGCGCGGGAACCCGAATGAAGGCCATCCCTGGCAAGCGGTCGTCCAGTCCCTCCCTTTGGCTCCAGGAGTCGCCGGCCAGGCGCCAGATCCCGTCGATCGATACGCCGCCCCAGACCGGTCGAGCGGCGCTGCAGGGGGATGGGGGAGCGCGCGCCGCCGCTCCCACCGTGCCTCCGCAGTCCTTCGCAGGAGAAAGGCCGCTGGCGTCAGGGCCGATGCCGGCGGTCGCCACGGCCCCGGCGGTATGGGGAGCGCAGCTCCGCGCCGGGGGGAGCGGCTCCCTTCCAGACGCCGCTCTGGCCATGCCAGCTGTCGCCACGGGGCTGCTGGCTGGGATGCCGGGGCTCCCAGCCCTGGGATGGGCCGCCTCGGCGGTGATGGTCTGCAGCGAACTGCTGCCGGAAGCCGCCGTGGGTCTTGCATCCACAGACATGCAGGTGAGCGCCAATCCGCTGCTGGATCTGAATCTCACCTTCCGGCTGCATTCCAATCCGAGTGCGAGCAAGGTGATCTATCTCGACTTCGATGGCCATACCACCAGCGGCACCTCCTGGAATGACTCCACGATGGGAAGTTCTTTTTATTCGCCGGCTTATGATGTGGATGGTAATCCCTCATTGTTCACTGATGCTGAGTTGATTCGCATCCAGCAGATCTGGCAGCGGGTGGCGGCGGATTTTGCGTCATTTGATGTTGATGTGACCTTGCAGGAGCCGCCGGCTGATTGGCTGGCGCGGACAGGCAGCAGCGATGTCAACTGGGGAGTGCGGTGTGTGATGACTGGCTACGGTCCGTCGTCGTCGTCGGCAGGTGGGATTGCTTACATAGGCAGCTTTAACTCCAGTACTGATACCCTCGTCTTTGTCTACAACAAGACACTGACTGGAGCCTGTGAGGCGATCAGCCATGAGGTGGGCCATTCGCTTTGGCTTGCCCATGATGGGACTGCCAGCAGCACCTACTACGCTGGCCACGGTGGCACAGGCGAGACCGGCTGGGCACCGGTCATGGGAAACAGCTACGGGCGCAATGTCACCACTTGGGACGATGGCACATACACCGGAAGCAGCAACACCGGCGACACGGCGAATTACGGGAAAGGAGCCGATGATCTGGCGGTAATGGCTGGAAACAATGGATTTTCATACCAGCTTGATCTGGTGGGCAACAATCCATCCGCAGCCACCGCACTATCGATCGCGGCTGGAGCTGTGAGTCAGTTCGGCACGATCGAAACACACTTCGATGCCGACTGCTTCTCTTTTGGCCTTCTGGCAACCGGAGATGTCAATCTCACCGTTGACCCTTACTGGTATCGTGCCTATGTCGATGGAGATGGCGTGTGGGGAGGAGCGGCTTCGGCTTACCTATCTCGAACGAGTGACGGTGATCCAAGCACTTCCTATCCAGATCATGCGTCCAATCTCGATCTGGCGGTGGACCTCTACGACAGCAATGAGGTGCTGCTCTATCGGGCGGACTCGCCAGGCCTTGCCACGGCCATCTCTCTGCAGGGACTTGCAGCGGGTACCTACTACCTGAAGCTGGATGGCGTGGGCTTCGGCGACCCAACCGCCAGCACGCCCACGGGTTACAGCGACTACGCCAGTATCGGCAACTACATGATCAGCGGCACGATCACAGCGGCAGCCGACTCAACGGCCAATCCCGTGATCACCCTGGCCCTCACGCCAGGCTCGGTGAGTGAGGATGGCAGTAGCAATCTGATCTACACCTTCAGCCGCTCGCTGGTCACGGCCAATCCGCTGACTGTGAATTTCACGATATCGGGCAGCGCCACCAATGGCAGCGATTACAGCGGCTTGGTGGCTGGCGGCAACCAAACGGTGACCTTCGCCGCCGATGCCGCGACAGTCAGTGTTGTGATCGACCCCACGGCCGATGCCAGCGTGGAAGCCGATGAAACCGTAAGCCTGATGCTCGGCCTCGGCACTGGATATAGTATCGGCACCACCAGTGCTGTCACAGGAACGATCAGCAACGACGACCTGATCGCCACTCCGCTGGTGTTCACCACCAGGGCTGACCTCCTCACCGGAACAACCGGAGCGGACAGCTTTGTGCTGACTCGCCTCAGTGACGCCCTATGGAGCAGCACGCCGGATCGGATCACCAACCTGCAGGTCGGTGTTGACAGCATTGATACCCCTTACAGCCGAACCACCGCCATCAAGCCCAAACAGCTCGGGATGGTGCAAAGCCTCGATGGCGCTGGTATTGAAACGCTGCTGAGCAACAAGAACCTCGCCAAGAATGGCGCTTCCACCTTCACGTTCAACGGCGGCAACGAGCTACGAACTTTCCTGGCGATCAATGACGCCACAGCAGGATTCAGGGCCGGCAGCGACAGTGTGATCGAGATCAGCGGCTATGCCGGCAATCTCGCCAACCTGGCGATCTTCTGAGCGGGGGGGCAGGGGGAGGATCGGCTGCCTGCCTGAATAGCAGGTCAATCACTGGGGATGCTCTATAATTGCCCATCGCGAGCCAGGTGTTGACGGCTCGGAGGCTTTTCCCAATAGGCAACATCAATGGCCGCGTGAGGTGAACTCATCCCATGAAAAAGGGCGAGCATGACTCGCCCCTGCTGTCTTGATGGTGCCTTGAATCAGAACACGGATGGAGGGCACGCAGCCGCGATGCCGAACTGATTCCTGAGGGCCTTGTCCTCCTCGAATGGCAGGTGCCGTTCGCTGATGCCGAGGGTGGCGCCCATCACATCGTGATCCAAGCCCAGGATGTGGCCGAATTCGTGGGTCACGGCGGAGAAGAGATCCACCTTGCCAGGGGTGATGCTGCCGAGGGAGGCAGACCAACCGTGTCCGGCTGCATCGTCATCCAGGATGATGCGTGAGGCATCATCCGCCATGCCCAACTGGCTGCCGCCGAGATCCCCGATCAGGACGTCGATGTTCCGCAGCCGCTGAACGTCTGCTCCCTGAGCAGCCCAGTACTTCTTGGCGGCATCGACCACGGGTGCCAGTTGGTCTTGGGTGAGCCTTGGAGCCACACCCTCCACTGGGCTTGCGGCAGCACGGGATGCCAGATGCAGAGCTGCCTGGCTGAAATCAACGTTGACATATTTGACTGGGCCGCCCCAGGTGATGGTCTGCTTGGGATCGGTCGTCACCTTGCCATCATTGTTCTTGTCCCAGTAAACGTTATAAGTGCTGGACTTGCCTGGAGCATTGACATTGGTGAACCACCAGCCATCCTTGTCTGACTGTGCCATGCCGACGGTCTTCCCGTTGCTGTCTTTTAGAATGATGGACTGGCTTGCCAATGGGTCGCCTGTAGCTGCAAGTATCGTCTTGCCGGCAATACCTTTGGTGGCCTTGAAGATGTTGTTGTTGTAGATAGTATCCTCGCTGCCGGGAATGCTGGAAGAAAATGTATAGGCAGTGTGATCTAGAATGTCTGGCTGTATTCCTGTGATGACTGGGTTGTCTATGGCATTGTCCTCCCCGGCGCTCGGGGTTTTCTTTGTCCATCCAGTTTGCTTCTCTAGTCCGTAATCAAGGTGCATGTTAATATACACGAAGCCCGATGCGGGCATGGTCACGTTGAAGGTATAGGCCAGCTGGCCGTCGCTATCGACAGCGCCAAATCCTGGATCAGTTAGCTTAAAGTTGGCAATCTCAGTGCCCGGCGTTAGGCAGGTTATGCCGTCAGCCTGGTCGATGTGCACATCGCTGTAAGCATGAACTGGTACGGCTCCTTGGGTCGAAAACTCTTTAGGGATCTCGATGGTAAAGCTCTTCGTTTCACCAGCCGTTCCATAGTCGAAGATGTTGTAGTAAAATTGTCCGGGATTAGAGGCGGAGAGCCTGTAATTGCCGTTGGCTAGAGAGAAGTCAGGCGTGAATACGAGATTGAATTCCTTGCCGTCCAGGCTGCTGCTATCAAATGTGCACAGGGATGAGTTGGTGACCAGGCCGGGGATGCTTCCGAAATAGTTGGCATCATCGGTGTCCTGGTCGCTTTCATGGCTATCGGCTGTGGCCGTATTGGTGTGCTGTCCCGAACTCCATGTCAGGGAGTATTGGAGTTCCCATGTTTCGCCAACATCAAGCGTTGCAAGATTGGAGTCGCTGGTCGATCCCGTGAGCCCGTTGTTGATGTTTAAGTCATCGCTGCTATCGGCGGTTCCCTTCGTGTCTGTCACGATCACGTTCGTGAGCGTCACATTGCCGGTATTGGTTATCACTAACTTGAACTGTGGGTTGATGCCTGCGGTGTTGACCAGCGTTGGTCCTGTGGGCGAGTCGGCATCGACCCATGTTTGGCCGTTGTCGACGGAGATGTACTTTTCAATATCCAACAATGGGTTGTAGGTCACCGGCACGCTGGCGTCGTCGGTGTCGGGGTCGGTCTCGACGGAGTCTGCCGTCGCCGTGTTCTCCAGGAATCCATCACCACCGCCGTTGCTGTCGATCTCGGCCTGGAGGAGCGTGTGCCCCGCTGTATAGGCCCAGGTTTCGCCGACTTCCAGCAGGTTGTCGTTGTCACCCACCGAATCCGCACCGCGCGTCAGATATGCGGTGGCATTTGGATCACTCACCAAGACATCCGTGAGCGTCACGTTGCCGGTGTTCTGCACCTTGATCGTGTAGTC
>CAIZQU010000086.1 GCA_903935205.1 uncultured cyanobacterium | reverse complement strand
TGGCTGGGGTTGCCAGCCAGTCGGCTTCTGGAATCCCAGCTGGCGCGGCGCTCATCGCAAGCAGTCTCTGCCTGAGATTCGAACGGGAATCGGCCTACCGTCAAGAGCTCGGCAGAAACGGTGGCCGATTGGTGCCGTCGCACCCCCTGAACGGGTACCTTTTTTTAATGATTCAGCCTCCGGGAGGCACAGGCGTCCAAGGGCTGCGCTACTCTAAATTATTTCCATTTACAGTCGCTTCAGACTGGCAGATTCACTTTGCTGGCCCATCGCCTCGGCTGACGTCGATCAGCCTGGAACCCGTTGTATGCCCTGCCTCGCAATGTCACTACACCAATAGCGTCTCTTGGTCAACACGATTTGCGACGCTGAAACATCGCCACCGCAAGAAGGGTTTGCGGTTTTTATTCTACGGGTGTTTACAGTTGGCGGCTCGTGTTGCAGAGAAGCTCACATCTCATGACTCAATAAAATATCTTTGCTCCGGGATCCTCGATGAATCCCGAGCTGCTGATGACCACTGGAATTTCGATCTCATTGCTGCCAAAAGCCCTGACTTCAGGATTCTTGAACTAGGGGCACGTCTGGCCATGGAGCGTCGCAAGCCATTCCTGGCGCTTTTTGACGATCCACACGGCCAGCGCGATGAAGCCAACTTCTATCCCGATGACAAAGATCGTCAGATCAAGGTGCTTCGTTTTGCTGACGGCGTGATCTTCATGTCTCCGATGACTCGGGATCGCTATGTCATGCAGGGGCTTGTAGAGGCTTCAAAAACCTACTGCCTGACAGATAGTTACCCCCTTGACCCCTGTTTCTATTCGTCTGATAGAAGTCCGGCTGCTCTCTCGCCACAGGCTGATGTCTTCGGTCGTTTCGTTCATCTTGGCAATCTTCCTGAGTGGCGGCCCATTGACCCCCTCCTGGAGGCCTTGCTGGCCGATGAAAAAGCTTCGCCGTGTCGCCGACCCGTCTTTGAGTTGTATGGATATGTCTATCCGGCTGCAGCCAAGCTGATTCAGTCCTACCCCGTGCTTGCCAATTCCTTTGTTATCAAGCCAGCCGTCGGCCATCTTGAGTCTCATCATGTCGCTGCTCAGGCCGATGTGCTGCTGGTGATGATTGGGGCTCGTCATCTCGACAATCAACCATCGAAGTTCTTTGTTTATCTTGGCCATCGCAAGCCAGTGCTTGTGATTGGTCCTCCCGGGAACCCAATCGAACATCTCGTCAACGCCATGGGAATAGGCGTTTATTGTGACGTTAAAAACGTAGGGGCAATTCGCAAAGGCCTGGATCAGCTGCTTTCAAACTATGCAGACTTTTGCCAGGCATTTGATGACAACGAAGCAGCCATCCGTCGGTTTCGGGCGGATGCGGTTGCCGCCGATCTCCTGTGCATTCTTGATGCCACCCTTGCTTCGGCGCGCCAGCGCCTTGGCACTTGATGGGCACTTGAGGCCTCGTCTTAGCCCGGGATTGGCTTGTTGCTATCGAGCCCCTCAACCTCGCCCTGAAAGATCCGGCTGGCGGTGATATCTTCGGCTTCGATCGTCATCAGATCGAGCTTGCTGAGATTGCTCAGGCTATTGAACAATCGATTGGCCTGACGCATGCGAGCACGATCGATGGCATTGCGGATCGAGCGCGCATTGGCAAAGAATGGCAACCGCATCCGGCGCTGAATGTAATCAGCAAACACGGCGGTGGCCTCCTCGCTGAGACGGTAGTTCTCTGCCGCCAGGATCAGCTTGGCAATCAGCAGCAATTCCTCAGCGGAGTAATCAGGAAAATCGATGTGATTGGCAACCCGGGAAGAGAGGCCTGGATTGGATTGATAGAAAACATCCATCCGTTCCTTGTAGCCAGCAAAGATCACAACCAGATCGTCACGATTATTCTCCATGACTTGCAGCAGGATCTCAATCGCTTCGGCTCCATAGTCGCGCTCATTCTCCGGCCGGTAGAGATAGTAGGCCTCGTCAATGAACAACACACCCCCCATCGCCTTCTTCAGCATCTCCCGCGTCTTCGGCGCCGTATGGCCGATGTACTGGCCCACCAAGTCATCGCGGGTGGCGGTCACCACATGGCCCTTGCGCACATAGCCCAGCCCATGCAGGATCTTGGACATTCGCTCGGCCACCGTGGTCTTGCCGGTTCCCGGCCGACCGGTGAAGGACATGTGCAGGCTCGGTGGTGCCGATTCCAGCCCGATCTCCCGCCGGGCACGGTTGACCACCAACAGGGCGGCGATCTCACGAATCCTGGCCTTGACCGGCTGGAGGCCGATCAGCTCGCGATCGAGACGATCCAGGATGTCCTGAATACCGGCGGTGTTGTAGGTACTGCGCAGATCAATCGCAGCGATGCCATCGCCATGGCCTGGTTCAGCCGGACCAGGTTCACCGCCAGCCCCGGCCGTCTGGACCAGGGGCGGTTGACCGCCGCTTTCGGGGGAGGGCATGGGCTCAGAGGAGGGCATCGATCGCAGCGGCAAAGTCCTGTTCGGGGTCGCCTACGACCTCCCCATCCTCAGGACGCAGAGTGAGGTTCACATAGGTGCGACCGAAGCTGATGTCTGGAAAGCGACCGAGCTCCTCAGCCAGGGCGTTGAGCCGCTCCAGAAAGGTGCGCGTGCTTTCGTAGTCGTCGAATTCGATGCGGCGCTCCAGCCGATCGGGGCGGGGCCGCTGGGTCCAGGGCTGATTCATGCCTTGAACCTAGGCCACCGGCTGAACCGGATCCGCTGCAGCGAGGGGGCCATCGCTCAGGTCGGGATTCGATCGCTCCAGGGATCGAGGCAATCGGTGCGGGCCACGCTGAGCCTGGCGGCCCAGGCATCGGCATAGGCACGGTTGGCGGCCTGGGCCACGGGGTCGTTGCTGTCGAGCGGATGGGGGAAGGTGCCGGCGATGGCGGCGTTGGTCACGCAGAACATCGACTTCTGGAAGCTCATACAGATCTTCACCCGCACATCCCCCTCGCTGCGGCTGCGTCGCCGATAAAGCGCATGCAGCCGATCGGGCAGATGACGGTACATATCCTGCATCAGCAGGCTGGGGGGGATACCGGCGCCCATGGTCGGAAGGGGATCGGCATAGAGAGCTCCGTAGGCGAACTGGGCCTGGTCAGGGGAGATCTGCTGGGCCTGGGCATTGAACGACACGGTTCCCAGGAACGGCATGCCCCGCAGAAACACCGCCTCGACATAAGGCACGGCCACATCCACCAGAAAGGTGAGGCCTGCCTCCGGAGGCAGGATCCAATAGGAATTGCCCTCCACCTCCACCGCATAGCTGATCGGCTGGGCCGCTGCCCGTACCAGTCCGTCCTGAATGAAGCGCACAACCGCCGCAATCGAGGCGACCGAACCACTCGCTTCTGCCTTGGCAAGATCGAGGAACAGATCGCTCATCACCCGCCAGAACTGGCCCAGGGCGTGGGTCGTGGCCGCCGCCCGGATCGCCTCGGGCAGGAAACCGGGAAACAGCGGATCGAGAACGGCGAGCAGCGGATCGCGACGGGTCTTGCGCTGGATCACCGCCCGGCAGTTGTCCAGAAAGGCGGGGCTGTCGAGGTAGGCATCCAAGCCACCGGTGCCATGCCAGAGCATGGCCTTCATGCAGTATTCGGCGTACTCAAAGTTGATGCGGTCGTGGTTTAGATGGCGCCAGATCTTGGCTGGGCTGAGGTCACCATCCAGGAAGCGGAAGACAGGGAAGGGATTCAGGAACTGTCGCTCCGCCTGGAAGATCAGGTTGATGCTGTAGGCATCCAACACCTCGCCATAGCTCTTGAGCACATCCACCACCTCCACCAGATGCTCTGGATGTTCGGCGAGCAGGGTTTCGCCGACCAACAGTCGGGCGGCCAGCTGGTCGGCACTGGGACGGCCGCCGCTGTAGGTGAGTTCGGCAGGAATGACCGGCATCAGAGGAGTCCCCCGGAATGGGCGGCCAGGGCGGCCATGGCGGTGCTGGTGGTTTCACTGAGCCAGCCAAGACCGGCTGGCACCAGACCCAGGCCGACCACCGCCAGGGAAAGCCCCAGAGCAGGGAGGGTTTCGCGCAGGGCGACGCCGGCCAGACGAATGTCGAGACGACTGTCGCTCACAGGGTCGGGACTGGGGGGCGTGATCGCCAGGCGGCCAAAGAAGGCGCGGTTGACCAGCAACAGGAAATAGACCGCCGTCAGGCCAGAGCCCACCAGGCAGAGCAGTGTGGCCAGAGGATAGGCGCCGATGCTGCCGCGGAAGATCAGGAATTCGGAGATGAAGCCAGCCATACCGGGCAGGCCAGCGCTGGCCATCACGCCAAGGATCATCAGCGTGCCTGTGAAGGGCAGTCCCCGCTCCGGGTTGAGAAGGCCGCGCAGCACCTCCAGATCACGGGTGCCGGTCTTGCGGTAGACGATGCCCACCAGCAGAAACAACAGGGCGGAGATCAGTCCATGGCTGACCATCTGGAACACAGCCCCGAGCAGGCTGACCGGCGTGGCGGCGGCGGCCGCCAGAAGGATCATGCCCATGTGGCCGACAGAGCTGTAGGCGACCATCCGTTTCATGTCCCGCTGGGCAATCGCCGCCAGGGAGCCATAAAGCACCGAAACGGCGGCCCAGATCGCCAGCACTGGCGCCACCAGCTTCCAGGCCTCCGGGAACAGACCGAGGCAGAAGCGCAGCAGGCCATAGGTTCCCAGCTTCAGCAACACCCCAGCCAGCAGCACCGACACCGGCGTTGAGGCCTGGGTATGGGCATCGGGCAGCCAGGTGTGGAAGGGAACCAGGGGGATCTTGATGGCGAATCCGATCATCAAGGCCACCAGCAATACCAACTGGCTCCCCATCGCCAACCGGTCGCTCAGCACCGGGGTGAGGCTGAAATCAGCGGTTCCGGTGAGCAGGGCCAAACCGAGGAAGGCCCCGAGGATCAACATGCCGGAGACGGCAGTGAAAATCAGGAACTTGGTCGCTGCATAGGCCCGCCCAGTGCCACCCCAGATCGAGATCAGCAACCAGAGCGGGATCAGTTCCAGCTCATAGAAGAGGAAGAACAGCAGCAGGTTCTCCGCCAGAAAGGCGCCGTTCACAGCCGCACTGATCAACAGCAGCAAGGCGAAGTAAATGCGCGGCCGCTGGCTGATGTCGCGGGTGCACACCGCCGAAACCAGGGTGAGGGCACCATTGATCAGCACCAGGGGAAGGGAGAGGCCATCGATGCCAAGCCGGTAGTCAAGGCCCAGGCTCGCCACCCATCGGTACGACTCCTGCAGTTGCATGCCCTCCAGGGAGGGATCAAAGCGGAACAGAACCCACAGGCTCCAGATCAGCTGCAGAGCGAGGGTGGTGATCGCAATGGCCCGCATCCGGCCCGGGGCCGGCTCACTGGGCCAAAGCAGCAGGAGGAAGGCCCCCAGAAAAGGAATCAGCAGCAGCAGGCTCAGGGTCATGGCGGTGTTCAGGCCTTGAGCCAGGCAAGGCTGGCCAGCAGGATCAGGATCGCGGCGACCAGCGTCAGGACGTAGCTCTGCAGCTGGCCGCTGACTCCGAGCTTCAGGCCCTCGGCGCTGGCGAGGGAGGCACTGCCGATGCGGTTGACCAGGCCATTGACCAGGACGCGATCGACGCTGTTGACCAAGCGGGCCATGGCCGCCACAAAGGCGACGATCGTGGCCTTGTAGATGCGCTCGGTGTAGAAGTCAAAGGCGAGCAGATCCTGCAACAGCCGTAGTGGGCGGAACAGGGAGCGGGACCAGAAGGCATCAAGCCGGACCACCCAGCCCACGGCCAGGCCGACCAGGGAGGTGGCGAGCACAAGCACCGAGCTGGTCGGAGAGATGGCCGTGATCGCCTCGAGGGGATCGATGCGGTCGATGATCAACGGCGTCAGCACCACCAGCACCGCCAGGCTGATCATGGGGAGGGCCATCAACCAGTTGACCTCAGGGCTGCGCTTGGTTTTGGGATGGGGCTGGTCGAGGAACACCTGACGGAAAACGCGGACCAGATTGAAGCTGGTCAGGGCGTTGGTGAGCAGCACCACCCCGGCGAACAGGGGATGGGAACCCCGGAAATTCTCGACCATCAGGGCGAAACACCAGAAGCAACCCAGAGGTACGAGGCCGGTCAGCCCCAGGCCGGCAACAACAAAAGAGGTGGTGGTGGCCGGCATCCGAGGCCCCAGCCCACCCAGTTCGGTGAGATCCTGGCAATTGGTGGTGGCGATCACGCTGCCGACGCTCATGAACAACAGGGCCTTGGCCAGACCATGGGCGAAAAGCAGCAGCAGGGCCAGCAACGGGCGTTGCAGGGCGATCGCCAGAAACACCAGCCCGAGGTAGGAGGTGGTGCCGTAGGAAAAGGTGCGCTTCAGGTCCACCTGGGCGATGGCCACCAACGCGCCACCGATGGCACTGATCGAACCGACCAGCAGCAGGATGTCGATGGCCAGCGGGGAAAGCCGCAGCAGGGGCATCAGCTTGACCAACACCAGGGCGCCGCAGGTGACCACGGCGGAGTTGCGAAGGATCGAGGCCGGGTTCGGACCTTCCATCGCCTCATCGAGCCAGAGGTGCATCGGGAACTGGGCGCACTTGCCCATCGGACCCGCGATCAGACCAAGGCAGAGCAAGGTGGCTGGAAGTGGAGCGAGCGCAGCGCGGTCGATCCAGGCATAAAGGTCGTTGAACTCCAGCGAACCGGCCCAGGCGGAGAGGGCCACCAAAGCCATCAGCAACAAGACATCGCCAACGCGCTTGGTCAGGAAGGCATCGCGGGCGGCCGTGACCACCAGGGGCTGGGCGTACCAGAAGCCCACGAGGAGGTAGGTGGAGAGGGTGAGCATTTCCAGGAGGAAATAGCTCATGAACAAATTGCTGCTCAGCACAACCCCCGCCATCGCCCCCTCGAAAAATCCAACCAGGGCGTAGAAGCGGGCCAGGGACCACTCCTTGTCGAGGTAGCCGAGGGCAAAGACCTGGCAGACCAGGCTCATGAAGGTCACCAGCTCCAGCGCCGCCAGATTGGTGATCGAAAGATCAAAGCCGATCCGCAGATCGAGGTCGGCCACATGGAACCAAGGGATCACGACCTGCTGAGCACCGAGGCTGAGAACCTCGCGGAGGATCAGGCTGCCGTGGACGACGGCCAGAAGGGTGACCAGAAGGTTGAGGTAGGCGGCAGGGCGTGGCCCGTTGCGCCGGAACCAGCCACTGGCCCAGGGCAGCGACAGCAGCATGCCGCTGAACCCATACAGGGGGATCAGCCAGACCAACTGAAGCGGCAGGGGCAGGGTTTCGCTCAAAGGGGCGCCGAGGGTGGAGGGAAGCTTGAAACCGCCGGACTTTAGGCCGAGATGCCCAGGGGCCGGATAGGATCCGGCAGCTGCTGAAGGGGTTCTGATCCAAGGATCGGGATGCCGGGGATCCAGGCCGCCCCCGGCAGGGATCGGTTGGATGGGGCAGCCGCGACAGCGTGATCGATCGGTGCAGAGACGCCCCTGCCTTTCAGGGGCGATCAGCTGTGGCTGGTGATGCGACCGAGGGGGCGGAGCAGGCGCTCCGATGCTGACTTAGGGCCAGTCAGGAACAAACAGCCGCGCCTGTTGGATGCACGCAGGATGCAAGGAGCCTGAAGACCACCAAGATTCAGGCGAGGGCGGCGCGGACAGCGTGCGCCCTGGGATCGGCCCCAATGCTGGCCAGCCAGTGGGCCAGATCATCGGCGTGATGGGATTCATCGCGCCAGAGCTCCTCGAAGAAACCGCGGTGATCACCATCGGCGATCAGACCGCAGAACCGGACCGCATCGGCGTAGTGGCCAACCAGAACCTGCTCCAATTCGGCGTTGCGATGCAACAACGCGATCAGGTCGGAACCAAGACCCACGGGAAGCAGCTGGGAGGCTGCTGGTGCAACCCCAAGGCTGAGCATCCGCTGGATGATGATCTCGGCGTGACGCATCTCCTCGACCGTCTCGCGACGGAAGCGGTCCGCGGAATCCTGATCCCCCCAGGCTTCGGCCAGGGAGGCGTGGGTCATGTACTGCTGAACGGCGGTGAGCTCGAGGCTCAGGGCGCGTCCCAGGTAGCCCAGGACGCGCGGATGGGCAGCATCCATGGGCATCAGAGACGGCGAACGGCACCACTGGCGGCGATGGCCGGTTCAACCTCCGAATGGGGCCGGGCAATGATGTGGGCGGCCACAAGGCCGTCGCCGACCCGCTCGCAGGCATCGGCGCCGGCGCGAACGGCGGCATTGACTGCACCGGTTTCACCGCGGACCATCACGGTGACATAGCCGCCACCGACGAATTCGCGGGAGACCAGGGTCACTTCAGCTGCTTTGGTCATGGCGTCGGCCGCCTCAATGGCGGGGACCAGGCCGCGGGTTTCGATCATGCCGAGGGCAATGCCCTGTACCGAGTCAGCCATGGGAAGGTTGCGGGTGGATGGGGTGGAAGGTGGAAGCGGAGTGCCGGAACCGCCCCTGGAGGAGGAGGCGGCAGGGGCGGAACGAGCGGCGGTGCTACGGGGCGTTGATGGACGCCCCCCGCCGCTGCTGGAGCGGCTGAGGGCAGCTCTCGGGGTGGTGCTGCGGCCACTGCTCCGGGCAGTGCGCACCGGTGTTGCCTTCACCGGTGTTGGCTCCACCGCCGGGGCGGGGGCGGGGGCGGGGTCAGCCGACGCCGCTGCCAGAGGCACGAGGGCCCCCGGAGCCACCTCGCTGCTGGAACCCTCTCCGACAGGGTGGTCGGGGAGGGAGGTGGGATCGCCAGGCCCAGCCTCGGAATCGGCAGCAGCGTCAGCCTGCGGGGTGGGTGGACTCGCCGTTCCGCTGATGATTGGGCTTTCCTGGACCGCGGGACTGGCAGCTGGGGCAGCGGCGCGGGAACGGGTGCGGGTGGTGCGGGGGGCCATGGCTGGGAAGGGAGAGGGGGGCAGCGCGCGGCGGTGAACGGAGGGAGGACAGAAGCTGCCTCAGGGACAGCGGCGGTGTTCAGCCATCGGGTTCCCAGAAATCGATGATCCCGCCGATCGTCAGGTCGGTTTGCACCTCGGGATTGCCGCAGGCGAAGCGGGCGGCCGAACCGCTGGCAGTGAACACCCAATTACCCACGCGGGCCCCGACCGGATCCACGGCAACGCTGAACTTGCCCTTGGGACTGCGCAGCACGCGCAAGTTCCAGTGCTCAAGGCCGGCAACACGGAAGGTACAGACCAGCGATCCGGTCACCTGCATGATTTCCATCAGGGGGACTCCCCCGGCCTGGAGCTGGAATCAAGACCGTTGTTGCCACCAGCAGCGCCAGCCGCCGGATCACCCTTGGCCGTGGCGGTGGATGGGGAGGCCGAAGCAGCAGGGGGAGGCGGTGGGGAAGGCAGAGCGGCCTCAGCAGGTTTGGGGGGGTTGAGGGCGGCAGCCGCGGCCTTGGCAGCCTCGGGATCCCAATAGTCGATGATCCCCACGATGGTCAGATCGCTGGGGTAGGACTTGCTGCCAGCAGCTTCACGGGCCGCCGAACTACCCACGCAGATGACCCAATCGCCCGGCTTGGAACCAACGGCGTCGACAGCAACCTTCTGGGTGCTGCCATCGAGCACCACCTGCAGGTGTTTGTGCTCGAAGTCGGGGATGCGATTGGTGGAAACGAGCGGTTTCACCACACGACAGATGAGCATCTCAGTGTCCTCCCACCGTCTCGAAGCTGATCGTGGAACCTACCGCCTCGGCGGGTTCAAGCCGATCCTGGTCATGGACGGTCAACAACACATGCAGCAACCCCTCGGCGACGAGATCGGCATAGCGGGCACGCATCGCTTCCATCACGCGCCAGGCACTGCGAACAGCCCTGTCGCGAGCGCCGGGTACGGTGCCGCTGTAGTCGAAACGAATCACCACCGGGATAGGCAGACCACGGGAGACATTGAGGCCCTTAAAAATCTTGACGCCTACATCGAGGTCGGCTGCGCCTTCTTCGACGGTATCCATGTAGGCAAAATAGGTGAGGTTGCGAAGATGAACCTCCTTGAAGCCAATGCCCACACCGATGAAGCGCTCGGCGTGACCGGCATCGCTGTAGTGGCCAGCGTAGTACTGACGCACATAATCAATCTGGGCAATGTTGTTCTCGAGTAACCTGGCAATCAGGCGAACCATGCCGGGATCGGGAGTCGCCGTCGCCGCTTGCTCGACCAGGTTGTGAATGCGGCGCCTGCCCTCCTCAGGGGAAAGGATGCGGGTGGCTTCATAGACGTCGCGAGCATCCAGCCATCGCTCAAGATTGGTGCTGCCATCCATGCCGGGCACATGAACGCGAATGGCATCGGTGTCGGTGTCGATGCCGATCAACAACAGATCGACGGAGGCGCCGCAGCAGAAACTATTTTCGACCGCCTGCTGAAAATCCTGGAGTCGTTTGTGGCCACAGCTGGCTGCCAGGGCATCGTCGCTGCCGTGGGCGGCGCAACCCTCATGCTGGGGGTCAAGGGAGCTGAAGTGGTAGAGCACCACCTTCAGGTAGCGGGTATCGGCGTGGGCGGGATTGGGAGCGGCCTCGCGGTAGCGGCGATGTTCGGTTTTGATCCAGCGCTGCACCGTGTTCTCAACATCGAACAGGGCACCGGCATGGGGTCGGCGGCGGACCGCGCTATAGGGAAGCCTCAGGGCAAAGGCGATGGCATGGGCAAGACGACCATCGGCACAGGGGGTGATGTCGAGCAGATGGAAACCGCAGTCGAGCAGGAAACGCTCAAATGCAGCGGCTGCCGGACTCCCCCGTTGACCCTGAAGCGGGTCCTCCTGGAAGAAGCTGGCGCTGAGCTGTTCATAGGTCTCGAACAGGCACCAGGCGAACAGGCTGCGCATATCGAGCTGGGTGACCCAGGCCCGCTCGAGAATCGGCAGAGGGACCTCATAGCCAAGTTCAGTGCGGGCAAGCTCCTGGGCCTGGCTGACGAAATCACTCTCGTGCTGGAGAGCTGAAAGCCGCTTGAGCACAGGGACGATCCGGTCAAAGGATTCCTTGACGCGGTTGTCGTAAGCCTGCAGGCGCGCATTGGCGCTGCCATCGGTGAGGGGATGTAGCCCCCCATTGCCGGGGATGGGACCCGGACGATCGAAGCGACGGACAGGAGCCATGACGGAGGGCCGCAGGACCGGCAGGGGCTCGGTCGGAAGCTCACCGCGGCGCACCGCAGCCAATCGATCTCCCAGGCTGCCGTCGGGCCGGCCGGGGCGTCGCCGTGCCGCCGTCGGGGCGGTGGGACGAATGGTTGAGGCCGGACGACGTGGCATCGGCGGATCAGCCCCGAGCGCCGCCGGAGACCGTGATCAGCGAGCCAGAAGCGGTGTTGCCGCTGGACCCGGTGACCCGACTCACGGGTTGAGGAACCTCGTCGTTGCGCTTCAGCTGCATGGCCGGTGGCATGGCAGAGCGGCCGGCACCGTTGCGGCTGGGATTGCGACGGCGGGCGGAAGCACCTTCGGTGCCGGTGACCCGATCACCACGGTCCCAGTCGTCACCGGTGATGCGTTGACCGGAGCCCTCGCCGGTCACCCTGGAGAGGGGACGGCCGCTCGGATCGGTGTCAGAGGGGGTGGCCACGGGTCTGGCGGCAGCAAGGGCGGCCGACATGGGAGCGGTGGGCCTGGCGGCGGCGGCGATCAAGGGATGGCCATTGTTGCGGCGTTCGTGGCGGAACTGCTCAGTGCCGGTCACCTTGCCGCTGGCCATGTCAAAAGGGCCGGTGATTCTCCCCCCTTCGGTGTAGGTGCTGCCGGTCACGGTACCGGTGCGCTCCCGCTGGATCTGGGCGACCCGGGAGGGCGATTGCACCGAGAACTGCTGCCAGGGAGTCTGATCGAGGGGCTGGGGGAAATCGCTGTCGGCGGCGGAAGCGATTCCGCAGCTGCTGGCCATCTGGTCAGGGCCGACATAGGGGGTTCCCGTCACGTCCTCGCAGGCACCCTTTTCAGCGCCGGTCATGACACCGCCGATGCCCGGCTGGATGCCCGTCATCACGGTGCCCATGCGCACGGGAGTGCGGCGCCGGATGGCATCCACCTGCTGGGTCGGACACCAGGTGCCCGCTTCATCGAGACCGGCATAGGGGGTTCCGGTGATGGTCTTGCAGGTACCGGGTTCATCGCCGGTCACCTTTTCGGAGCGGCCGGTGCGAGTGCCACTCACCACCTGCTGACGATTGGTGACACTGAATCCCACCTTGGCCGGCTCTGGGGCGGGCAGGGCGCCGCAGAAACGGTCGTATTGCTGAGCGCCGATGTACTCATCACCGGTGATGATCCGACAGCTGCCTGGCTCATCGCCGGTCACATGCTCGCTGCGGCCCACATGGGTACCGGTCACCCCGGTGCCTCGCAGGGTCTGGAGGTTGGCCACCTTGGCGGGAACGCGACCGGGAGCCTCGGCCTGGACGTTGATGTACTGGTCGCCGGTGAGCTGACGGGTGGAGCCGGCTTCGTTGCCGGTGACCTTCTCGGAGCGACCGACCATGACGCCGGAAACAGGCCGGCCAGCATTGGTCAGGGCGTGGCCGACCTTGCGCGGCGAACCGGTGGAACCACCGGTTCCGCAATAGGCCGCGGCCTGATTGGCAGAGACGTATTCAGTGCCGGTCACCAGGGTGCAGGTACCGGGTTCGTCGCCGGTCACCTTCTCGGAACGCCCCACTTCGTTACCGGTGACCCTGTTGCCATGGCTGGTGGCAGTCACCCGAACCTTGTCGGGCTGGCGGCTGGGGGCCTCGCTCTGGCAGAAGGTCTGAAACACCTCGGAACCGAGGTATTCCGTGCCCGTGATCGTGCGGCAGGTGGCGGCCTCGTTGCCGGTGGTCTTGATCGAGCGGTTGGCCTGGGTACCGGTGACGATCTGTCCGGCCAGGGTCTCGCTCACACCGACCTTCCAGCTGGCATCGGCGGCGGCGGCCTTGAGGGCGCCGCGGCGGTCCGGTCCGGAGGGGCGGGTGCCGCCATTGCGGGAGGTGCCCGCGGAGCCGACCTTGCACTTCAACTCGCGAACCTTCTGAGCCAGTTCGCGGCTGGTGAGGTCAGGATTGCTCTGGCGCGCCACGCTGGCGGCGGTGCTGCTGGTGGAGGTGGTGGAGGACTTGCCGCGCTTGGAGAGGGCTTCGCGGCGGGCGAGCACCAAGGCACGGCTTGGGTTGTGGATGGCTGCGCGCTTGACGGCGGGACGGCGATCGACAACGTTGCCGCCGCGGCTGGCGCTGGCGCGGGAGGCCGAGAGGGAGAGGGAGGGAGCGGACGTCTGAGGCGCCGGTGCCGATGCCGGGGCAGAGGGTGCCGGAGAGCCGGCGCCGGTGGCCGTAGGCCGGCTGGGTTCGGTTCGGGTGCGGTCCTTGGAAGTATCGGCCCGCTTGCCACGGCGGGACAGGGCTTCGCGGCGGGCGAGCACGAGGTCCCGACTGGGATTGGCCACCCTGGTGACCGACGGTGCGGTACGGCTGGGGGCGGTCCGGGACGACACCTGGGGAGCCCTGAGGCTGGGGGCTTGGGGTGCAGATGTCGGTGGGGGACTCACCGGAGCCGAGGGGGCGGCGGCGGGTGCAACCGTACGCGTCGGACGCGCGTCGCTGACACTGCGGACCCGCCCTGGGGTGGAGGCGAAGCGGCCAGCCGACTTCTTGCCGCCGTCGGTGAGGGCCTTGCGGCGCTCGAGAGCTGCTTGACGGCTGGATGTGCTCGTGGATGTGCTGGCCATGTCCGCCCGGATAAAAGAGTGACGACGTTGCAACGTCGGGAGTGCAATAGCGCCGTGATCGCTCACGGTTCGCGGGCCTCGCTGCGGCGGGGTCGGCTGAAGCATCCGTGCAGGGCACGGGCCAGAGCGACCGTGATGACCACAGAGAGACGGGGACGCCGCTACGCAACGGGCCCGAAGGGCTCCGGCGTGAAGGATGCGTGCCTCCCAGCCAAGCCACGGCTTCGATGATCGGAGCCGTGGCTTGCGAAAAACCAAGGAATTAAAGCTTCAGGAGCAATAGTTTCCGGAATTTCGTTGGATGAGACTAATCCGGTTCCGCCACTGCGGCGGCGGAACCGGGGGCCGAGATCGATGATCAGCGGCCTTCGAACACCACGAAACAAGCACCCTGGCTTTGGGTGTAAGCGTCGTAGCCAACCAGGCGGACGTGGTGGTCGGGATAAGCGCGATGGCAAGCCTCAAGCTCATTGACGATCACGCCCAAATCCTTCTCGCCGAAGAAGGGCAGCTTCCAATAGGACCAGTAGGTCGCCATGGAGCGGCTGGGGTGAACATGCTCGATCAGGGGGCTCCAACCCTGGGCGATGATGTAAGCAATCTGGTCATAGATCTCGTCCTGGGTCATCGGCGGCAGGAAGCCGAAAGTCTCCAGGGTGGCGACTGTTTGGTAGTCACCCACGGTGCTCTTGAAGGGCATGGGGATCCTTGATGTGAAGGGTGGATGGGCGTCGTTCGGATCAATTCCTAGTGGGGAACCCAGGCTGTTGCCCGGGTTCCCTCAGCAGAAGAAGGAATCCCTCAGTGGACGTCGAGCTTGTCGACGGTATCGAACTCGAACTTGATTTCCTTCCAGGTCTCGAGAGCGATCGCCAGCTCGGGGCTGTGGCGAGCCGCTTCGGTGAGGATGTCGCGGCCTTCTCTTTCGATCTCGCGGCCGGCATTGCGAGCCTTGACGCAGGCTTCGAGAGCCACGCGGTTGGCGGCAGCGCCAGCAGCGGAACCCCAGGGGTGACCGTGGGTGCCACCACCGAACTGGAGCACGGAGTCATCACCGAAGATGGCGACCAGGGCAGGCATGTGCCAGACGTGGATACCACCGGATGCCACGGCGAAGACGCCGCCCATCGAACCCCAGTCCTGATCAAAGAAGTTGCCGCGGCTGCGATCTTCAGGAACGAAGGATTCGCGCAGCTGGTCGATGTAGCCGAGGGTCGACTGACGGTCACCCTCAAGCTTGCCGACCACGGTTCCGGTGTGCAGCTGGTCACCGCCGGAGAGGCGCAGACACTTGGCCAGAACACGGAAGTGGATGCCGTGCTTGGGATGGCGGTCGATCACCGCGTGCATGGCGCGGTGGATGTGGAGCAGCATGCCGTTCTTACGGCACCACTTCGCCAGACCGGTGTTGGCCGTGAAACCACCGGTGATGTAGTCGTGCATGATGATCGGCTGCCCGAGTTGCTTGGCAAACTCGGCCCGCTCGTACATCTCTTCAGGAGTTGCAGCGGTGCAGTTGAGATAGTGCCCCTTCTTCTCGCCGGTTTCGGCTTCAGCCAGCTTCACAGCTTCAGCAACGAACTCGAAGCGGTTCTGCCAACGCTGGAAAGGCTGAGAGTTGATGTTCTCGTCGTCCTTGGTGAAATCAAGACCGCCGCGCAGGCACTCATAGACCACCCGGCCGTAGTTCTTACCGGAAAGACCAAGCTTCGGCTTGATCGTGCAACCCAGCAGGGGACGGCCGTACTTGTTCATCCGGTCGCGCTCGACCTGGATGCCGTTCGGCGGACCCATGCAGGTCTTGATGAAGGCGAGGGGGAAACGGATGTCTTCAAGGCGCAGGTGGCGCAGGGCCTTGAAGCCGAACACGTTGCCGACCAGGGAGGTCAGCACGTTGGTGATCGAACCCTCTTCGAACAGGTCGAGGGGGTAGGCGATGAAGGCGTAGAAGGATTCCTTGTCGCCAGGAACATCCTCAATGCGGTAGGCGCGACCCTTGTAGAAATCAAGGTCGGTGAGGAGTTCGGACCACACGGTGGACCAGGTACCGGTGGAGGATTCAGCGGCCACGGCAGCGGCCACTTCCTCGCGGGGCACGCCTTCCTGGCCGGTGCACTTGAAGCAGGCCAGCAGGTCAGAGTCGAGGGGTACGTAATCAGGAGTCCAATAGGTGTCGCGGTACTCCTTGACCCCGGCGTCGTACTTTTTGCTCATGGAAGATCTCCGGTTGGGTCGTTAGGGATGGGAGAGAGAGGAGGCGTCAACGCGCTCCGCTCAGTCCTTGGAACCCAGGCCGAAGCTGCTGTTCAGTGCCGGCTCAACCTCACGGTGGGGGCGGGCGATGATGTGGGCAGCAACCAGGCCGTCGCCAACCCGCTCACAGGCATCGGCACCGGCACGGACGGCAGCGTTGACAGCGCCGGTTTCGCCGCGGACCAGAACGGTCACGTAACCGCCGCCGACGAACTCGCGACCGATCAGACGGACTTCAGCCGCCTTGGTCATGGCGTCGGCCGCCTCGATTGCGGGAACCAGACCGCGGGTCTCGATCATGCCGAGGGCGATGCCCATGGTTTCGTTTGCCATTACCTGCTCCTGGAGGAGGGGGGGTGGAATGTTCGGAAGCAACCCTGCTCCGGCGCCCGACCTTCCGTCAAGCCATGGGGCCCCTTTGCGCCATCACGGTTGCCTCCCTCACTGATAAGCAGGGCTGATCAGGACATTGCGAAACGTAAAGCTGCGCTGCTCGGGGTTCAGAACGGCTCGGCCTCCGAGAGGAACCCCACGCCGCCGAACCGCTGCAACAGGGGCCGTACGGCCTCCTGGATCGGCGTCAGCTGCTCCGGCTTGCAGAAAACGATCAGGTGGGCGTTGGCGCCAAAGCTGCTGAAGTCCATCGCCTCGGAGATTTCCCCACCCACCCCCATGCCGGTGACATGGCGCATCACCGAATAGCCAGGGGCGCCGGCCTTGCGCAGGGCCTTGCAGACCCTGTCGAGCTCCCGTTCGCTGAGGAAGAGGTCAATCCGTTTCATGCTCATGGAGGGGAGTTGGGAGGAGTTGGGACTGGGCAGGCGAAGGGGGGCAGCCGCAGGCTCAGCCCGCCGGAATGAAGCGTTGGACCAGGGCCATGTAAGTGGGAATACCGACCACCACATTGAAGGGGAAGGTCACCCCAAGGGACGTGGAGATATAGAGCGAGGGATTCGCCTGTGGCACGGTCATCCGCATCGCCGCCGGTACGGCGATATAGGAGGCGCTGGCGCACAGCACCATGAACAGCAGGGCATCCCCCTGGTTGAGACCCAGCAACCGCGCGATCGCCAGGCCAGCCAGGGCATGGAGCAGCGGAGCCAGCACGGCGAAACCGATCAGGAAGGCACCGGCCTGGCGCAGATCCTGCAGCCTCTGGGCGGCAATGAGCCCCATATCCAGCAGAAAGAAACAGAGGGCTCCGTAGAAGAGTTTTTCGGTAAATGGATCCATTTTCTCAACCCCGGCCGGGCTGAAAGCCGCCACCAGATAGCCGATGACCAAGCTGCCGATCAGAAGAAAAATCGACCCGTTGAGAAACGCCTCCTGCAGAATCTCCCGCCAGCGCAACCCCTGGGCCTGCTCACCGTCGCGCTCAGCCACGTTGCTGCCGGTGAGTTTGGCCATCACCACACCGACCACAATCGCCGGCGACTCCATCAGAGCCAGGGCGGCGACCATGAAGCCATCAAAAGGCACCTTCAACACGTTGAGAAAGCTCTGGGCCGTAATGAACGTGACCGCACTGATCGAACCGTAGGAGGCGGCAACGGCGGCTGCGTTGTAGGGGTCGAGACGGGTGCGCAACATCACGAAGCTGGAGATTGGCACCAGAATCGACATCAGCACCGCCGCGGAGATCGTGAGCAGCACCAGAGAACCCAGGCCGCTGTGGGCCAACTCAACGCCCCCTCGGAAACCGATGGCCAACAGCAGATAGAGGGAGAAGAGCTTGGGAAGCGGTGATGGAATTTCGAGATCGGAGCCAAGCAGCACCGCCAGGATTCCCAGAAAGAAAAAAAGAACCGGTGCCGAGAGCAAGTTTTGCAGGACCAGGCTTGACTGCATCGCGTTCCACCGGCTCGCTTGTTAGAGCAACCTAGGGGCCGCACCCGATCCCGTCGTCAGGGCTCCCTGAAAGTTGACCCAAGCCGCGGCAGGACCCAGTGTTTCTACCTACTGTTGCGGGCGAGGCAGGTCCCCAAGCGTTTGCCTGGGGTGGAATGTTCAACCCGTCCTGCCTCACCCCCACCTCCTCCCAACGATTCAGTCTCCAACCAGGATCCCTCCTCCGACTCAAAACGCTCCGTTCGCGGCGCCGATCCGCCCCTGGATCTGCCCCGGACACTCCGGCCATAGCGATCCGATGGATTCAGGCCCGGAACCGCCACTGCCCTATCTCGGCGTGCTGCACCGCGGCGCTGCCCCAGAATGGTCAGTTCGGCTACCCCGAGCCCGATTGAAGCCGGAATTTCCCCCTGAGCCCCGCCAGCCCCTGGTCATCGCCAGCGGCAATCCCCACAAGATCGCCGAAATCCGCGCCCTTCTCGACGCGGTGGAGATTCCTGTGCTGCCTCAGCCCAGCGATCTCGAGATCGAGGAAACCGGCTCCACCTATGCCGAAAACGCCAGGCTCAAGGCTTCCACCGTGGCTGCCCTCACGGGTCAGTGGTCCCTGGCCGATGACTCCGGTCTTGAGGTCGATGCCCTCGGTGGTCGGCCCGGCATCTACTCCGCCCGCTATGCCCCCAGCGATCCGGAGAAGATCCAGAGGCTCCTCCAGGAACTCGCCGACAGCCTGTATCGCGGCGGCCGTTTCGTCAGCGCGATGGCGTTGGCCGACCCCACGGGCCAGATTCGGTTGGAGGGCTGCGGAATCTGCCATGGACAGATCCTGCGCGAACCCCAGGGCCAAGGGGGTGGTTACGACCCGATCTTCTGGGTGCGCGAGGCGGGCTGCAGCTATGCGCTGATGTCGCCCCATCTCAAGGCCAAACTCGGCAGCCGCGGCAAGGCAGCCCGTGATCTAGCCCCGGGGCTGCGTCGACTGTTCGGCCTCGGCTGAACCGATCTGCCAGGGAGCAGCGGCGCCTGGTCCGCTGCTCCACAGGATCAATCCGCCCACAGAAATAGGCGTGTTTCTTGCGTGTGCTTCAGGGGGCCTGGCCCCGCCCATGGCCGCCATCCAGCTCGCATCCAGGCGGCCGGTGCAGGGGCCCTCAGCCGTTGATCTGGGCCACAGCCCGCATGGCCGCCGCAGCGGCCTCCTCCACATCCCCTTCCCTCCCCGCCAGGGTGAGCCGGCCAAAGGCCCCGACAGCCTTGACGTCCACGACTGTGATGTTGGAAGCCTTCTCAGCCTCATTGGCCGCGATCAACACGTAGCCGGCCGGTTCGGTTTCGAGGATGAACATGCTCATGCCCGCCTGGATCATCGAACCGCGGCGGTTCTGGCGGTTGATCAGTACGGCGTGGTCGGGATTGATGGCGCGAATGATCTCCGTCCAGGTCACCTGACAGCGGCTGCGATGATCGACGCTGCTGCCGATCGCCTCCAGGACCACATCACCGGAGTGGAGCACATTGCTCTGATCGCGGTGATAAAGAGCAATCGAACCGAAGGCCCTCTCCACCACCATCTGGCCAAGACGCACGGTGCTGGCCTTGAGAGCGATGTCGGTGACCCGATGGACCGCCATCCCGGGAGAGACCTCCAACCAGAGGCAGGCGTCACCAGGAATCGGCAGGAAACCTTGGCTGACGGTGCCCATGTAGGCAGCTAACTGGGGCTGGAGCGAATCGAGGAAAATATAAGTGCGCAGCTCAATCGATTGAACGTGACTGTTCTGACGCGCCAGCCTCCGCCCTTCGCTGTCGGTGGTGATCACACAGCTGGCGCCCGATGAACCCTGACCCAGCAGGCCACCGACCTCGGTGCCGGTCACCAGGGGGCGACGGGACTGCAGGGAGGCGCGGCGGCCACTGGACGCCCGATCGTCGGCTGAGAGGTAGCGGAGGTTGGAATCCATCAGGAGCCGGTCTTCACCTCCGAGAAGGGATTGGGTTGGGGCTGGAACCTTGGGGAAGCGAGACGGAGGCCGCGATCGGGACCCCTGAAAGAACGCGGCAGGATCAGTCGCCGGATCCTACGGCGTGAAGGTCGTCTCTCCCTGACACAAACCGCCATTTCGACGCCGTCAGCAGGCCCGATTGATCAGGGCTCGCTATCGACCCGATCATCCCTGCCGATCGAACCAGGCTCAGCGGCACCACCAGGCTCCGCCTTCAGGAAGGCCTCAAGCGGATCGGGCGCGACAACCGGTGGAACCAGCCCGTCGGTTCGAGCGTCAGAAGTGCACCGACCGCCACCAGACGCTGGGCCTGGTCGCGCCAGACCGAGCGCTGTTCTCGGGGCAACGTCCCGAGCGAGGGCATCGACGGCCCTGACGCCCTGAGATCTCGATCTCGGCGGCCGCGAGCCACCCTGCCAACCCGGAGCAGTCGGCAGCAGGGGCCGAATCAGCGGCGCCCCCGGTTGGCTGCGGGGCCGCTGAAGCGGGGACCCGGCCCCCTGCGATCCCCTTGCGGCGGCCTGCAGGGCCGTTACCTTCCGGCCAATCAGCGCCGGTCCCGCCATGGCCCCCAAGACCAGCTCCTCCACCACCCAGACCTGGGATGGGCAGCCGATGGCGGACCGCCCCAACCCCGCCGATCTACCCGACTGGATCGCCCAGGCGGTGGAGCAGGGGGTGAAGCCGGAGCAGGCCCTGGCCCTGATCGGAATGGGCCTGATGGGCCGGCTGGCGGAGGGAGGGGCCGACCGGCCGTGGATCTGGAACGGGGAAGAGGATGACCGGAGCGCCGATCTCGGGGGCCTGCGCCAGCGGCTCGAACTGGTGCAACTGGCCCTGCAGACCGGCGCCCCGCTCAGCACCGCCGAGGTCACGGAGTTGTTGGGGGCGAGACCCGGGGCGCCGATCGTCCAGCGCGGCGGCCTGACGGCCCGGCGCCTGGGGCGCAATGTCTGGAAGCTCTCTCGCACGGCCGAGGAGGCGGAACGCCCCGGCGATGGCTTCCGAGAGGGATTCCGCCGCCGTCTCTGAAGCGTTCCGGATTGCCGCCGCAGGCCCTGCGGCTCCGATCCTCTCGGCCCACGGATCCGGATCGCCGCCGCCGAGAGGGCGTTCGGGGCTGGCCGGCGTTCGACCGTCAGCCCGACATCTGCGGCTTGATCCCGAAATCTTGTAACGCGATCCGTCAGGGGATGGCCCGCCCTGGCTAGCTGTGAGCGGTCTGGCCGGGCTCCTGTCTTTCCCATGGTTGTTTCCCCTGTGTCCGCGGACGCCCCATCCCGCTCCAGCGACCCCGGCGAGGGCCTGGAGCTGACCCGCGAAAACGGCCAGAGGGAGGTGTTCTGTGGCCTCACCTCCATCGTCTGGCTGCACCGTCGCATGCCGGATGCCTTCTTCCTGGTCGTCGGCTCCCGCACCTGCGCCCACCTGGTGCAGAGCGCAGCCGGCGTGATGATCTTCGCTGAGCCCCGCTTCGGCACCGCGATCCTGGGCGAGAGGGATCTGGCTGGCTTGGCCGACGCCAACGACGAGCTCGACCGCCTGGTGGGCGAACTTCTGGAGCGACGCCCCGAAATCCGCACCCTGTTCCTGGTGGGCAGTTGCCCCAGCGAGGTGATCAAGCTCGATCTCGCCAAGGCGGCCGAACGCCTCAACCGCCAGCACAGCGGCCGGGTGATCGTTCTCAACTACAGCGGCAGCGGCATCGAGACCACCTTCACCCAGGGGGAGGATGAGGCCCTCAAAGCGCTGATGCCGCTGCTGCCGGTCGATGACGCCGAGCAGCTGCTGATCGTCGGCACCCTGGCCGATGCGGTCGAGGATCGCTTCATGGCCCTGTTCGAGCGCATGGGGCTGCCGCGGGTGCGCAGCCTGCCCCCCCGGCGCTCCAGCGAGCTGCCCCCGGTAGGTCGAGGCACGCGGGTGCTGCTGGCCCAACCGTTCCTGAGCGGCACCGCCCGGGCCCTGGTGCACCGGGGCGCCACCCTGCTGGAGGCTCCCTACCCCTTTGGTGTGGAGGGCAGCCGCGACTGGATGGCGGCGGCGGCAGCGGCCTTCGGGATTGGCCCGGCCACGGTGGCGGAGGTGCTCGATCCGCTGGTGGAGCGGGGGCGCCGCGCCCTGGCACCCCACCGGGAGCGACTGGCGGGCAAGCGTCTGTTCCTGATGCCCGATTCCCAGATGGAGATCCCCCTGGCCCGGTTCCTGAGCCGCGAATGCGGCATGGAGCTGGTCGAGGTGGGTGTGCCCTACCTGGACCGCCAGCTGATGGCCGCCGATCTCGCCCTGCTGCCCGCCGGCACCCGCCTCTGCGAGGGCCAGGACGTGGAGCGCCAACTGGAGCGGGTGCGTGCCGAGCGCCCCGATCTGGTGGTCTGCGGCCTGGGCCTGGCCAATCCACTGGAGGCCGAGGGCATCGCCACCAAGTGGTCGATCGAGCTGGTGTTCAGCCCGATCCATGGCTGCGACCAGGCCGGCGACCTGGCGGAGCTGTTCGCCCGGCCGCTGCGGCGCCGGACCCTGCTGAACTTCGCCTGAGGCCACGCCGGGGCCTGCCCCGGTGCCGACGCTCCACCCCCGCCTTCCCTTTCCCCCCACCCCCGCCATCCCGTGGAACTGACCCTCTGGACCTATGAAGGCCCCCCCCACGTGGGCGCCATGCGGATCGCCACCTCAATGGAAGGGGTGCACTACGTGCTCCATGCCCCCCAGGGAGACACCTACGCCGATCTGCTGTTCACGATGATTGAACGGCGCGACCGGCGTCCACCCGTGACATACACCACCTTCCAGGCCCGCGACCTGGGGGGGGATACGGCGGAGCTGGTGAAGCGGTCGATTGCCGCGGCGGTGGAGCGGTTCCGGCCCGAAGCCCTGCTGGTGGGTGAAAGTTGCACCGCCGAGCTGATTCAGGACCAACCAGGCGCCCTTGCTGCCGGCATGGAGCTCGGCGGCATCCCGATGGTGAGCCTGGAGCTGCCCGCCTATTCCAAGAAGGAGAACTGGGGGGCGGCCGAGACCCTCTATCAACTGGTGCGCGGCCTGCTCAAGGACCGGATGCCGGCACCGGGTACACCCAAACCCGATCCGGGCCGTTGGCGCAGTGAGGGCCGAAGGCCGCGGGTCAACCTGCTGGGCCCCTCCCTGTTGGGGTTCCGCTGCCGGGATGACGTGCGCGAGATCACCCGCCTGCTGGCGGAACACGGCGTCGATGTGACCGTGGTGGCCCCCCTGGGGGCACGGCCCGCCGACCTGCAGCGCATTCCCACGGCCGATGCCAATGTCTGCCTCTATCCGGAGCTGGCAGGAACGCTCTGCGGCTGGCTGGAACGCAGCTTCGGAATGCCGGTGGTGAAGACGGTGCCGATCGGCATCGGTGCCACCGCCGCGTTCCTGCGCGAGCTGCACGATGTGCTCGCCATGGAGCTCCCAGCGGATCTGCAGATCGGGCCCGATGGACTCTGCCCCGCCGAGCGGTCCTCGAGACTGCCCTGGTATTCACGCTCGGTGGACTCGACCTACCTCACCGGCAAGCGGGTCTTCATTTTCGGTGATGCCAGCCATGCGATTGCCGCCGCGCGCATCGCCAGCCGCGAACTCGGCTTCGAGGTGGTGGGCCTGGGCACCTACAGCCGTGAGCTGGCGCGTGAGGTGCGAGCGGCCGCCAAGGAGCTTGGGCTCGAAGCCCTGATCAGCGACGACTATCTGGTGGTCGAGAAAGCGATGGCGGAGGCAGCGCCGGAGCTGGTGCTCGGTACCCAGATGGAGCGCCACAGCGCCAAACGGCTGGGCATCCCCTGCGCGGTGATCAGCACCCCCCTGCACGTCCAGGACGTGCCGGCCCGCTATGCCCCCCAGATGGGCTGGGAAGGGGCGAACGTGATCTTCGACACGTGGGTTCACCCGCTGATGATGGGTCTGGAGGAGCATCTGATCGGCATGTTTCGCCACGACTTCGAATTTGTCGACGGTCACCGCAGCCACCTGGGCGACGGTGCACCGGCGGGAGAGCGTGGCAGCGTGGATGGCGACAGGCCTGGAGCTGTTGGACTGGGAGACGGCCCGGCCCCGGCGACGGGAGCAGCGGTCGCCGTGGAGCCCCCGGCCAGCACGGCTGCCATCGCCACCCTGGAGCCACCGACCAACGGCGGCGAGCCGATGTGGACGAGCGACGGAGAGGCGGAACTGCACAAAATCCCCTTCTTCGTCCGGGGCAAGGTGCGGCGCAACACCGAAACCTTTGCCAGAGAGCGGGGGCTCAGCCAGATCACGGCCGAAACCCTCTATGACGCCAAAGCCCACTTCAGCCGCTGAGCCCCCCAGGGACACAGACCAGAACGAGGATGCGCTGCCGAACGACCCATCGATTCCAACCGTCGCCAGACCGGGAGGGAAGGAATCGCTGGGCCAACCTTGCGAAACCCTGATGTTTCGCTTTGCGCCATGGGCTCACAGTGGCATCGGCGCCATCCTTGGATAGACAGACGTGCCAGGCCTTACCAGGCTCACCCATGACCACCACCCTTCAGCCCCCCACCTCCACCGGCAGCCCAGCGGCGGACGGCAGCCACCGGGAGGACGGCGAGGGCAGCGTTCAGGTGCATCAGGATCCGTCGATGCGGATTGAGGAAGGAGCCTTGGTGATCGCCGTCTACGGCAAAGGCGGCATCGGCAAATCAACCACCTCCTCCAACCTTTCGGCCGCCTTCTCGAAACTGGGCAAGAGGGTGCTGCAGATCGGCTGCGATCCAAAGCACGATTCCACCTTCACGCTCACCAAGCAGATGGTGCCGACGGTGATCGACATCCTGGAGACCGTCGATTTCCACACCGAGGAGCTGCGCCCCGAGGACTACATGTTTGAGGGCTTCAACGGCGTGCAGTGCATCGAAGCTGGTGGCCCACCGGCCGGCACCGGCTGCGGCGGCTATGTGACAGGCCAGACCGTGAAACTGCTCAAGGAGCACCACCTGCTCGAAGACACCGATGTGGTGATTTTCGATGTGCTCGGAGATGTGGTCTGCGGCGGCTTTGCGGCGCCGCTGCAGCATGCCCACTACTGCCTGATCGTGACGGCGAACGACTTCGACTCGATCTTTGCGATGAACCGCATCATCGCAGCGATTCAAGCCAAGGCCAAGAACTACAAGGTGCGCCTCGGCGGAGTGGTAGCCAACCGCAGCCGGGAGACCGATCAGATTGACAAATTCAACGATCGGGTCGGCATGAAAACCATGGCCCATTTCCAGGATGTTGATGCGATCCGTCGCTCCCGCCTCAAGAAATGCACCATCTTCGAAATGGAACCCAGCCCCGAGGTCGAAGCTGTGCAGCAGGAATACCTCAGCCTGGCCCGCACGATGCTGGAAAACGTGAAACCTCTGGAGGCCGAACCGCTCAAGGATCGCGAGATCTTTGACCTGCTTGGTTTTGATTGAGTTCGTTTCCAACGGCTAACGGTTCTTCGAACCCGCCAGGGTCTCCATAGCTCCATGGTTTGAAATCACCGCCAAGAGCTAGAAACGCTGCGCTGCGGCAGATCCTTGAACTCAGCTGGCGATGCATGCGCCAATCCATCGCATCCATCGCCAGCCAGCATTCCACAACGCTGGCCAGTAGGCTTCAGGTTCCGTTCAAGGGCACGCCATGGGCCCTTCACTTTGTTGTAGCCGTTCAGAGGACGGGATGATTCAGGCACATGCTGCAGCAATGGTTTCAGTCCATATCACGATGGTTTCACTTCAAGCAAACAGGGTTCAACCAAGCAGAGTCTCTGAGCGCTTCGATCGGGAGACATTGGGAATCCAGCTGTCTCATGGGCGCTACGGATAGTGCCTCCATTGCGGTCAGATGTCCATATCCAATGCCTGATCTGACGCCTGATCTAAGGCTTGATCTGATCGCTGAACACCTATGGCCAGTCAGGAAACATCCATGGCCAGCCAAGCCGGGATGCAGTCAGAGCCCAGGGGGGTTGCTCATCGAATCCAACCAGCAAGTCAACCAGAGTCAGGCAGCCACTCCATGATGGCCTGCACCTGCTGATCCGCCCATGGTGGTCAGCAGGTGCTCCTCGCCCAGGCGCCCAGGCGCTCATGCGCTCAGACCTGGTTGGTGTTGAACGTGTCGCAGCTGTTCATGTCACCGCTCTGCAGACCGCGGGCGAACCAGCGCTGACGTTGGGCTGAGGTGCCATGGGTGAAGCTGTCAGGTCGAACACGCCCGGTGGTCTGACGCTGCAGATTGTCGTCACCGATCCGGCCGGCAGCATTGAGTGCTTCTTCGATGTCCCCTTGTTCCAGGGTGCGGCGTTGGGTGGCGGTGCTGTTCGCCCAGACGCCGGCGAGACAATCGGCCTGGAGTTCAAGACGAACCGAGAGTTGGTTAGCCTGGGCTTGGGGCATCTGCCGCTGCATCCTCTGAACCTTTTGATCAATGCCCATCAGATGTTGGACATGGTGGCCGATCTCGTGGGCAATCACGTAGGCCTGGGCAAAGTCACCGGGTGCTCCCAGCTGCTGGCGCAGCTGGCGGTAAAAATTGAGATCGATGTAAACCTTCTCATCATTAGGGCAGTAGAACGGCCCCATCGCTCCTGCTGCTCTGCCGCAGGCTGATGCAACCACGCCATCAAAGATCACCAGCTTGGGCGGTCGATAGTTGGCCCGAAGCGAGCGGAACTCCTTGGTCCATGTGTCTTCGGTATCGGCCAGCACCACCGAAACGAAGTCGGCCATTTTGTCGTCAGCCGGCGGCCGAGCTCCTGACTGACGGCCCACCTGGGCCGGTGGTGGACTGAAAGGGCTGCCACCACCGGAAAATTGCTGCAGCACGACAAAGGGATCACCCCCAAGCAGAGCGACGGCGATGGCCAGCAGGATGCCCACCAGCCCCACTCCACCGGCCACGGCAGGGGCACCCATGCCGCGGCGATCCTCGACGTTGTCACTCCGGCGTCCATCCGACCAGCGCATGCCACTTTTCCCGGGACTATGGAGAGTCTGCCGAATGCTGCGCCATCCGGCAGCGGCTGCGCTTCAGATTTCCGCCGCCGCCCGCTCCACCAGCCTCCGGGCCACCGCCTGCACCCCGGTATGGGCATAGGTGTCGGTGAAGGCGTCCAGGAAAGTGGCCAGCTGCTCCATGCCCCCGTGCCAGGGGCCGAGGGTGCCCTCCAGGGCCCGGACCGCCCGCTGGCTGTTGAGGCCGAGTTCACCGACGAAGCCGTCGGCCCAGCCCAGCCAGTGGTCGACCCCTCGGCGCAGGAAGCCGAGATGGGCAGCTTCGCCCCGGCCCGGCAACAGCGAAGCCATGCCGGCGTAGGCGGGTAACTGGTGCAGCTGTCGGCTGCCAACCTTCCCCAGCAGACCATCGAGGCGATGCAAGGCCTGATCACCGAGAGGCAGGAGGGCATCGAAGCAGACCAGAGCGGCCATCCGGACCCGAGCCTCGTCGGTGTACTCGTTAAGAGAGGATGAGAAGGCGGCGAAGCTATCCCCCGGCAGGCCATTGACCTGGGTGAAGGCGAGCATCTCGGCTGCAACCTTCAGGCTCAGATCGACAGCCTGCAACGTCTCACTGGCGGGAGTGAGGCTGGCCACCCTCTTGACCAGCGGCAGAGCACCGGCGACATTGGCCAGGACCCGCAGACCCCCGGCAGCCTTCTGGGAGCGATTGACGGCGTCGTAGAGGCTGAGGGCGCGGCGGTAGCCCTCATGGCGGGCTCGGCTCAGCTCATCGGCCCGGGCACGGACCTGCTGGATCAGCTCTGGATCGTCGCTGCCCAGCACATCGCTGATGAGATCCGTGGCGCTGGTCTGGTTACGCCAGCCCCCGGGAACCAGGGTGCTGATCCCCTTGAGTGCCAGAACCGTGAGATTGCGGCGGGGAAGACGCTCCAGGCGTTCAAGAACGGTGACGCTCATGCGGCGGGCTCCAGGACGGCTTTGCTGCGGTTCAGGAAGGCGGGGATGCGGCTGGCCTGAGGCTCGCGTTCCCGGACCTTGGGACGCACAGGTTGACCCTGGCCGGCGGGCAGGGCCTCACGTCCCCGGGCCTTGCTCGCGGGCTTGAGAGCCGGGTTGAGGGCTGCCAGGCCAGGCAGGTCAAAGGCTCCGAGCAGCTCATGGCGCTGCTGCAGATCGAGTCCGCTTCCCTGGCCGATCACTTTCACCTGGAAGCGATCGGCCACAAGCAGGGCACTGGCCTGGCTTCCCTGGTCCACCAGGGGCCAGGACTGGAGCTGCTCGGAACTGTGCAGAAACTTGCTGCGGCTGGCCGGGGCTGTGACCACATCCGAAATCGAGAGCAGGGCCTTCACCTCATCACCCCTTTTGAGACGGGCCTGGCTGAAGCCACGCTTCTCCTGGGTGAAGACCAGATCCTCCCCGGCCTGAGGCCTGGGGAAGAGGCGGTTGAAGCTGCTTCCATTCACCACTTCCCGGGTGGCGATGTCGCCCACAGTGCCCCCAGGCAGCCAGGAGCGGAAGGGCAGGAAGAAGAATGCGCCCAGGAGAAGTCCTGCGATCAGAAGCAGGCCGATCCCCCAGCGCAGGTTGCGGGACATCGATTCGTGACGTCAGCTACAGACTTGATAGCAACCCCAACCGGCTTTGGGAACAACGGTCACAGCTTGCAAGGTGCCTGGGCGGACGGTGGGCTGCCCCACAGCAGGATGAGCTCGGGGCAGCCGTGGTCCAGGCGTCGGTCAGGCGAGGCCCACCAGCTGCATCGAGAGATCCCACATCCGACGGGCGGTCTCGGGATTGCTGGCCTTCTCGGAGAGTTCCTGGTTGAAGGCACTGCCGCTCTTCTTCTGACGATTCCCCCAGCTCCAATGGACACCGGAGACGGCAAAGGCCGGATCGGCCACCACGGCAGCCACCCGCTCACCGGCGAGGGCCTGACTCACATAGCCGCCGGTGATGTTCTTCTGGAACCAGGGAAAGATCGTGCGGAATGCGGCCGGGGTGTTGCGGAACAACGGCGTGTCGGCCACGCAACCCGGATAGAGGGAGGTGAAGACGATGCCGGTCTCACCATGGAGGCGGCGGTGCAGCTCCTGGGTGGTGATCATGTTGCAAAGCTTGCTGTCCTTGTAAGCCTTGCCAGGCTTGAAGGCTTTGGCGTCCGCCATGGCGATCGGTGCCTTGAAGCCTGCGGCAAAACCGGCCAGATCGCCCAGATCGGCGGGGGCTGGGATGGGGATCTTGCCCCCGAGTTCCTTGGAATTGGCGGTCACCGTGCCAAGCACCACAAGGCGACGGGAGGGGTGGTCGGAACGTCTCAGGTCGTCGAGCAGGAGCTGAATCAGCAGGAAATGGCCCAGATGATTTGTGGCCATTGAGATCTCGTACCCCTGCGGCGATCGCTCCGGGTGGCGCAGGCGGGGCAGGTAGACCGCAGCGTTGACCACCAGGGCATCCAGGCGGCGACCGGTGGCGTGGAAGGTCTCCACCAGATGGCGCACGCTGTCGAGGTCACCCATGTCGACCTGCAGGTGGGTGACCGACTGTTCGGGGATCGCCAGGGCAGCCTGGGCCCGTCGAGCTTTGTCGAGATCGCGGCAGGCCATCACCACATGCCAGCCCCGATCAACCAGGGCCTTGGTGGCGAACAGACCGACTCCGGAGGAAGCTCCGGTGACCAGGGCCGTCCCGGGGGTGGGGGCGGATCGGCTGGGGAGGGTGTCTCCGGTGGCGGCAACCATGGGTTTCAAACAGGGGCAGGGACGGGCAGGGTACGGCGGCCGGTCCCTGACCTCAGGGCCGTGACTGAGGCCGGGCGATCGCCTCCGCAGATTGCCAGATCACCCGCAGGCGATTCGGGGCGATCCACTGGCTCTGCTCCCGGATCAGCCGCTGCTCGCCCTCGACGTTGAACAGGGCATCAAAGCGCTGCCGAGCTCGCTCCAGGCGTGCCTTCTCGAGTTCAAGCACGGCGACGATCTCACCATTGCTGTCCATACGCTGTTGATAAGTCGCGGCGATCTGCACCAGGCTGACGCCTGTGACAGCGACCAGACCGAGCTTGACCATCAGGCCCAACAGGCTGCAGAAGCGTTCCCGCCGTTCCTGGCTCACCGCCAGAAGATGCCCGTCGCTGGCGAGTGCGGGGAAACCAGCATGGGGGCGCGCCACCTGGGCCGGAGCTGGCCCAGGAGAATCGGCAGACGCGAAGGGATCAGCGGCGAAGGGGGATTCTGGAGCCCCGGCGCGAGGCGACAACGAACCGGGAGACAGGGAGGCACGGCGACGCACCTGGAGGCCTGAAGAGCGGCGCTGGAAGATGGCAAAGGGTGACCAGCGTGGGGATGGCTCCCCTGGGACTCCAGCGACCAGAGGGGTTGCCAGCCCACGGGCCGGAGGCGGGGCCGGCTGGGAGAGCGCCTCCTGCCGCCCCTGACGTTCGATCGGCCTGCGGCGCGCCCTGGCAATCCTGGAGGGCCCAGCCTGGAAGGAAGGCTGGGGGTTGGCGGGACGGAAGGAAGGCACCGAGACTTAGCTGGACGATCTACCGCTTGTAGCAGCCCCGCTCAGGGTTGCCAAGGTTGAGGCTGGATCTCAGGCCTTGTAGAGGCTGAAGCAGAGACGAACGGCCAGAACCCCGGCATGGGCCGCCACCACCAGAGCGATGAGCACTTCGGTCTGGTTGATCATGATCGGGTCAGACAAACGCAACGCTGCCATTCTTTGTCCCCGAGTGGCTACGGTCCAGGCCCATCCCCCTCCCTGTCACAGCTCTTGATGGCCCACCCACCTCCGGCGGTGCCGGCGACCCTCCGGATCGAAGCCACCCAGATCCGGGACCTCGACCTCGGCGCACTCCAGGCTTTGCGTGGCTGCGGAGTGGCGGATCTGGTGGATGCGGCCGGCAGCCTTGAGCTTCAGTTCGACTGGCCCCGGGATCCGGAGGATCCCCGCGAGCTCTCGGAGATTGCCGAGCTGCGCCTCTGGAGCCTGCGTGCCGATGCGCTGCTGCCCTGGCTTCCCCTGCTCCTGGAGCGCAGCAGCGGGCAGCTCACCCGCCACGTGGCGATGCTGTTGCCCCATGGCTTCAGCCGTAGCGAAGGAATCCGCTTCGCTCCGGAGAGCCTGGAGCTCTGGATCACCCATCGCCTTTTCTGGCTCGATCGCTGGACCCAGGAGGCCGGTGTGCCCTGCCGCCAGAAGCTTTCCCAGATGGCCGCTGTCCTCGGGTTCGATCTGGAACCCTCCTTCTGGGAGGCCCCCGGCCTGAGGCGGTCGCCTTGCTGAACCGCCCAGTCCCGAGCAGAGGGGCCGGGCCTGCAGCTCCCCAGCACCGCACCACCGCCCGCTGGATACCCAGCCTGGATCTCGAAGGGTGCTGGCAGATGGCCATCGACCAGAGCCTGCTGCAGGCCTCGCTAATGACGCCTGCGGGGGCCCCCAGTCTTCGCCTCTACCGCTGGAGCCGCCCCACCCTGTCGCTGGGTCACCACCAGCGCGCCCTGCCACCCCACTGGCTGGAGCTGGCGGCCAACGGAACCATCGATCTGGTGCGGCGGCCGAGCGGCGGTCGGGCTGTCCTGCATGGTGGAGACATCACCTACGCCCTCGTCTGGCCAGCGCCGCCGCCCCAGCGCAGCCGAGCCTATGGCCTGGCCTGTGGCTGGCTCTGCAGGGCCTTCGCCGAGCTGGGACACCCCCTGCATTTCGGGCGCAGGGCGCCCAGTCGAGAGCGGGCCAGCTGCTTTGCGACGAGCACGGCCGCCGATCTGGTCCACCGCGATGGAGCCAAGCGGATCGGCAGCGCCCAGCTCTGGAGCCGGGGAACCCTGCTCCAGCACGGCAGCATCCAGATCGCCCCGGCGGGGGATCTCTGGCGAATCCTGTTTGGGGAAGACCCGCCCCAGCTGGTCCCCCTGCCGCTTGTTGGATCCGAGCTCGAAGCCCATCTGCGCCGCTGTGCGGAACGCCATCTCGACCTGGGATGGGCAGAGCGCGGGCAGGGCGGATGCCGTCCCAACCACTGGATCGAGCAGCCCCTGCAGCCCTGCGAATGGGAAGCCGTCCGGTCCGGCCTCGACCGCTACCGCCTCCCCGCGGAAACCTCGGTGCCACTTCGTCCCTGACCATCCCCATCGAGTTCACCGCTCTGCTCCATCGCCAGGGTCAGCTGGGGCAGGGCCAGACCGAGGGGGTAGGCATTGAGACGGCGGGCCGTGGCCAGAAGCTGGGGAGGAAGGCGCAGACCGATCCGCTGCAACACGGCCTCCCCAACTTCTGGGCGCTCGACGGTGCCGCTGGGCAGACCAGCGGGTCCAAGCATGAGCAGGCGTCCAGCGGGAGCTTGCTCAAGCAGACGGACGGCCTGCCAGAGGGGTTGGGACTCAGCGATGGTGGGAAGGCTGTCGAGGGGCTGGAGGTGGTTGGCCACCCGCTCGGTATCCCAGCGTTGCACCGGCAGCTGCTGGAGGATCGCCTCATCGAACACCCCACGCCAGCGACCGCGGTCACAGACCAGCACCCAGTCCGGCGGGGAGCCACCACTCGGCCCATGGAGCTGGAGCGAGGCATCGGCCGACCGGGCCGGGGCCTGGCTCGCCGGGGTAGGGGTCCACTGTGTGAGCTGGCGCAGGGTGGTGTCGGCCTCAACCACACGAAAACGTCGGCGGGCGGCATCCCGGACCCGCAGATCGCGCAGGGCCTGCTGGACCAGAAGAACCTGACCCTGGTTCCGGGCTGCCCCAAGACCGAACCAACCCAGGAGCATCAGCCAGACACCGCCTACACCGGCACCGCGCAACACCAGAACGCTGCCGAGGCCGACGGCCAGAAAGGAGAGAAAACGACCACAGGCGTTGGCCACCTCCAGGCCACGCCGGCGGCTGCCGGTGAACTGCCAGACCAAGGCCTTCACGACCAGCCCGCCATCAAGGGGGAGGCCAGGAAGGAGGTTGAACAGAGCCAGCACCAGATTGAGCACCCCCAGCTGCGTGACCATCTCCCCCAGCAGATTGGAGTGGTGGCTCACGGGGTGGACCAGGGCCAGCAAGCCGATCCCGATCACCAGGCTCACAGCCGGACCAGCCAGGGCCACCAGCAGGGCCCCGATTGCCGTGGAGCACTCCCGCTCGACGCTGGCCACCCCTCCGAGCAGAAACAGGGTGATGCTGCGCACCTTCACGCCTTGGCGGATGGCCACCAGGGAGTGACCGAGCTCATGGAGCAACACCGAGACGAACAGCAGCAGGGCCGTGGCCAGAGCCACGCTCCAGATGGTCGGTTCGGAGGCCGTGTCGGCCAGGCTGAGCCGATAGCGCCGCTCGAAGCCCCAAGTGGCAACGAACAGGATCACAAACCAGGTGGGATGGATCCGAAGGGGGATCCCGCGGATGCGCATCAACAGCCAGCCTTCGCCCACGATCCTCCGGTACACCGTGCCTGGGATCGCGGTAGGGACCGCTCTCCTTCACAGCGATCCTAGAAAGGTGATACCGCCGCCGCCGCCCGCTGGCGTGCCCCGAACCCTCCGCGCCACCTGAGATCCGATGGACCGTCCTCTGCTCAAGGTCTGCGGTCTGCGGTTGACGGATCAGGCCCGAGCCGTCGCCGCCCTCGGTGCCGATGCCATCGGAGTGATCGGCGTGGCCGGCTCGCCCCGTTATCTGGATCCCTCGCAACGCCAGGAACTGTTTGCAGCGGTGGCGGCCGAACGCCCGCAGTGCCGGAGAGTGCTGGTGGTGGCCGATCCAGGCGACGACGATCTGAGCCTGTTGGATCCGCAGGTCGGAGGCCACCAGGTGGTGCAGCTCCACGGCATGGAAACGGCCCGGCGTTGCGAGGAGCTGCGGCGCCGGGTGGACGGTGTGAGGTGGTGGAAGGCGCTGCGGATCCGCACCCCCGAGGACCTGAACCAGGCCCTGGAGTTCGCCCCTGTGGTGGATGCGCTGCTACTGGATGCCTGGGTACCAGGCCAGCTGGGGGGCACGGGTCAGTCTCTGCCGCTGGAGTGGCTGGGAGAGTTCCAGGTGCCGGTGCCGTGGTGGCTGGCCGGTGGGATCACCCCGGAGAGGGTTCCCCAGCTGTTGAAGACAGTGAGGCCGGCGGGGCTTGATGCTTCCAGCGGGGTGGAAGTTGAGCCAGGCATCAAAAACCTCGACAGGGTTGCGGCCTTGGTGGAGGCGGTGCGCAACAGCGGGGAATTGGCGGAAGGAATCAGTGGCTGAGCAAGGATTCCTGTTGCTTGACGAGCTCAAAGAATTCAGCTTTGAGGCTGGGGTCGTGGCGAAAGTCACCGCGAACCACTGAGTTGATCATGCTGGCCTGGGGTTCTTTCACTCCCCGCCACTTCATGCAATAGTGCTGAGCTTTAAGCAAAATAGCCAAACCCTGGGGTTCACAGAGACGCTCGATTTCGTCCGCAAGGATCAACACAGCTTCCTCCTGGATGTGAGGTCTTGAAAACACCCAGTCGGCCACCCGAGAAAACTTGGAAAGCCCAATGACCCGCTGGCCTGGCTTGATACCGATCCAACAACTGCCGAGGATTGGAACGAGATGATGCGAACAGGCCGAACGCACAGAAATGGGGCCTACTGTATAGATCTCATCCAATTGCTTGACATTGGGGAAAGAGGCAATCTTGGGCTGGGGATGATAACGCCCCTTGAACACCTCATGGAGATACATGCGAGCAACGCGCTCTGCAGTTTCCTCAGTATTGTGGTCGTTATCGATGTCGATCACCAGGCTGCGCAGGAGCTCGCGAACCTTTTCGGCCACTTCGGACTCGAGTTGGTCGAGTTCGCCTTCGTGCAGAAAATCTGAAATGTTGTCATTGGCCAGAAACGGCACATCAGCTTCCTGGAGCCGCTGACGAATGCGCTGGCTGATGGAGAGAGCGCCATGTTTGGTGGGCTCAATGCTGCGTGCCGTGATCGGCGTCGGAAGAGTGGATGTCATCGCAGTTCAGAAGACGCCGGCGGCCGGCATGAGGGTGAGATCCTCCACGGACTGGGTGGAGGGTTGCTGGGCCAGGTAGAGCAGGGCCGAGGCCGCCTGGTCTGCGGAAAGCATGGCATGGCGGTCGAATTGGCTGCGCACCGTCTCGCTATCCCATAGAGGTGTATTCACCGAACCCAGGGTGAGGGTTCCCACCCGGATTCCATGGGCGCGCTCCTCCTCTGCCAGGCAGCGGCTGAAGGAAGCCAGGGCAGCCTTGCTCGTGCAGTAAGCCCCCCATTCCGGAAAGGCATGGCGGGAGGCATGGCTACTGACATTGAGAATGAGACCACCCCCTTGTTGGCGCAGCAGCGGAACCACAGCGCAGCAGACCTGGAAGACGCTGGTGAGGTTGAGCTGCAGGAGCCATTGCCAGCGGTCCAGGGGCATGGCGGCAAGGGGGCCGGTCCAGGCGGCACCGGCGTTGTTGATCACGACCGTGGGCACCAGCCCACGGCCGCAGAGCTCGCCGATACCGGGTTCGATGGCCGTGGGGTCGGCCAGATCAAGCTCCAGGGTTTCCACCCGGCGGCCGAGGGCCCGAAGTTCCTCGGCGAGGTCGAGGAAGGGTTGGCTGGACCGAGCGATCAGAAGCAGGTCAAAACCTGCGGCAGCAAAGGATCGGGCCGTGGCGGCGCCGATGCCGCGGGAGGCGCCGGTGATCAGGGCAACGGGCAAAGGGAGAGTGCCGATGGATAAACCTTAAGCAACTCTGGAGGGATCTGCGCTCGCCCCCTCCAGAAAGCGACCCATCCGGCGGTACTTGCTGTAGCGCTGCTCAAGGCGCTCCCGCTCAGGCAGGGCCAGGAGATCCGCCAGCTGGTCCTCCAGGGCCTGCTTCAGGGTTGCCGCTGCCTGCAGGGGGGCCCAGTGGTTGCCACCGGCAGGCTCGCTGAGAACGACGTCGATCACCCCGAGCTGCAGCAGATCGGCCGCGGTGATCTTGAGCGCCTCCGCAGCCGCCGGGGCCTTGGCGGCATCGCGCCAGAGAATCGAGGCGCAGGCCTCCGGGCTGGCTACTGTGTAAACGCTGTGCTCAAACATCATCAGGCGATCGGCCACCCCGATCCCGAGGGCGCCGCCGGAGCCACCCTCGCCGATCACCGTGGCGATGATGGGCACCCGCAACCGGAACATTTCGCGTAGGTTCACAGCGATGGCTTCCCCCTGGCCCTGCTCCTCGGCCAGCACGCCGGCATAGGCTCCGGGGGTGTCGATGAAGCTGAGGATCGGCAGACGGAAGCGATCAGCGTGCTCCATCAGTCGCATCGCCTTGCGGTACCCCCCGGGGGATGCCATACCAAAATTGCGAGCGACATTTTCCTTGGTATCACGCCCCTTCTGGTGTCCCAGAAGCAGCACGGGTTGATCGCCGATCCGACCGATCCCCCCCACCAGGGCCCGATCATCGGAACCGCGTCGGTCGCCATGGAGCTCCAACCAGTCGTCGCAGATCAGCTGGATGTAGTCCAGGCTGCTCGGCCGCTGCGGATGGCGCGCCACCTGCATCTTCTGGGCCGGGGTGAGGGAGCGGAAGATCTCCTCCCGGCGACGGCTGGCAAGGGTTTCCAGTTGCAGCAACTGCTGGCTGACATCCACCTCGGAGTCACGGGCAAGCTGGCGGATCTGCTCGATCTGCTCCTCGAGCTCCACCAGGGGTTTCTCGAAGTCGAGGAGGGCACGGCGGGCCATAGCGAACAGGGCGGAGGGGCGAGGTGAGGCTGGGATGGGTTCGGATCGGCAGAAGGGGGCGGGAGATCGTCAGTGGCGGGCCAGACCCGCGGTCGATCGGGAAAGGTGCACCACGGTCTCCAGACCGACGGCCTGGAAGCCGTGGCGCAGGGAAGCGGCGCCGATCCAATCCATCGCCGCGAGGGTGATGTTGTTCCGGCCCCAGCTGAAATTGGTGTGGTGCTCTTCAAAATCGAGCAGCATTGCCTCTGCAAAGCAGGCAAACATCTGGCGTTGCGGACGGGCCATATCGGCGGCGAGGGCCACGACTTGCCAGTCGATGTCGGTGTAGAACTCAACGATGCCACCCTTCAATACGTGAACGCCTTCGGCGGCAGCCTTGCTATCGAGATTCTTGGGATAACCGCCATCCACCATCAGACAAGGCTTGCGCAGATTCGCCACATCGATGCTCAGGCTCTCCGGCATGCTGGCCACCCACACGACCACATCGGCCTGGGGGAGCGCCTCCTCCAATGGCAGGATCCGGCCGCAGCCAAGGGAAGCCTGTAAATCGAGCAAAGGCTGGGGTTTGCGGGCCACCAGAAGCAACTCCGCCACTCCAGTACGCCTGCTGAGCCACTGACAGACGGCACTACCGATATCGCCGGTGGCGCCGACGACCGCAACCGTGGCCTTGGCCAGATCGATGCCCAGGAGTGGAGCATTGGCCTCAACCTGACGGCAGATCACCCAGGCGGTGTGAGTGTTGCCGGTCGTGAATCGCTCCCATTCCAGAGTGGTGGCACGCACCTGCTGCTCCTTGAGCAGATTCATGTCCTCGAAGATGATCGAGGTAAAACCGCCCAGGGCACTGCTATCGATACCGCTTTTCTGGGCCAGCTCCATGGCGTTGAGGACCTTGCGCTTGGCCGTCTTGAAACGGCGCAACATCTCAGGTACAAACACGGAATCGATGTAAGCACCTTCGATCCGGCGACCGGTGAGACTTTCAACTGAAAAGCGCTCGACCAGCTGGGGGGGAGCACTGGACCACATGTCGAGGTCACCAGCGGCGTACTCGGGATAGCCGAGCCGCTCGGCCAGGTGGCGGGCGGACGCAAAACTGGTTGAGTGTCCGATCAGGCCGAACATGCGGTCCTCGTGATAGGCGGGAAGCTGAAGCGCCGGCTGTCGCCGACGACACATCCTGCCACGCCCGCCCCTCGCGGCCGACGCTCGCTTTCGAAATCGATCAGCCGATCAGGGCCGCAGCAGCCATCCGCGCAATGTCGCGGGAGCTGAAACCGATTTCGGTGAGCGCCTCCTGGTAAGCGATCAGGAAATCCTCGATCAGATCCTCCTTCTCCATCCGCAGCTCCGCAGCATCGGCAGCGACCCGCTCCAACATGCGGCGCACGTGAGGAAGATTAACGCGGTTGGCTTCTTCGAGTTCGGCACGACTGGCCTCAAAATTGGCCTTCAACCATTCCTGTCCGTAGTTGAGATGGGTGTATTCATCTTTGACGACACCTTCGGTGATCTTGCGAGCAAAAGGATCGGCAACAGGAATGTAAATATGATAAGCAGCGATCGCGAAAGCCTCGATCAAAAGAGCCTGGATGAGCAGACACGTCACCACCTTTCCCTCAGCCAGGGCTGCTTGAAAGTTGTTGCGCAAGGGCGAAAAGAATTCGCGGGCGAAGTCCATGTCAGCGCTCACGCCGAGGTTGGCGCCACATGCGGTGAAGCCTTTCATGTGCTTCAGCTCCATCCGCGCCAGCCGAGCAAGCTCCTCAGCCTGGTCGGGGAGGAGAGTGCCGATCGCGATGTAATTGTCGTGGGCTTCCTGCTCACCCTCGATCACAATCGCGTTGATGCGGCTGTAGGCATCCTTGTAGGCCTCACTGCTGAAATCGGGCAGACCCTCCGGTTCCTGGTTCAGGTCGGCCTGGGTCGATTCGAGCGTCGGCATGGGGGCCGCAAGACACGGAGCCCGACGACTTTAGTCAACTCGGGTCAAGCCGGCGGTAGACGGGGCGGCCAGTCGCTGCGCAGCAAAGCATCGAGCCGCCGCCGCCAGCCCTCCACCAACCGTTCGAACAGCGCCTCCCCCAAGCTGGAGTCGGCCCCGCGCGGATCGCCGATCACGCCCGTATCACTCAACTCCCGCGTCAGCCAGGCGGTCGGGGCCTCCCCCTCTAGGCCCCATCCCTGAGGCGGGGGCGGGCTGACGACACCATCGGGCTGACGCTCCGGTCCCACCAGGCCAGGCTCGAGATGGAGCATCAGGCTGGTCTCCGCCAGGCCCGCATGGAGGCCATCGCTACGCTCCGGCTCCGGTATCAGGGAACCGATCCCCTCCGGACCACGCCAGAGGAAACAGGGCAGCACCGCAAGAGCAGGGCACTGGGCGTGCAGGCTGCGGGCGGCGACCTCGAGCAGCGCAATCTGGCCGCCATGGGCGTTGAACAGAATCAGCCGCTGGAATCCGGCGGCAGCCAGCTCACGACCCACCGCCTCCACCACGGCCAACAGCGTCGATGCCGGCAGGCTGAGGGTGCCGGCGAAGCCACGGTGCTCCGGCGAGAAGCCGATCGATTGGATCGGAAGCCGCCAGATCGGCAGCTCTGGGTCCAGACGCTCCAGCACCGCGCTGCAGATCCGCTCGGCGAACAGGGCGTCGGTGGCCAGGGGCAGATGGGGACCGTGCTGCTCGATCGCCCCGAACGGCCAGATCACCGTGCTGCCGGGTCGGGCCGCCTGGCGCGCCAGTTCCGGCCAACGCAGCCGGGCAAGCTCCCGGGCTGAGGACTGGGGGAGCTGGGGCATCGTGCGCGGTGAACCGAGGTCGGTTCTGGAGAGGTCTTTACAGTGTGAACTCGCAGAACTCCCGAACTCGCCCATGGCCGGATCCGGCAATCCAGCGCCGCGTCAACCCCGGCCGCCCGCTCAGCGGCCCACCGCAGCGGCGGCGGCGCCGCCGCGCAGGCCGCCCCAGGTGATGCTGATCCGCAAGGAGGGGCCGGCGGCCCAGCCCGAAGCAGCCGCCGAGGCTCCCCAGCCAGCAGCAGCCACCGCTCCACCGGCTGCGCCGGCCAGGCCAGCGGCCGCCCCAGGCCAGGCCCCCCAGGCCCCCGATGCGCCGGCCGTCTCCGCTCCGGCTCCAGCCCCCGTGCGTTCCGCAAACGACGAGGACCGCTTCGATCTCTCCGAGCTCGAGGGGCTGACCATGGCCGACCTGCTGGGGCCCGAGCCAGGCCGGGGGCGACCCGGCAAGGGTGCCGGCAGCAGAAGCGCATCCCCGGCCGCGGCCACCCAGGACGGCACCGGAACGTCGCCGGCCAGGTCCGCAACACCGACCCGCAGCGTCGACGATTTCGATTTCGATGAGGAGGCCTTCCTCGCCGCCCTCGACCAGAACGAACCGGTGGGCACCACCGGCGAGGTGCTGACCGGCACCGTCGTCGGGGTCGAGAGCGATGGGGTTTATGTGGATATCGGTGGCAAAGCCCCCGGCTTCATGCCCAAAAAGGAGGCGGGCCTCGGGGTGATGACCAACCTCAAGGAGCGCTTCCCCCGCGGTCTGCCGGTGCAGGTGCTGGTCACCCGCGAGCAGAACGCCGATGGCATGGTCACCGTCAGCGCCCGCGCCCTGGCCCTTCGCCAGAGCTGGGACAAAGTGCGCCAGCTGGAGAAGGAGGGCAAGGTGGTGCAGGTGCTGATCAACGGTTTCAACCGGGGCGGCGTGACCTGCGATCTCGAGGGACTGCGGGGCTTCATCCCCCGCTCCCAGCTCCAGGACGGTGAAAACCACGAGGCCCTGGTCGGTCGGACTATCGGTGTCACGTTTCTTGAGGTCAATCCAGAGACCCGCAAGCTCGTGCTCTCCGAGCGCCGGGCCACCACCGCCGCCCGCTTCGCCGAGCTTGAAGTGGGCCAGTTGGTCGAGGGACAGGTGGCCGCCCTCAAGCCCTACGGATTCTTCATCGATCTGGGTGGCATCAGCGGCTTGCTCCACCACAGCGCCATCAGTGGCGCCGTTCTGCGGGATCTGCGCGAGGTTTTCCAACCCGGCGAACGGGTGAAGGCTCTGATCACCGAACTCGATCCCGGTCGCGGTCGGATCGCCCTGAACACAGCCCTGCTCGAGGGCCAGCCAGGAGAATTGCTGATCGCCAAGGACACGGTGATGAATGAGGCTGTGGACCGGGCCAATCGAGCCAGATCCGTCCTGCGCCAGCAGGAGCAGTCGGCGGGATGAGCCCCATCGCCCCTGGCCCCACCCTTGAGGTTGCTCCCGACTGGGAGCTGGACTACTACTCACGTCCCGTGCTCGATGCCGATGGCCGCAAGCGCTGGGAACTGCTGATCTGCGCCACGCCGGATGCCGCCGCGGCCTCCGGTTCCGGCGAGCCATTCCGCTGGCTTCGGCCCTGCTCCGCCGGTACGGTCAATTCGATCTGGCTGCGCGAAGCGATCGAGGAAGCCCTGGCCGAAGCGGCATCGCGAGGTCTGCCACGCCCCCGGCGGGTTCGCTGCTGGCGGGCATCGATGCGAACCATGGTCCAACGCGCCGCCGAAGGTGTCGGCCTGGAGCTGGTGGCCAGTCGCCGCTGTTACAGCCTGATCACCTGGCTGCTGGAGCGCCAGTCCCAGGTCTACCCGGCGGAGGCGGGTTATATGGCCGGGCCCCTGGCTCCACCCCCGAGCCCGATCCGGCCGGTACCGGTCCCCCTGCCGGAGGTTGCCCGAGGCGATCGCTGGGCCTGGGCCACCCTGCCCCTTGGCGCCCTGGCGGAGGCTTCGGAATGGGATCTGGGCTTCGCCGGTCTGCTCTGTCTCCCGGACGGCCTCGACCCGACCACACCCATTCCCGGCATCCGGCTGTTCAGCCGAAGCCGCCCCCTGGCGATCGCCGGCTGGCTGGCTGGCTTGGAGCCGGTGCGGCTCGAACTTGATGGCAACCGCCTGGTGCTCGAAGCCGGTCTGGAGGACCGCTGGTTGCTGACCGACCTGCCCGTCCAGGAACGGGACGCTGCCGCCGCTGCCCTGGCCCTGGCGCGAGAACAGGGGGCGGGACTGCAGTTTCTGGCGGTTCAGAGCGAACCCAGCGCCGCCAGATTGGAAGGATTCTGGTTGCTGCGGGACCTCCCCGATGTCTGAGTCCTGGGCATTTCCGACCGGCCAGAACGCCCATGGCTGAGGCCCTCGAGCCCCCTTTTGATCGGCCCGATGCCGGCTTCAACACGCTGGAGGGTTGGAGCTGGGTGGGTACCTACGGAGGTCTGTATCTGCAGGCCGATCTGCTGGGTGACTTCGAGCACGGCTTCTTCACACGCCAGTGGCAGGGTCGAGGCCCCGAAGAACTGGCCGCCCATCTCAGCGCCGGGATCAGCGTCCATCGTCCGCGCCAGATCCATAGCGCCATCGTGTTGCCGGCCGGCCGCGCCCAGAGAGAGCCCTGGCCCGAGGCGGATGGACTGGTGAGCGAGAAGGGTGGCCAGAGCGTCTGGGTGTGTGGAGCCGACTGCACGCCGGTGCTGCTCGCGGACCCCATCAGCGGTCGGGTGGCGGCCTGCCACGCCGGCTGGCGGGGGGTGGCCGGGAGAATCCTGCCGCAGGCGATCGCCCTGCTGGAGCAGGCGGGCAGCCGACGCGACCAGCTGCTGGTGGCCCTCGGGCCGGCGATTTCCGCTGAGGCTTATCAGGTGGAACGGGAGGTGAGCCTGGCGGTTGCGCTGGCGCTGCGCGATCTCCCCGTGGACGAGAAGCGAGCCCTGGAGGACTTACGCGGCTGTGGTGCCCTCCAGCCTGACCCGAATCCCCAGAGGGATCGTCTCGACATCCGTGCCGCCACCCGGCTGCAACTGCAGGCTGAGGGCATTGCAAGCGACCGGATCGCCGTCTGCCCTCTCTGCACCGCATCGAACCCTCTGCTATTTCACTCCTGGCGCCGTGACCGGGTCAAGGCCGTGCAGTGGAGCGGCATCGTGGCCCAGGGCTGAGAGCGCATGCAGGGGCGACTGGGATCGCCTGAGAATGATCCGCATGTGCCTGCTGGCCAGAGGAGACAAGGGATGGGCTGGAAGAGGGTGGACGAGTTTTTCCAACCCTGACCAGGAATGGCCTAGGCAGGCTTGGGGGACGCTGGTGATTCAGGCACCTGGATCCACAACGCAAAGACGCTGCTGCTGGGCAAAGCGCTGGCCGGATCGTCATGGTTGGCGCATAGAGGCTTGAGACTCAGATTCGCCGTCTTGATGAAGCTGGCGGGGTTGCGGATGGGGCGCTTTTGCGACATTATGCAGGAGTTGCAAGTTCACAACCATGCTCACCGGAGCCGAACTCCTCGCCAAGGTCAAAGAGCTGGGTGACGTCAGCAAGTCCGAACTGGTTCGGGCCTGCGGCTACGTCTCCACCAAGAAGGACGGCAGCGAGCGTCTCAATTTCACAGCCTTCTACGAATCCCTGCTCAACGCCAAAGGGGTCGACTTCGGGGCCGCCCCAAAGGCCGGCAAAGCCGGACGCAAACTCAGCTTCTGCACCAAGGTCCAGTTCAATGGCAACCTGATGGTCGGCAAGGCCTACACGGCTCTGCTGGATCTCAAGCCCGGCGATGAATTCGTGATCAAGCTCGGTCGCAAGCAGATTCGCCTGGTGCCGCTGGGTTCAGAGGAAGAGGAGGTTTGATCGCCATCGCCACGGCCTCCGCCACCCGGATGCCGTCGATCGCAGCGGAAAGGATGCCACCGGCATAGCCTCCACCTTCGCCGGCCGGATGTAGCCCAGGTGTATTTGGGCTCTCCAGACTTTCGCGCTGTCGCTTGATCCGCACCGGTGAGGAGGTGCGGGTTTCAACCCCCGTCAGCAGAACGCCGGGATCGCAAAATCCCGGGATGGTTCGCGCAAAGGATGGCAGCGCTTCCCGCAGCGTCTCCGCCACCCATGACGGCAGACACTCTCGCAAATCAGTGAGGCGCAGCCCTGGCCGGATCGAGCCTGCCACCGCCCCTGGTGGCGGCGGCGAGCCGGCACTGGAGCGACCCGCCAGGAAATCCCCTAGCCACTGAGCCGGGGCGCTGTAATCGCCACCACCAGCCTGGAAAGCCTTCCGTTCCCAGTGGCGTTGGAAGGCCACCCCGGCGAGGGGATCATCCGGACCTTCCCCCCAACCGACCAGATCGGACGCCTCCACATTCACCACCAGGGCGCTGTTGGCGTTGCGCTCGTTGCGGGAGTGCTGGCTCATGCCGTTGGTCACTACAGCATCGGCTTCCGACGTGGCTCCCACCACCAGCCCACCGGGACACATGCAGAAACTCCAGGCACTGCGGCCGCAGCGGCTGTGGTGCACCAGCTTGTATTCAGCCGCCCCCAATCGGGGATGGCCCGCAGCCGCGCCCCAGCGGGCCCGATCGATCAAGGCCTGAGGATGTTCAACTCTCAGACCGATGGCGAAGGGTTTGGGCTCCATCGCCACTCCCTGATCCCGAAGCATGGCGAAACTGTCCCGAGCGCTGTGGCCTAGAGCCAGCACCACCCGATTCGTGGCCAACCTGGAACCATCGGCCAGCCATACCCCCCGCACAGCCCGGCTATCGGGATCGAGATCCAGTCCTGTCAGCTTCGCCCCGAACCGCACCTCACCCCCCAGGGCCGTGATCCGGGCCCGCAGGCCGCGCACGACGGTCGCGAGTTTGAATGTGCCGATATGGGGTCGGTGGGCGGTCAGGATTTCCGGTAACGCGCCGGCCGCCACGAGCTCCTCGAGCACCTTCCGGATCAGGGCTTCCGATTCGCTGACCTGGCTGTATAGCTTGCCATCGGAAAATGTCCCCGCCCCGCCCTCACCGAACTGGGCATTGGATTCCGGGTTGAACGGCAGGCGCCCGCTCCAGAAACCGAAGGTGTCGGCGGTGCGGCGCTTCACCGGTTGGCCTCGCTCCAGCAGCAGTGGTCGCAGCCCCATCTGGGCCAGCAACAGGGCAGCGAAGTAGCCGCAGGGTCCGGCACCCACCACCACCGGCCTCGGCCCGGGGACCGGCGCGCTGCATTGAGTCACCAACCGATAGCGGCTGTCCGGTGTCGGGCGCAGGTGGGGATCGTCGCCGAAGCGCCGCTGCAGGCGACGCAGGCCGGCGGCATCGAGGTCGAGCTCCAGATCGAGGCTGTAAACCAGCGCAATCGCCGCGCGCCGGCGGGCATCGACGCTGCGCTTGACCAGGCGGTGGCTGAGCAGCTGGGATCGACTGATCGCCAGCCGCCGGCAGATGGCCTCCTCCAGATCGGACTGGCTGTGATCGAGGGGTAGCTTCAGTTCGCTGAGGCGGAGCACGGGGGCCGCGAGAAGGCGTCCCTGTTCTTTAACGCAGCGCCGGTACCCTTTCCCTTCAGATCCCCAGCAGCACCCCCCAGAACCCGCTGCCGCTGCCAGGGTGGTGGGAAAAGGAACGGACCTTCGCCATGGGCCTCAGCCACTGTCCGCTCTGCCAGGCCCTGGCGGTTCTCTGCCTGGTGCGCTACGGCGCCTACGCCTGGCTGCTCTGGAATCTGGTCAGCGAGGTGAGGGTGCAGGCGACAGCACCGACAACAGCATCAGCGTCCTCCACACTCTCGGCCGTGCCGCTCCTCGATGGCCCGCGCCCGCCCCTGCTGCCCGCTCTGCCCAGCAGCTGAACACCCCGGGCAGAGGGCGTCAGAGGCCCCTGGTGGGAGCGATCCCCAGCTCGCGCTCCAGGGCCGCCACCGCCAGCCGGGTGCGCAACAGGGCATCGGGATTGAGGCTGATCGAATCGATCCCCTCCTCCACCAGAAAGCGTGCAAAATCGGGATGATCACTGGGGGCCTGACCGCAGAGACCGATCGGCCTGTGGCAGCGCCGGGCCGTGCGGATGGCCAGACTGATCATCGCTTTGACGCTGGGATGACGTTCATCAAACAGATCGGCCACGAGGGCTGAATCTCGGTCGAGCCCCAGGGTCAACTGAGTGAGGTCGTTGGAGCCGATCGAGAAGCCATCGAAGCGCTCGGCGAAGGCCTCGGCACTGATCACATTGCTGGGCAACTCGCACATCACATACACCTGCAGGCCGTTCTGGCCACGCACCAGACCCTGGGTGGCCATGGCGGCGAGAACCCGATCCCCCTCCTCAGGGGTGCGACAGAAGGGGACCATCGCGATGGTGTTGGTGAGGCCCATCCGCTCCCTCACCCGGCGCAGGGCCTGGCATTCCATGGCGAAGGCGGCCGCGAAGGCGGCGGATCCATAGCGGGAAGCACCACGCCAACCCAGCATCGGGTTCTCCTCCAGTGGTTCGAAGCTGGAACCGCCGAGGAGGCGGGCATATTCGTTGCTTTTGAAATCCGAGAAGCGCAACAGCACCGGATTGGGGTGAAAGGCCGCTGCGATCCTCCCCATCCCCTGAGCCAGGGTTTCGATGTAATACTCCACCGGATTGGCATGGCCGGAGCAGAGCGCTGCAATCGCTTCACGCTCCTCGGGGGAGCTGACCCTCTCAGGCTGAACCAGGGCCAGCGGGTGGACGCGGATGTGATTGGCAATGATGAATTCCAGCCGGGCCAGACCCACGCCATCGCAAGGGATCGCGGCCAGCTTGAAGGCCTCCTCCGGATGGCCCACATTCATCAGGATGCGGGTGCGGGTGGGGGGAAGATCCAGCAGCGGCTGCTCTTCGAGGTGGAAAGGCAGGACTCCGGGATAGACATGGCCCTCCTCACCCTCGCAGCAGCTGAGGGTCACGCTGTCGCCATCTCGCAGGCGCCTGGATCCATCGCCCGTACCGACGATCGCGGTGATCCCCATCTCCCGGGCGATGATCGCCGCATGGCAGGTGCGGCCACCCTGATCGGTCACAACGCCGCTGGCCCGCTTGAGGATCGGCTCCCAATCGGGATCGGTGCGTTCGGTCACCAACAGATCTCCCTCGCCGAAACGGTCGATCTGGCTGGGATCGCGCAGCACCCGCACCACGCCGCTGGTTACGGAGGCACCGATGGCACGACCGCTGAGCAGTGGTTCAAGACAGTGGGGCTCGAGATGCCAGCGACGCAGCACTGCACCATCCCGACGGGCTTGCACCGTTTCGGGTCTGGCCTGGAGGATGAAGAGATCGCCGCTGGGTCCATCCTTAGCCCATTCGATGTCCATCGGCGTGTCGGTGCCGCGGCGGGCGGAGTAGTGCTCCTCAATCCGGCAGGCCCAGCGGGCGAGGGTGAGCACCTCCCCATCGCTGAGCGCAAAACGCCGGCGGGCAGCCTCCTCCACCGGTTCGATCCGCACCGACCTCCCGTCAGGGGAGGGATCGCTGCGCACCAGCCGGATCGCCTTGTCCCCAAGGCGTCGGCTGAGAATCGGCTCAAAGCCCTGGAGGAGGGTAGGTTTGAAGATCAGCCACTCATCGGGATTGACCGCTCCCTGGACCACGGTCTCACCGAGGCCATAGGCAGCGGTGAGCAACACGACGTTGGCGAATCCCGACTCGGTGTCGATGCTGAACATCACCCCGGCGCAGCCTCGGTCGGCGTGCACCATCCGCTGCACACCGATCGAGAGAGCCACCTCCAGATGGTCGAAACCATGGAGCTGGCGATAGGAGATGGCGCGATCGCTGAACAGGGAGCTGTAGCAGCGGTGACAGGCCGCCAGCAGGTCCTCCTCCCCCTCCACGTGCAGGAAGGTGTCCTGTTGGCCGGCGAAACTGGCCTCGGGCAGATCCTCGGCGGTGGCGCTGGAGCGGACCGCCACGGCGGGAGCACCGAGGCGGCGGTAGGCCTGCCGGATGCCGGCCTCAAGCTCCGGCGGGAAGACGGACTCCAGCAGCCAGCGGCGTGCGGTTGCCCCAGCCGCCTGCAGGGCGCTCAGATCCTCACAGTCGAGAGCGCGCAACAGGGTCGCCAGAGGCTCCTCCAGGCCGTTGTGCCGCAGCAGCAGGCGGTAGGCGGCTGCCGTGGTCGCAAACCCCCCGGGGACGGGCACCCCGGCCGTCGCCAGTTCGCGGATCATCTCGCCGAGGGAGGCGTTCTTGCCACCGACGCAGGCCACGGCATCCAGATCCACCTGCTCCAACGGCAGAATCAGCTCAGCCTTCAGAGGATGGGTGGTCCAGGGCTCGGTCGCGGCGGACAGGGGGTGATGTTCCGGGACTGTCGCTCGTCGCTGCAGGTTCCCTGCCCCCGATTCGACCGGGTCGCTGCCGGGAGGCATCGGTTCGCTGGCCACCACAATCACCCCGGCGTCTAGCACCAACATGGCCCCCTACCGCAGAGTCGGCTGGCGCACGTACGGAGCCGCAGCCGATCCAGCGCAAGGGTGGCTCCAGAACCCTGAGCCCCGGGGGGGCTGTCAGGGGGACGGGGGAGGGCCGCCGCCGCTCCCCGCACGATCGGCCCTGGGCCCAGGTTCCGGGTCGTCCGGGAGAAGCTGGGTGAGCAGGCCTACGGCTACCAGCACCCCGCCAAGACCCAGGGCCAGGGGGCGATTGGCGGCAGCTGGACCATCGACCCAGGCGGCAGTCGCCAGGAAAGCCCCCCCCAGCAACAGGGATGGCACCAACACGATGCCGCGGGCGGTGCGGTTGAGGCCCATGGTGCTCAGCTGCAGGGAGTCGGCTGGGCCAGGCCAGCGGAGACCAGGCCCGTGCTCAGGTCGGTGGCGGTGGGATCTTCGACCGGGGTGACCAGGGCGAGGAGATGATCATCCCGCTCACCGAGAGGCCGCAGATTGACGCGACTGTGACGGGGCAGACGTTGCCGCAGCCAGGACTGGGCCTCCTGTTCCGATCCGGCCTGCACGGTCATGCAACCCAGCAGGACCAGCGAGGAGCGGTTGCGGTCACCGATGATCAGCCGGTCCGGGCCGGTGACCTGAAGAACCTCGGCCGCCTGGGCGGCAGCAGGCCAGAAACTGAGGCCACCGATCAGCAGCGCTGCCGCCAACACGGTGGCGAGGAAGAAACGGTTCAGAGCTTGGTTCCGCAGGTGGGGCAATGGAGATGGGCGCTAGCGGTGGTGGTGCCACAGGCGCGGCACTGACGGATCGTATCGATCGCCAGCTCTGGATGGCTGGGTAGACCCACCATCTGGGCATTGCTGGCACCAGGGGGAACCATCGGATAACAATTCTCATTGCGACGCACTTTGACGTCGACGAACACCGGGCCCGGATGGGCCAGGGCGTCGGCGAGGAGGGTGCGCAGCTCCGCACGCTCGCTGATCGCCACGCCACGAACGCCGAAGGCTTCGGCAAGGGCGGGGAAATCGGGCATCCCGACAGCCATCTCCGAGGCGGAATAGCGCTGCTCGTAGAAGCTCTCCTGCCACTGCCGCACCATGCCCTGCCAGCCGTTGTTGAGCACCACCACCTTCACCGGCAGGCCGTACTGGCTGAGGGTGCCCAACTCCTGAATGTTCATCAGGATGCTGGCGTCGCCGGCCACACAGACCACCTGGGCACCGGGACAGGCCACCTGGGCACCCATCGCCGCAGGCATGCCGAAGCCCATGGTGCCCAGGCCGGCGCTGCTGATCCAGCGGCGGGGGCCGGTGTTCAGGAACTGGGCCGCCCACATCTGATGCTGACCGACATCGGTGGTGATGATGGCCTCGGGAGCGAGTTCAGAGAGGGCGATCACCACCTCCTGGGGAGCGATCTCCCCCTCAGGACGGGGAACCACCAGGGGATAGTGGTGCTTCCAGCTGTCGATCCGCTGCAGCCAGGCCTCGGTGCGACCCTGGGACTGCTCACCCACGGAAGCGGCGAGCAGTTGGGTGAGGGCTTCACCGACATCAGCCACCACGGGGACATCCGGCACCCTGTTCTTGCCGACCTCGGCTGCATCGATGTCGATGTGGATCACCCGAGCCCGCGGCGCGAAGCTGTCGAGACGGCCGGTGACGCGGTCATCGAAGCGGGCACCGGCGGCGATCAGCAGGTCGCATTCGGTGACGGCGAAGTTGGCGTAGGCGGTGCCATGCATGCCGAGCATGCCAACCGAGAGGGGATGGCGTTCATCGAAGGCACCCTTGCCCATCAGGGTGGTGGTGACCGGCAGTCGGAACCGCTCCGCAAGGTCGAGCACCGCCTGGTGGGCACCGGCGCTGATGGCACCCCCGCCCACATAAAGCAGCGGCCGCTGGGCCTGGCGGATCAACTCCAGGGCGGCTTCGATGGCCCCGGCCTCCGCCCTGGGCGGTCGCTGGAATCCAGCTGGTACGGCGGTACCGGGCTCGACCGGGACGTAGTCGAAGAGCTCGGCCCCCACATCCTTGGGCACATCGATCAACACCGGTCCAGGCCTGCCACTGGAAGCGATCAGAAACGCCTCCGCCACGATCCGGGCGATGTCGGCGGGATCGCGCACCACCCAGGAGTGCTTCACGATCGGCAGGGTGATGCCGAAGATATCGGTCTCCTGGAAGGCATCGGTGCCGATCGCAGCCCTGGGGACCTGGCCGGTGATCACCACCATCGGCACCGAATCCATCTGGGCGGTGGCGATACCCGTGACCAGATTGGTGGCACCAGGGCCGGAGGTGCCGAAGCACACCCCTACCCGGCCGGTGGCCCTGGCATAGGCGTCAGCCGCGTGGGTGCCGCCCTGTTCGTGGCGGACCAGGATGTGCTTGAGCCAGCCCCGCGACTCGGCCTTGTGCAGTTCGTCGTAGATCGGCAGGATCGCGCCGCCGGGGTAGCCGAAGATGTGGCGCACCCCATGGCGATGGAGCGAATCCATCAGGGCATAGCCACCACTGACCTGCCGGGTTGGCTGGAGGTGGGCAGCGTGTTCAGGCCCGGGGCTGTCCTGTCCCTGGGAGACCTCGCCGGCCGTGTTTGTGGTCGCGGCCTGGGGGTTGAGGGGGGTCAGTGTCACGGCGGCGGCAAGGGGGGGGCGAGAGTGGTAAGGAGATCCTGAGATCGGCCTGACGGCCTGGCTGGAATCCGGGGATTCACAAGAGGGCCGAAAGGTGCTCAGTGCGATCCCGGAGGCTTGGGACTGGTTTCAGGAGGCCTAAGGAGATTCAGGGAATCAGGATGGGTGGGTCCCGGCGGGCTCACGATCGGGGCAATAGCCCAACATTAAAGCGGCGCTGCGGCGATGACCGTGCCATGTTGCGGCTTGCGGCCATGGCCCGCAGCACCAGCACCGGATCGAGCCAGCGCCCCCGGTGGCGCAGTCCCCAGTGCAGATGGGGACCCGTGCTCGCCCCGCTGATCCCGACATGGCCGATGGTCTGACCGGCCGCGACCCGATCGCCAACGGCCAGCAGCACCGGTCCGCTGCGATACAAGCCTGCCGCCGCATGGCCGGCCAGATGGCAGTAGAGGTGCTCGTAGTCGCCGGAACGGATCACCAGCCCGTTGCCGCAACCCCGGTCAGCGATCACCTCCAGCACCCTGCCGCCCCACCAGCTCAACACCGGCGAACCCAGCGGGGCGGCGATGTCGAGGCCGTCGTGGGGGCGGAGAACGCCGGAAAGGGGATGGTGGCGCAGGCCGAAGCGGCTGGTGAAGCCGGCGAAACTCACCACCGGGAACACACCACGCCCCCAGGAGCGCTGGTGGCCAGGGGCAGGGCTGGCGGAGGCCGCCAGGGGTGCCGCCAGGACCGGCAGCATCACCGCCGCCACCAGGGGCAGGGTCCGGATCCGGGATCGGTCCGCCGGGCGACGGGGCGGTCGATGCGATCGGTTGCCATCGGCCGGATCCGGCGGCCGGGGGGGCCTGGCCGTGGGGGATTCAGAGGAGTCCGATGGCATGGAGAGGGCCATGGCCGCTGATCAGCTCCAGCAGGAAAGCGGAGAAACCCACCATCGCCAAGCGGCCGTTCCAGACCTCGGAGCTGTTGTTCCAGCCCCAGGCCCATTTGTCCTGGGGGTAGAGCTTCACCTTGGTGGGCAACGACGCCGCCTGATCGAGGTTGACCTCTGGTCCATCGAGGGCCTGCTGAACAAGGTGCGCCAGTCCTTCGATGAAGGATGGCGTGGTGTCAAGGGCTGGGACGCGGCGGAAGTTGCTGATACCGGCCTCGTGTGCAATCTCCCGGTATTCGATATCGATCTCCTCAAGGGTCTCGATGTGCTCGCTGACGAAACTGATCGGCACCACCACCAGATCCTTGACCCCAGCCTTGCCCAGGTCCTCAAGGGCGGCATCGGTGTAGGGGCGCAGCCACTCCACCGGACCAACACGGCTCTGATAGGCCAGGGTGTAAGGGTTGGAATGGCCCAGGTCCCGCTGCAACCGTTCCATGATCAAGCGGGCGCAGGTTTCGATTTCCCGCTGGTAGGGATCGCCAGCCTCTTCCACGTAGCTCTTGGGCACACCGTGGGCACTGAAGAACACATGGGCGCTGGCCGGGTCGGGACAGGCGCGGATGTCGCGGGCGATCAGCTCGGCCATGGCACCCACATAACCAGGGTCGTCGTAGTAGCTGCGGATGCAACGGATCGGCAGGCGGGCGAAGCCTGGATCGGCCTGGCGAAGGCGCTGCAGCTCGCGGAAGCTGGAGCCGCTGGTGCTGATCGAGAAGTGGGGGTAGAGCGGCAGCACCACCACCTGCTCGATGCCATCGGCCTTGATGTCAGCCACGGCGGATTCCGTGAATGGATGCCAGTAGCGCATCGCCACATAGCTGGTGGCCTCCACACCCCGCTGACGCAAGGTGCTCTGCAGCTCCCGCGCCTGCTGTTCAGTGATGCGGCGCAGGGGTGATCCGCCGCCGATCGAGCGGTAGGCCGCCTGCGACTTGCCGGCCCGCAGGGTGCTAATCAACCAGGCCAGGGGCTTCTGCAGGGCCGGATTGGGCAGACGGATGATCTCGGGGTCAGAAAACAGGTTGTAGAGAAAAGGCCCGACATCCTGGATCCGCTCCGGTCCGCCGAGGTTCAGCAGCACCACGCCGACCCTGGCCATGTCACCCATCCACCCGATAGAGGGGCGAGCGTAACGCCAGGCTCCCGCCAGCGGGGTTCATCGGACTGGTCCCGGCGGTCCAGGGTGTGGAGCCCCCTGGCCCGGGCCGGCCTGGCTCGATAGGGTCCGCAGCAACGTCCCCACCGCTCCCCCTGGCCAGCACCACCGATCCCCTGCAGGCCGACCTGGACCGCCGCAACGCCGAGCTGGCGGCGGTCGGCAGCCGCTGGACCGTGGTGATTCAGGGCCAGGAACTCGGCCTGCGCGGGCCCCTGCCCCGCCAGAACGGGGAGGGATTGCGGATGCAGCGGCTGGCGCTGGGCCTCCCCGCCGATCGATCCGGCCTGGAGCAGGCCATGGTCAGGTTGGCGGAGCTGCAGCGCCTGTTGGAGCAGGGCCGTTTCGACTGGGCCGAGTGGCGGCGGGCGCCCCGGCTACGGCCCAAGGCGGAGCGGCTCGACGGGGCGGCCACCAGTGCCCTGGCGCAGACAGCGACAGCGCACGCCGGCAGCCCCAGCCGGGACCGCAGCTCCGGCCTGGGGCTGCCCGAACCCCTGGCCGCCTTCGAGCAGGCCTTCTTCGCCGATCCCCGGCGGCGCCGCCGTCGCGCCGGCAGCCGCACCACCTGGACCGCCGCCTACCTGCCCTATCTGCGGCGCCTGGCCGAGCGCAGCGGCGGACGGCCCCTCGACATCCCCCTGCTGGAAGACGTGCTGGAGAGCTATGCCCTCGCCAGCCGCAGTCGTCAGCAGTGCGCCCTGGTGCTGGCCGCCCTCGCCCGCCACCAAGGCCTGAGCCTGCCGGAGGACTGGAGCGAGCGGGCCAGTGGCTATGGACTCCATGCCGCCCGCTTCCGCCAGCTCCCGAGCGACAGCGACATCCTGGCGCTGGTGGAGCGGATCCCCAATCCCGGCTGGCGCCTCGTCTATGGCCTGATGGCGACCTACGGCCTGCGCAACCACGAAGCCTTCTTCTGCGACACCTCCCCTTTGGCCCCCGGCGGTGACCGGGTGATCCGGGTGCTTCCCACCAGCAAGACCGGCGAGCATCAGGTCTGGCCGTTCCAGCCCCACTGGGTGGATCATTTCGGCCTGGAGGTGCTGGGCAGCAACCGCCGGGCCCTGCCGCCGGTGCGCACCGATCTCCCCGGCACGACCCTCCAGCAGGTCGGTCGGCGGGTGGCGGAGCAGTTCCGCCGCTACGACCTGCCCCTCAGGCCCTATGACCTGCGCCATGCCTGGGCGGTTCGAACCATCCACATCGGTCTGCCCGACACGGTGGCAGCCCGGATGATGGGCCACTCGGTGACGATTCACACCCGCACCTACCACCACTGGATCACCCGCCGCGATCAGCAGCGGGCCGTGGATGACGCCCTGCAGCGGCAGCGTGCGGCCTGAGACCGCCAGAGTGGGTATCGCCGCAGCTCCCCGACTTGGCCGTCTCCGATCCCGATCCCCTGCCGGTCCCCAGCTCCCCCTGGACTGAAGGGAGCAGCCCCGAACCCGCCGGCAGCACGGGGCTGGACCGGGCTGCCGCCAGCCTCGGTCCGGGGGGGGCGCTGGCGCCGGAGGCGGATGGGGAGGCCTATCGCCGTCGCATGGCCCGCCGCCGGGAGGTGCAACAGCAGCGGCTGGGTGAACGCACCCTGGAGAAAGGGCTGGTGCTGGTGTTCACCGGCGACGGCAAGGGCAAGACCACCGCAGCCCTGGGGCTGGTGCTGCGCACCCTTGGCCATGGGGAGCGGGTGGCGGTGGTGCAGTTCATCAAGGGCGGCTGGCAACCCGGGGAGGTGCGGGCCCTGGAGGTGTTCGGCGAGGCCCTGGCCTGGGAGGCCCTCGGGGAGGGTTTCACCTGGGAGACCCAGGACCGGGAGCGGGACAGGGCCCTGGTCCAGCGGGCCTGGGGGCGCTCACGGGAGCACCTGGCCGACCCGGAGCGCAAGCTGGTGGTGCTCGATGAGGTGAACGTGGCCCTGAGGCTGGGTTATCTCGATCTGGAGCAGCTGCTGGAGGGGCTGACCCTGCGTCCCCCCCTCACCCATGTGGCCCTGACCGGCCGGGGAGCGCCGCCGGCTCTGCTGGAGCGAGCCGATCTGGTCACGGAGATGCGACTGGTGCGCCATCCCTTCCGGGAGCAGGGGGTGAAGGCCCAGGCCGGCATCGAGTACTGAAAGCCTGGGCCAGCGGGTGGCGCGGCGGCGGGGTTGCTACTGTCGGTGGGGTCATGGGGCTCGATGGCGTACCAGCGCGTTCTTCTCAAGCTCAGTGGCGAAGCCCTGATGGGCGACCAGGGCTATGGCATCGATCCGGCCATTGTCCAATCCATTGCCAATGACGTGGCCGCGGTGGTCGCGTCCGGCACACAGCTGGCGATCGTCGTCGGTGGAGGCAACATTTTCCGCGGGCTCAAGGGTTCAGCGGCAGGAATGGATCGGGCCACCGCCGATTACGTCGGCATGCTGGCCACCGTGATGAACGCCATCACCCTCCAGGACGGTCTCGAGAGGGCCGGTGTGCCGACGCGAGTGCAGAGTGCCATCTCGATGCAGGAGGTGGCGGAGCCCTACATCCGTCGCCGGGCGATCCGCCACATGGAGAAGGGGCGGGTGGTGATCTTCGCCGCCGGCACCGGCAATCCTTTCTTCACCACCGACACCACAGCCGCCCTGCGAGCCGCTGAGATCGGTGCTGATGTGGTCTTCAAAGCCACCAAGGTCGATGGGGTCTACGACCGTGATCCGGCCCTCCATCCCGATGCGGTGCGCTACGAGAGCCTCACCTTCCTCGACGTCCTCAGCGGCGAACTCGAGGTGATGGATGGGGCGGCCATCGCCCTCTGCAAAGACAACGCCATTCCGATCGTCGTCTTTGACCTGTTCGGCAGCGGCAACATCGGCCGGGCCGTGGCCGGCGAGGCCATCGGCACCCGGATCGTGCCGGCCCGTTGAGCCCGGCCGGACACCGATCCGCCAGCACCCGCCCTGCCCCGGCAACCGCCCCCGCCATTTCCCCCCGCACCACGCACGGAGCCCTTCGCCATGGACCTGGAAGCCAGTATGCGCAAATCGTTGGAGGCCACCCAGCGCACCTTCAACACCATTCGCACCGGGCGGGCCAACCCCTCCCTACTCGACAAGATCGTGGTCGAGTATTACGGCGCTGAAACGCCACTGAAATCCCTGGCCACGATCAGCACCCCCGATTCCCAGACGATTCAGATCCAACCATTCGATGCCAGATCGATCAACCTGATTGAGAAGGCAATCGGCATGAGCGATCTTGGCCTCACTCCCAATAACGATGGCAAAGTGATCCGCATCAATATTCCTCCCCTCACGGAGGACCGCCGCAAGGATCTCTGCAAACTGGCCGCTCGCTATGCCGAGGAGGGGAAGGTAGCCCTTCGCAACATTCGCCGCGAAGGCATCGACCGGATCAAGAAGCAGGAGAAGGACGGCGATTGTTCCGAAGATCAAAGCCGCGACGAACAGGACAAGGTCCAGAAGCTCACCGATCGCTACATCGCTGAACTCGAGAAGCTATTGGCGGCGAAGGAAGCCGACATTCTCAAGGTGTGAGCCACCCCTCCGCCGATGCCATCGTCGTCGGTGCCGGCCCAGCCGGCACCGCAGCAGCCTTTCAGCTGGCCTGCGCCGGTCGCCGGGTCGTGCTGCTGGAACGTCAGCAGGCCCCCGGCCTCACCAATCCCTGCGGCGGTGGGATGGCCGCCTCGGTGCAACGTCTGTTCCCCTTCGATCTGACTCCGGCGGTGGACCAGGTGATCCGCCGCGTCCGCTTCACCTGGTCGTTGGGGGATCCGGTGACCGCAGAGCTTCCCGGGGACGCCCCTTTCTGGATCGTGCGCCGCAGCCGGCTCGATGCCTACCTGGCTGACCAGGCACGCCAGGCCGGCTGCCAGCTGCGCTGCCAGAGCGAAGCAAGGGTGATCGGCCGTGAGGACGGTCTCTGGAATGTGCGGATCGGAGCCGATGAAACCCTCGCAGCCCCGGCGCTGGTGCTGGCCGAGGGATCGGCCTCCGGCCACGCCGCCAGCCTGGGCCTGGGCCCGGCCTCCCCTCGCTACGCAGCCACCGTGTCGGTGGAAGTGGAGGGGGCCGTGAGCGAGCCCGACACGGCGCGGTTCGATTTCGGTCTGGTGCACCATGGCTTCTGCTGGGCCTTCCCCCGCCAGGGAGGCACCAGCATCGGGGTGGGCACCTTCATCGGCCAGCAGGAGGCCGACAGCGACGCCGTGCTCGCTTCGCTGTTGCCGAGCCTCGGGCTGCCCGTCGAGGCCGGCCTGCGACGTCGAGGCCGGCTGCGCGTCTGGAACGGCCACCATCGCCTCGATGGCGACGGGGTGGTCGTGGCCGGCGACGCCGCCTCCCTCTGTGATCCCTTCCTGGCGGAGGGACTGCGCCCCTCGCTGCTCAGCGGCTGCCAGGCAGGCCGCGCCATCGATCGCTGGCTCGGCGGTGACCGCAACGCCCTGGCCGACTACAGCGCTGCCATGCGCCAGGACTGGGGTGATTCGATGGCCTGGGGCAAGCGAATCGCCCAGGTGTTTTACCGGGTGCCGAAGGTGGGCTACCAACTCGGCATCAAACGACCCACGGCCCCGCAACGCATCGCCCAGATCCTCTCCGGCGAGATGGGCTATGGCGACATCGCCCAGCGGGTGATCCGCCGTCTGCTGTTTCAGCGGGGCTGATCCGAGCGGCGGAACCTCCCGCCCCCCCTCGGATCAGCCACGGGTGCAGTCCTTGAGATCGCGCAGGCGCTGATCGATCGAACCGAGCAGCTCAATGGCAAACATCGGCGCCTCCTGCACAGCGAACAGGAACTTCTCGCGGTTCATCACCAGCAGGCGGCAAGGGCTGAGAGCCTTGGCATTGCCATAACGGCGGTGGTCCTGGGTGACCAGAGCACCGGCACCGAAGACATCGCCGGCCTGGATCTGTTCGTGGCCGCTGTCGCCGTTCCAGCTCAGTTCGACGGTGCCCTCGAGCAAGCCGAACATGCAGTCGCCGGATTCACCGGCCCGGAAGATCAGGGTTCCGGGCTCCACTTCGATCACCTCACCGGTGCTGGCAAGGGCGCGCATGGTGTCGAGGGCATTCATGGTGGGATGAATGAGGCGTAGGAACGGGGAATCGGCGCGGCCGGATCAGCCCATCGAGGCCCCTGGCCGTCCCGCGGAGGCAGGGTGCCCCGCAACCGCCTCAGCGGCTGTAGGCAAGGGTCGCGCCCTGGCCCTCCAGCTCGGTCAAGCGGCCGGCCAGCAGGGTTTCCAGGGTCTCGATCGCCTTGGCAAAACCGCGGATGCCCTCATCAAGCTTCTCGCTGGCCATCGTGTCCTCGGCCATCAGGGCCCGGAAGCCGCTCTCGTCGAGGGTGATCTTGGCCTCAGCTGGACCAGGGGCAGCGGCATCGAGGCGACGCTGGAGAACCGCATCGCTGGAGCGCAGCTGATCCATCAGAGCCGGGGCGATCGTAAGCAGATCGCAGCCCGCCAGCTCGATGATCTCCTCGCAATTACGGAAGCTGGCCCCCATCACCTCGGTGCGGTATCCGTGCGTCTTGTAGTAGTTGAAAATCCTTGTCACAGAGATCACGCCGGGATCTTCGGGACCGGGATAGCTATCGCGACCGGTGGATTTCTTGTACCAATCCAGGATCCGCCCCACGAACGGCGAGATCAGCGTGACCCCGGCCTCGGCGCAGGCCACAGCCTGTGCGAAGCCGAACAGCAGGGTGAGGTTGCAGTGAATGCCCTCGCGCTCCAGCTGCTCGGCGGCACGGATCCCCTCCCAGGTGGAGGCGATCTTGATCAGCACCCGCTCGGGGTCGATACCCGCCTGGCCATAGAGAGCGATCAACTTGCGGGCCTTGGCCACTGTGGCCTCGGTGTCGTAACTGAGACGGGCATCCACCTCGGTGGACACCCGCCCGGGAACGATCCGCAGAATCTCCTTACCGAAGGTGACGCTGAGCTCATCGAGGGCTTCGCTCACCACTTCCGCAGCACTGGCCCCTGGCCCCATCGCCTGACGCGATTCCCGCAAGGAGCGATCGATCAGGTCCTGATACGTGGGGATCTGGGCTGCGGCCAGGATCAGGGAGGGGTTGGTGGTGGCATCCCGTGGGGTGAACTGGCGGATCGCATCGATGTCGCCGGTATCGGCCACGACGACCGTGATCGCGGCCAGTTGGTCAAGCAGGTTGGCCATGGTTCGCTTCGCTCCGAGCTGGGATTCCCTGATGGGCAACGTAGCCAGCGCCGCCGGACCAGCCCAGGCCCTCAGCGGGCAGGTGCTGGTTTCGCCATGGCTGCGACCGGACGGCTCGGGGGGATCTGCTGGAGCACCAGCAACGCTTCGACGATCTGGCGTGCCACAGGCACCGCCACGGTGGCGCCATAGGCATTGCCCCCCTGGGGTTCATCGACCACCACCAGAACGACGTAGCGGGGATCCTCGATCGGCAGCACGGCGACGAAGCTGCAGATGCGCGCCCCTGGGATGTAAACACCGTTGTGGGCCTTCTGGGCGGTGCCGGTCTTGCCGCCGATGCGATAGCCAGGAATCTGCAGGCCCTTGCCGCTGCCCTTTTCCACCACCGTCTCCATCCAGTCGATCACCGTGCGGGTGACCTTGGGATCGAGCAACTGGACACCGGTGGGGGTGCCCTTGCTAGCCAGGGCATCACCGGATCGCAGACCGCGGGTAATGTGGGGGCTGACCAGGCGGCCACCATTGGCCAGCATGGCGTGCAGCTGGAGCAGCTTCAGGGGAGTGAGCGAAAACCCCTGGCCGAAGGCGGCGGTGGCGGGCTCAATCGCACCGGCGGTGAAGTCAGCGCGGGTCTTGAGCTGGCCCGCTACGGCACCGGGCAGATCCGTATCAGGCACGGCATCAATGCCGAGATTATGCAGCCAGCGCCAATAGCGATCCCGATTCATCTGGGCCATGGCCTGAACCATCGCCACATTGCTGGACACCTGCAGGATCGTGGGGAAGTCGATGCTGCCATGGCCGCTGCGATCAGCGTTGAAGATCGGCCATCCGCCGATCGTCAGCTGGCCGCTGTCGTAGATCGTGCCCTTGGGATCGATCACCTTCTCCTGCAGGGCCAGGGCAAGATTGATCGGCTTGAAGGTGGAACCGGGTTCGTAGAGGTCCTGGACGGACCACTCACGGAACAACCCTGGGTCGTACTTCCAGTAGGCGTTCGGATCGTAGGTGGGGGTGGAGGCCAGAGCCAGAAGTTCGCCATTGCGGGCATCGATCACCAGGGCCGCACCACGCTTGGCATTCCACTGCTTCACCTGCCGCGCCAGGGCCTGCTGAGCCACCAGCTGCAGTCGGGCATCAAGGGTGAGCTGCAGCCGTAGGTCATCGCCGTAGAGGGAGCCGGGCCGCAGGCCATCGGGAAGGGGGGTGCCGTCGGCACCGCGACGCAAGGTGAACGGGGTTTCCTGGCGCCGCAGGTCGCGGTCTCGGCTCTGTTCCAGTCCAGCCTGGGGCTGGCGTTCGCTATTGAGGAAGCCCACCACATTGGCGAAGAGACCGCCCTGGGGATAGATGCGCTGGGGGTATGGGTCGAGGTCGAGGCCGCTGATGCCCAGCTTGCGCACCTGGGCTGCGGTCTCCGGATCAAGGTTGGTGGCCAGACGCACGCCACTCTTGTGATCGCCCAGGGCGCGGCGCAACGTGTCGACGGGCTGGGCCAGAACCACAGACAGGGCCTTGGCCACATCGGCAGGAGGCCGGACCCGCTGGGGAGGATCGTTGGGGAAGTTGAAGTACTGGGGGTGGGCCCAGAGGGTGAAGCGCTCCTCATCGATCGCCACCAGCCGACCCATCCGGTCGACCACTGTGCGCCGCTCGCCGAGGGGATCGACCTTCAGGGTCTGATGGGAGCGGGCCTTGGCCTGCAGCTGGGCACCCTCGACCAGTTGCAGCCAGGCCAGACGACCGCCCAGGCCGACAAGGGCGGCGCACAACAGCAGATACACCGCCACCATCCGCCGCGGGGAGGAGCCCGGCAGCTCGGCGACAACCCGATGGCGTCGAGACCGTGCACGAGGCTCGCCGTGGCTTCGGCGGTCGTGGGAACCGCTGGCGGCAGGGGGATGGCGGCGGGTGGCGGCGCGTGCCATCAGTAGCCGGCTGGCATGGGCTGCCGGGGCAGGTGGGCCAGGATTGAAAAGCCGGCGGGGGCCGGGATCACCTTCGGTGGACCGATGTGGATCAACTTCTCGCTGCTGGTTGGCACCAGCTGGCCCGGACGCCGTGCGGCGCCGAGATGGTGTTGCTCCAACAGGGCAGCGGATTCCTGCAATTTCTGTTCGAGGCTGCGGGAGGCCTGAAGCTGGGCATAGTTCAGGGAGAAGACGGTCTGCCAGTGCTGGCTGAGGGCGCTCAGGCCGACCAATGACAGGCCCAGACCCGCCAGGATTCCAGTGCTGGCGCGATGCAGGCCGGCCAAAACGGGTGAATGGCTTTCGACCCTGCGGGCCGAAAGCGAGCCCCGGACGAGCTGAAGCGAACGGCGGCGCGCGGCGCGTGGCGATGGCTGGCCATCGGGGCGATGGACGCTCGGGCGCTGGGGCGCGGAAGTGGGAATGGCGACCAAGGCTGCCGTAGAAGTGCTGCGCAAGTGAACCACCCCAGGGGCCCCCCAGCAACTGGCAGCCGACTGGTCTGTCAGGCGGCCAGCAAGAGCAGGTTGGCGAAGGTGATGCCATTCCAGAGGGCGTGCATCAACACCGAAGCCGCCAGACGGCCGCTGCGCAGCCGCAGCAGACCCAGGCCACAGCCCAGTAAGAACAACGGCACCAGTTCGGTGAGGCTCAGATGGGCGGCGGCGAACAGGGCTGCGCTGAGCACCACGGCGACGGCGGCGCCGAGCCGCCGGCCCAGGGCAGGCAGCAGCACTCCACGGAACAGGGTTTCCTCGAACAGGGGAGCGAGCACGATCGCCGTGAGGGCGAAACAGGCCAGGGCAAAGGGATCGCTGCCTGTGAGCACGAGGTCGAGCATGGGGTTGCTGCCCCCGGGGTTGCTCCAGAGGGTGTCGATCAGCCAGCCGCTCAAGGCGACCGGCGGCATCACCATCAACACCATGACCACGGCCTCCCGCAGGGGTCGCAGCAGGGGCCGCCAACGCCACTGCAACCAGCCATCGGCAGGCCTCCCCTCCAGCGGCAGCAGGTGGCGTAGGAACAGCAGCGGAGCCGGGCTGAGGCTGGCGTAGAGGATCAACACCTGCAGCCCCTGCACCCTGGCAGGATGCTCGGCGAACAGCCGCTGCAGCAGCTGTTGCAGGGGCAGATGAAGCAACTGGGGCAGAAACACCTCGCCGATCAGCACGAAGCCTCCAGCGATCAGCAAGGTGATGTCCACCAGCGACAGGGGTGGGCCGACCAGCGGTGGTGGGCTCGCACGCCGTCCGCTGAAATGAAGCCATAGCTCGCGGATCAGCAAAACCGCCCCCAGCAGCAGCAGCAGGGTCGGTAGCACCTGAATGCCCAACAGCTGGAGCAGCAACAGCGGCCCTCGACGGGCGGCGGGGCAGCTGGGCTCCGGCCCTCCGAGCTGCTCACAGCTCAACTGGGCCACCAGGGGATGGTGGTGCCAGGCCTGCAGCAGCTCCTGCTGGCGCTCCACGGAGATCCGCTGTTGCCCCAGCAAGGCATCGAGCAGGGGCCTTCGCGCCGCCGCCACCATCGGCACCAGATCCCGGATCGGCTGGTCCCCCTCAGCGGGGGAGGCACCGCGGCGCAGCAGGGCGAGTTCGAGGCGTTCGACGGCCGGCGCCGGCGTGGGGCCGCCGCTGATTCTGGTTTCAAGGCTGGTGGCCAGCCGTTCCCTCGGATCCTCCCCGAGGAGCAGCTCAGCCATCGGCCTGGGCAAAGTGCCCTCAGCCAGGGCGGCAAGTTCGAGCTGGCGCAGCTCCAGGTCGTTGCTGACGGATGGCAGATCGAGGCTTCCGGCCAGACCCTGGAACCAGAGCAGGGCCGTGAGCGCCAGGCAAAGGAGGGCCAGCAGAACCTTCCAGGTCGGTTCGCCTGGGCTTCCCGAAGATGTGGACGGCCGGGAAGGAAGGGACTTCAACCGCTGGGCCTCGCCACAATGCCGATCCTGCATTCTGTCGCCTGGCGCCCAGCCGCCGCCGCGGACCGCAGCTCCCTGCAGCTGCTCCCATACGATGGGAATCCCTGCGGCGCATGGTCTGTGCCCCTTCGGATCGCGCTGGTGCGCCATGGCCTGAGCAGCTTCAACCTCGAGGAGCGCATCCAGGGCCGGGACGACCTCTCCCGACTCAGTGACGCCGGCCTGGATCAGGCCCGTCGCGTGGGGCAGGCTTTGGCTCCCCTGGAGTTTCACGCCGTCTACTGCTCACCGCTGCAGCGGGCCCAGGCGACGGCCAGCGAGCTGCTCACGGTGCACGGCTCACCCTGCCAGCCCCAGCTGAGCGACGACCTGCTGGAGATCGATCTGGCTCCCTGGAGCGGACTGCGGCGGCAGGAGATCCGTGAGCGCTTCCCCGAGCAGGAGCGTCTCTGGCGCCAGCATCCAGAAAACCTGGAACTGGACCAGCCCGACGGGCGGCGTTTCAAGCCCCTGCTGGAGCTGATGGAGCAGGCCCGTCGTTTCAATGATGGTCTGATTAGCCGCCACCTCACAGAGCTGGATGGCACGGCCACGGCCACGGTGCTGGTGGTGGCCCATAACGCCATCCTGCGCTGCCTGATCCTGCAGCTGCTCGGCCTGCCGGCCTCAGGGTTCAGGCGTCTGCGGCTTGAAAACGCCGCCATCTCCGTGCTCAATCTCGGCCGCGCTGCGGACGGCGGCATCGCGGTCCAGATCGAATCCCACAACGGCACCGCCCATCTGGGTGTAACCATGCCGCCGAAGGGGCCGGGGCCCCGTCTCCTGCTGGTGCGCCACGGTGAAACCGACTGGAATCGCCAGGGGCGGTTCCAGGGACAGATCGACATCCCGCTCAATGCCAATGGTCGGGATCAGGCAGCCGCAGCCCGGGACGGCTTGGCTGCGGTGCCCATCCAGAGGGCCTACACCAGTCCGATGGCCCGGCCACGCCAGACCGCCGAGCTGATCCTGGCCGCCCATCCCGGTGTTCCCCTCACCAGCTGCGCAGGGCTGGTGGAGATCGCCCACGGCCAGTGGGAAGGCCGGCTGGAAACCGAAATCGCTGAGGGATGGCCGGAGCTGCTCCAGGCCTGGAAGGTGGCCCCTGAAACCGTGGTGATGCCCGACGGCGAAACCATTCAGCAGGTCTGGGACCGCTCCCTGGCCAGCTGGAAGCAGATCGTGGCAGGCCTCAACCCGGATGAAACGGCGCTGGTGGTGGCCCACGATGCCGTCAACAAGACCATCCTCTGCGCCCTGCTGGGCCTTGGTCCGGCCGCGATCTGGTCGATCAAACAGGGCAACGGAGGCATCACCGTGATCGATTACCCCGGCGGCGGCGACGCGGCGCCGGTGGTCAGCTGCCTCAACCTCACCGCCCACCTGGGGGGGGTGATCGATCGCACCGCCGCCGGTGCCCTCTGAGCCCACTATGGCCACGGCTACGCTGCTGTTGCGACAGGTCAACCTCCTGGAGGGACCGGACTGCCCCCCCCGGATCTGCGATGCCCTGCTGCGTGGTGACCGCCTCATCTCCCTCGGGGGGGACGCCCTTGGGGATGGGTCGGTGGATTGGACGATCGATGCCTCACAGCTCTGGCTGGGCCCGGCACTCGTCGATCCCCACAGCGTTCTGCGCGAACCCCTGCAGGGACGCGATGAGACCCTCGACAGCCTGGCGGCGGCGGCCCGGGCAGGAGGCTATGGAACCGTGGCCCTGCTGCCATGGGCCCGGCCCTGGCGGGACTGCCCCGAGGCCTTTGATCTGAGCTGGACCAGCCCCCAGCGCCTGCTGCTCTGGGGTGCCTTCAGCCAGGGTGGCAACGACCAGGAGCTCGCCCGCCATGCCGAGCAGCTGGAGGCGGGGGCGTGCGGGCTCGCCGCAGGGGCGTCGCTGCCGCCCCTGGCGCTGCTGGAACGCGGCCTGCGGCTTGCCGAGATGGGACCCAGCCCCTTGCTGGTGGCCCCCAGGGATCCGAGCCTCAGCCGCGACGGATTTGTACGCGAACGGGTGGAAGCCCTGCGCTCGGGCTGGCCGGTGGATCCATTCCTGAGCGAGGTGCTGCCACTGCAGGCGCTGCTCAGCCTCACCACAGTCCTTCCCGAGGCTCCCCTGCGCCTGATGAACCTTTCCACCGCCGAGGGGGTGGAGCTGCTGCGCAGGGCGATCAACCCACCGCCGGCGAGCGTGTGCTGGTGGCATCTGCTGGCCGATTGCGGCCAGCTCGATCCCGATGCGGAGGGATGGAGACTGATCCCCTCCCTCGGCGGCCCCGGCGATCGGCAGGCCCTGATCAGCGCCATGGCCGAAGGGCTGCTGAGCGCCGTGGCGGTCCACCACGAAGCCCTCGATGCCGAGGAACGGCTGTTGCCCCTGGATCAGCGCCGACCGGGCATCGCCGGCCATGGGCTGGTGTTGCCGATGCTCTGGCAGGAGCTGGTGGTGGGACACGGCTGGTCCCCTGCCCTGCTCTGGCAGGCCCTCTGCTGGGGCCCCTGCCGCTTCCTCGGCCTGGAACCCCTGAGGTTGGAACCCGGGAGCGGCGATTGGATCCTGTTTGATCCCCTGGCAGCAGCCAGCTTCGGTGAGGGTGGCGATCCCTCCCAGGCGGCCAATCGACCAGATCCAGGAGATCCGCGTCTGCGGGGTCGGGTGGTCGCTTCAGGCTTCAGCGAACGGGAGCGTTGGGCTCTGGCAGCGAGCCGAAAGCGCTGAAAGGAAAGAAACGAAAGAAGGCCCGACCGATGATCTGGCGATCCGGCAGAAAGGGTCCCCCGGGCCAGAAGCGCCCATCCCAGGAGTTGGCCCTGTTATCGCCCAGGACCACGACGTGGCCCGGCGGTACCAGGACGTTGAGCGGTCGACAGGGGCCGATGCCCCGGGGATCGACCGGGCAGAAATTGCTCACATAGGGCTCGACCAGAGGGCTGCCATCGATCGTGACCCTGCCCCGGGGATCAACCACCAGACGCTCTCCAGGCAATCCGATCACCCGTTTGATGAAGGCATCGCAGGCGGGTTGCTGGAGACCCGGGATCGAACCGATCAGGGGCAGGTTGACCAGCAGGCAGCGGAGGGGTCCGGCGTCGCCGTACTGGGTGCGTAGAACCGGATCGAAGTGGTGGGGAGCACGGAAGACGACAATTTCACCCCGGCGCGGCGCACGGCTGAGATAGCTCAGCTTCTCGACCAGCAGACGGTCCTGCAACTGCAGACCGGGCAGCATCGAACCGGAAGGGATGTAGCGGGCCTCGACAAGAAACTGACGGATACCGAGGGCGATCGCCAGGGTGATCAGCACGCTGCGCCAGAACTCCCAGGGGTTTTCCTCTTCAGGGCGAGGATCAGCTGGCCTGCGGGAGGTGGATCTGTTGGGGGGCACGACCATGGTGTCGGAACGGGCTGGGGGCGCCGTGGGCGTTGCATCCGCCTGGGGGTCGGCGCCATTGGGCTCCGGCCTGACGTCGTCCCGGTTGAGGCGGCTGTCGCCGCTGCGCTGGGCCGATGCGGCGCTGGACGAGTCGGAGGAGCTCAAGGAATCCTTGGGCAGTGTCGTTTAACAGGCAGATTAGACGGGCCCCTGGGTGATCCGATCCCGATGGCCCGCCCCCGCTGGTACGCCAGATCCTCCCCCGTGGGAAGCCGCCTCGGCCGCCACTGGGATCGTTTCGTGGCCATCTGGGCAGCGCTCAACGTGCTGCTGGTGATCTTCGACATCACCTATCTGCCGCTTCGCTCGTTCTGGCTGCAACGCAATCTTTATCCCATCCCCTCGGTGCCGTTGGCCCTGCCCCTTCAGGCCCTGCCCGACATCACCCCCTGGATGGATCCGATCAAGGGGATCGAACCACACCGGGAGACCAGCACCTACCTGAGAATTTTCGACGAGCTTGATGCCGCCATGGCCCAGGGCGGCAGCGGCACCACGACCCCGACGCCAGCCCAGCAGGCCCTGCTCCGCCGCCAGGTGGAGGCCACCGTGGAGTTGATCGACACCAACCCGTTCGAGGCCTCCGGGGCAACCTCCACCCTGGAGAAGATCAAGGGGCGGCTCGAACGTCGCGCCAAGCGCGACTCGGCCAAGCAGGCGGTCGCCCTGCTGCTCAGCCCCGCCTGGCTGAGCAGCCACCCATGGACTGAGGAGAGCCGCTTCTGGCGCAGCCAGGTGCTGCCGCTGGTGGCCACCAACTACTGGCGATCCTTTGACCAGAACGGCCGCCCCACCGACCATGCCTGGCGCTATGACCTGTTGCTGTTCCAGAGCGTTTTCGCCCTCGACATCCTGCTGCGGGCGATCAGGATGCGGCGGCGGCTACCTGGCCTTCGCTGGCGGGAAGCCCTGCTGCGACGCTGGATCGACCTGCCGCTGCTCCTGCCCTTCTGGCGCATCTTGAGGCTGGCACCTGTGCTGGAGCGCCTTCAGACCAGTGGCGTGATCAGCATCGAACCCCTGCGAGCGGTGGTCAGTCGCGGCGTGGTGGCACTGCTCGCGATCGAACTGTTTGAGGTCCTGGCCCTGCAGCTGCTTGACGGACTGCAACAGCTGGTGCGCTCCCGGCGCTGGCCGGAGCGGCTGCGCAGCCTGCGCAGCCATCAGACCGTGACCAGTTATCAGCAACGGGAGCTGGTGGAACTGACACGCATCTGGGCGCCCCTGCTGCTGGCAAGGGTGGCGCCACGGCTGGCGCCGGAGCTGGAGGGTGTGCTGGGCCATGCCCTGCAGCAGAGCCTCCAGTCCACGATGGTGCCCCCGCCCCTGCGCCAGCTCCAACCCCTGCTTGGGGTGGAGAAGGGGATCAGCCGCCAACTGGCCGCAGGCGTGGTCGACAGCCTCCTGGACCTGACCCGCAGCACCGGCAACCGGCTGGGTCGCCGCGATGATGAACAGCTGGAACTGCTGCAGCGGGTCATCGACAGGTTCTGGGAAGAGCTGGCGAGCGCCCTGGAATCGGGTCCGGCATTGCAGGATTCCCAGGATCTGATCTGCGCCCTGATCGAGCAGATCAAGCGCATCTACCTCGGCCAGCTCAGCCGGGCCGGCGTCGGCGGCTTGATCGAGGAACTCGATCAACTGATGGTCGGACAACCTTCAGCCCCTGCACAGGAGCCGTTGGAGAGCGACTGAACCCGCGGCAGCGCGCTGGTCAGAGGGACGGCTGGGGAGGAAACAGGGGCTCCCACTCCTCAGGCCGGAAACCGGTGAGGATGGTGCCATCGTCCATCACCAGGAACGGGCGCTTGATCAGGCGACCATCGGCGGCGAGGGCTTCGAGAACTTCAGCATCGCTCATAGCGCGAACACGCTCAGCACCCAGGGCCCGATAACTGGCGCCACTGGTGTTGAGGAGACGGCTACGGCCACCCAGCTGACGCAGGGCCTCGGCAAGCTGCTCAGGGCTGGGTGGCTGACTGGTGATGTCCATCAGCCGCGGTTGGCGACCACGCTGACGCAACCAAAAAAGGGCCTTGCGGCAGGTGCTGCAAGGCCCGTAGCTGTAAACCAGGGGTTCGGTCACCGCCGGGGCTGGGGATGGGTCAGCGGCCGACCAAGGCCTTGAGGGCACCGACCAGGCTGTTGGACCCCTTGCCAACGCCCTCCGAAGGGCGGGTGCGAACGGTGACGTCTCCGTTCACGGTGGTGCGGCAGCTGAGCCGGTAGCTGGCGGGGCGGTCAGCGAGGTAAACCTCCTCGACATCACTGCGGGGGGAGAGGTTGCGAGCCCCTTCGAGCACCTCCATCACACAGGTGCCGCACTGGCCGAGGCCGCCACAATTGTTGAGGTTGTTGAGACCTTTGTAGGGATTGATGCCCGCATCCAGGGCAGCCTTGCGAAGGTTGGCGCCCTCGATGCACCCCACCTGCTGGCCTTCCTGCTCGAAACGGATGGTGGGCACGGTTGCTCTGGGGTGTCGTCGCCGCCCAACTTAAGGCACGTGAGCCACCCGCCAGCCCCAGCGGCGGACGGATGCAAAGGTTGGATGCATCACCCCGATGGCCAAGGCCGCAGCCCGGCCTCGGCAGACGGGCAGCCCCGCCTGGGCCGCCGGGGTCCCGGTTCAACGCCTCAGGCCTGGTCTGGCCCTGGCCCTGCCTAGGTTGGAAGGCGCAGGATGCGGAGATCGGAACGTGGAGGCGAACAGCTCCGAAGCCTCGGCGCCAGAGCCCCCGCTCGGGGTGGATCCCCTGGCCGGCGCAGAAAAGGACCTGGCTCGCCCTGAGCCAGAGGAGGAGAGTTACGACAGGATCGTGCCCTGTCTGATTCCCGGCTACTCCAGCCTCGCCCGGCTTGGCGTGGCGCTGCTGGCGGCCTCTCCCCTGGCGTCCGTCGATGGGTCGGAGGTGCTGGTGGCCGGTTGCGGCAGCGGCACCGAGCTGCTGGAGGCCCGCAGTCAACGCCCCGATTGGCGGCTCACCGGACTGGATCCAGCCCCCGCCATGCTCTCACTGGCCCGCCGAAGGCTTGGCCCCGACCCAGCCATCCACTGGCACCAGGGCACGGTGGAGGGATTGGAGGGCTCGGCGCGTTTTGATGGGGCCCTGGCGGTGCTCGTGCTGCAGGCCCTGGCCGACGACGGCAGCAAACTCGCCTTCCTCAGCGGTCTGGCGCGCCTGCTCAAACCCGGTGGTCAGCTGCTGCTGGTCGATCTGATGCAGGCGGAGCGGTCGCCGCTGCAGGATCAGCTTCGGCAGGCGCGGCGGGGCTTCCAGCGGGCCAGTGGGCTGCCGTCCTTCGATCCCGATCTTTCAGGCGGCAGCGTGACCGCCCAGACGGTGGCAGCACTGACCGAAGGCCTCCACCCGATCGGTCTCTCCCGCCTGACCGCTCTGGTGGCCGCCGCCGGCTTCCTCGACCCAGCGCCGGTGTTCCAGGCGCTGGATGTGGAAGGGTTCCTCCTGCAGCGACGCCGCTGAACGCAACAGACCGGCGCACCACCTGGGCCGACAGTAGCGGCAGGTCAGGGTGTGATGCCCTCTGAACCGTAGGGGCTGACGTCGCGGACCTGGAGGGGTGGCAGGGAGTGCCTGCGGACCGGCCGGGTCGGTTACGGATCGGACAGCGCCCTGAAGGTGGCCGGCTGCTGCGGACTGACGCCATCGGCCAAGGCCGCCGGAAGCCTTCTCCTGGGCGTGCCTGCGCGGATCGATTCGGAGCCGGGAGCGTTCAGGATCGCCGGTGAGTTGGCTGCTCCGAAACCGAGGGACGGACCACGGTCCAGCACAACGCTGCCGATCGGAATGACCAGAGTCAGCAGGGCGATACCGCCACCCGCCAACCAGCCGAGGCTTTCGGTAAGGTCCGGGGTTGCAGACAGTCCAGGGTTGGTCGAGGAGGATTCGCCCTCATCGAGCGGCCAGTCCTCCTGACTGCTGTTCGGGGAGAGCGAGGTCGGACTGGGGGGGTCTCCGTCGTCCTCTGCCTGAGAAACCTGGGATGGAGGCGACGTGGATGACGCAGACGAGCCACCGCTGTCGAGGACCGAGGCGCTGATGGGTGCTGTGGACTGGGCCAGGGGAGGGATGACGGGGGCCAGGGTGCGGATGTTGAAGGGTTCCGCAGGTGGAACGACCGATGGGACGCGCCACCGAAGCCAAACGATCCTGAGATGGCGTTACCAGCTCAGTGATCGAAGCTTCTCTGCCAACGATAGCGAGATCGGACAGCCTTGAAGCAGGGGCCATGAGCGGCCGGCTTGATCGGCTCAGGCCGCTGGCCTGGATTGGTTGTTCTGGGACCGATGGGCCGCCAGGTTGGCAGGCCCTTGCTCGAGCCGTTCCAGGTGGAGGCGGATCGAGCGGATCTCCTCCAGAATGGCCCCCAACAGCTGCTGAGTCGCGGTGGAGGGGGCGTTGAGCACCTCGACGGTGACCTCCTTGATCCTGAGCACATCGCGGGCGAAGCGGGCCACCTCGTTGGGGTGGAACATCAGGGGTTCTTTTTGGTCGCTGCGGTATTCGGGGTTGAGTCTGCGAGGGTTGAAGGGAGGATTGAGCTGACGGGGGTCGGTGTTGGTGTAGCGATACACCGAAGCCCTGGAACGATTCAACGACTTCTGGACGTCATCGATGCCGATCAGGGCATTGGCACTGCCGCTGCTCACGATCGGGTCACTCGGATCGGTGACTGAGCCGACTACGCGATCAAAACCCGCTGCAGCATCGCCACCGCTCGGACTGGCTAGTGCACCGTCTGCCTGGTCGAGACCGGAACCTGCCTGTGGTGTACCGGACAGCGGACCGGGCTTTGCAAACATGGTTACGGCTGCGGGGTCCATTCTATCTCGGGAACCTAGCAGAGGTTCCCGAGGCGCACCATGACCCGGCGACCCCGGGGGGACTGGTCAGAGCACGCCACTGGCCTACGGGGCCGGTGTTAAGGTCCGGCCCCAGCGACTCTTCCGATCCATGCGCGTCTCCCGCCTGCTGCTGGTGACGCTGCGTGATGATCCGGCCGAGGCTGAGATCGCTTCCCACAAGCTGCTGATCAGGGCCGGCTACATCCGCCGCGTCGCGTCGGGCATCTACGCCTATCTGCCCCTGCTCTGGCGTGTGCTTCAGAAGATCTCGGCCATTGTGCGCGAGGAGATGGATGGCAGCGGAGCTCTGGAAACGCTTCTGCCCCAGCTCCAACCCGCCGAGCTCTGGCAGCGGAGCGGCCGATGGGCTGGTTATACGGCAGGCGAAGGCATCATGTTCCATCTCTGCGACCGCCAGGGCCGGGAACTCGGCCTGGGACCAACCCATGAGGAAGTGATCACCTCACTGGCGGCGGATCTGCTGCGTTCCTACAGACAGCTGCCCGTCAATCTTTATCAGATTCAGACTAAGTTCCGGGACGAGATCAGGCCACGTTTTGGCTTGATGCGCGGTCGTGAATTTATCATGAAGGATGCCTATTCTTTCCACGGCAGTGAAGAATGTCTCCGTCAGACGTACGCCGCCATGGATGGCGTCTACCGTCGCATTTTCCAACGCTGCGGCCTGCGGGTTGTCGCCGTCGAGGCCGACAGCGGTGCCATCGGCGGATCCGCCAGCCAGGAGTTCATGGTCACGGCCGAAGCTGGTGAGGACCTGATCCTGACCAGCTCCGACGGCCTCTATGCCGCCAACCAGGAGCGAGCCGTGTCCCTGGCCCCCCCCGCCGTTCCCCTGCCGGGTGGCATGCGCCTCTCAGGCGCCGGCGAACCCCTGGCCACCCCCGATGCCACCACGATCGAGCAGCTGGCCGCGGGCCACGGCTTCGACCCCACCCAGGTGGTGAAGGTCCTCCTGCTGCTGGCCCGCTTCGAAGATGGTCTGCGCCAGGCCGTTGTGATCAGCCTGCGGGGGGATCAACAGCTCAATGAGGTCAAGCTGGTCAATGCCCTGACGGCCAGGCTCGGGGCCGCCCACGGAACCTTGCTCTCGATCGAACCGCTGAGCACCGATCTCGCCCGTGAACTGCGCCAGAAGGAGGGTATCGAGATCGATCCGGCCGCTCTGCCCCTGGGCTACCTGGGCCCGGATCTCGAGGAGGGTGCCCTGGTCGATCGCCGGGGGCTGGCCGAGCCGGCCCAGGGAATGGCCAGGGGCTCAGGGGCGCGGCTGGCCACCACGGTGCTGCGTCTCACCGATGCCACTGCGGCCGCCTTGACAGCCTTCGTCTGCGGGGCGAACCGGCCCGGCCATCACCGGGTGGGCGTCAGCTGGGAGGGACTGGGCCTGACTCCTGATGTGGTGGATCTGCGGGCTTGCCAGGCGGGAGACCGCTGCCTCCACGACCCCTCCCAGACCCTGAGCGCCGTGCGCGGCATCGAGGTCGGCCACATCTTCCAACTGGGCCGGAAGTACGCCGAGGCCCTTGAGGCCCGCTACACCAGTGAATCCGGCCAGGAGGAGACCCTGTGGATGGGCTGCTACGGCATCGGTGTCTCCCGGCTGGCCCAGGCTGCGATCGAGCAGAACCACGACAACGCCGGGTTGAACTGGCCCGTGGCGATCGCCCCATTCGAGGCGATCGTCGTCAGCGCCAGCGCCCAGGATCCCCAGCAGGTCAGCCTGGCGGAGTCGGCCTACGATCGCCTCCGACAGGCTGGCATCGACGCCCTTCTCGACGACCGCGATGAGCGAGCCGGCGTCAAGTTCAAGGACGCCGATCTGATCGGCATCCCCTGGCGGTTGGTGGTGGGCCGCGGAGCTGCCCGTGGCGAGGTGGAGGTGGTGTTCCGCGCCGACGGCCATCGCCGCGACCTGCCCCTGGATCAGGCCCTGGAGGTGCTGATCAGCGCCATCACCGCCTCCCGTTCAGGCCTTGGGGATTCCGCCTGAAGCCGGACCGCCGTCCGCCGCATCGACAACCGGCGCTCTGCCGGCCCTGAGGACACTGGATAGGCGCCCCGTAGGATCGTGGTTTCCACTGCTGTGCCCATGGCCGCTCTCCTGTCCCGCATGTTCGGTGGAGTCCGGTCCCTGGTGTCAGGGGCCCGCCGTTCCACCCTCCCGGGCCTGCTGGCGGTCGGGCTTTGCCTGTGCCTCGGCCTGACCGCCTGCTCAGGTGCCAGTGGCGGGCTGAGCGGCAACTACGTCGATGACACGGTTCAGGTGGCCGACAGCCTGCTGAGCACCATCGCCATCGCCCAGGACGACCCAGCCCATGCCGAAGCCGAGGAGAAGGCCAAAGCGTTGATCAACGCCTACATGGCCCGCTACCGCCCCCGGCGCGATGTGAACGGCCTGGCCTCGTTCACCACGATGCAGACCGCCCTCAACTCCCTGGCGGGTCACTACGCCAACTACGCCAATCGCCCCCTGCCCGATGCCCTGCGCGACCGGCTCGAAAAGGAGCTGCGCCGCGCCGAGACCGGGGTGGTGCGCGGCAGTTGAAGACCCGGCCCGCAGCTTTGACGTAGGGGCCCTCGGTCTGAGAGGCTTTGACCTTGTGCTTCCTTGCGGCTGCGGGCCGCCGTGTCCTTGGCCAACGTTGTCGTCATCGGTGCGCAGTGGGGCGACGAAGGGAAGGGAAAGATCACCGACCTGCTGAGCCGTTCGGCCGATGTGGTCGTGCGCTACCAAGGTGGGGTCAACGCCGGCCACACAATCGTTGTCGATGATCGCGTTCTCAAACTTCATCTGATCCCTTCGGGCATTCTTTACCCGGACACCACCTGCCTGATCGGATCCGGCACCGTGGTCGACCCGCGCGTCATGCTCGGGGAGCTGGACATGCTGACCGCCTACGGCATCGACATCTCCGGTCTCAAGCTGGCCAGTACCGCCCACGTCACGATGCCCTACCACCGCCTGCTTGATCAGGCGATGGAGCAGCGCCGGGGCGACCGCCGCATCGGCACCACCGGCCGGGGCATCGGCCCGACCTATGCCGATAAGTCCGAACGGAACGGCATCCGGGTGATCGATCTGCTCGATCCCGATCGATTGCGGGACCGTCTGCTCGGCCCCCTGGCCGAGAAGAATGAACTACTGCAAAAGGTTTTCGGGGTCGATCCACTGGATCCCGAAGCAGTGATCGCCGAATATGCCGACCACGGCCAGCGGCTCGCCCCCCACGTGGTCGACTGCACCCGCACGATTCACGAGGCGGCCCGCGCCCGCAAGAACATCCTCTTCGAGGGAGCCCAGGGCACCCTGCTCGACCTCGACCACGGCACCTACCCGTATGTCACCTCCTCCAATCCCGTTTCGGGGGGGGCCTGCATCGGAGCCGGGGTGGGTCCCACCCTGATCGATAGGGTCATCGGCGTGGCCAAGGCCTACACCACCCGGGTCGGAGAGGGACCCTTCCCCACCGAGCTGGAGGGAAGCCTCAATGACCACCTCTGCGACCGTGGCGGTGAATACGGCACCACCACAGGGCGCCGCCGGCGCTGCGGCTGGTTCGATGGCGTGATCGGCCGCTATGCCGTGCAGGTCAACGGGCTCGACTGCCTGGCGATCACCAAGCTCGATGTGCTCGATGAACTCGATGCCATTCAGGTTTGTGTCGCCTATGAACTCGATGGCCGGCGAATTGAACATTTCCCTTGCAGCGCCGAAGATTTCGCCCGCTGTCGGCCGATCTTTGAAACCCTGCCCGGCTGGATGTGCTCCACCGCCGACTGCCGCAGCCTGGAGGAACTCCCTGAGACCGCCCGCTCCTACCTGCGCTTTCTGGCAGAGCTGATGGAGGTGCCGATCGCGATCGTCTCCCTCGGCGCCCAACGGGATCAGACCATCGTGGTTGAGGATCCCATCCATGGTCCCAAACGTGCCCTGCTCAGCGTCTGAAGCCCCAAAATCTTCGGCCCCTGATCACCAAGCCTGCCTCCCCTCCCCCATCCCCACCCCCACCCCCATCAGCGCGTGAGCATCACCACGAAAAGTCTCGATGTGATCGGCATCGGCAATGCCATCGTCGATGTCCTCGTCCAGGCTGATGACGCCTTCCTCGCCGAGCACGCCCTGAGCAAGGGCAGCATGGCCCTGATTGATGAGGAGCAGGCCGAACGCCTCTACGCCAGTGTCGGCCCAGGGCTGGAAACCTCCGGCGGCTCCGCCGCCAACACCCTGGCCGGGATCGCCCAGCTCGGTGGTCGCGCTGCCTTCATCGGTCGCGTGCGCAACGACCAGCTGGGCGGCATCTTCAGCCACGACATCCGGGCGGTGGGAGCGCGCTTCGAGACGCCTGCGGCGGTGGAGGGACCCTCCACCGCCCGCTGTCTGATCCTGGTGACCCCGGATGCCCAGCGCACCATGTGCACCTATCTCGGGGCTTCGGTCAACCTCGAGCCCGCCGACCTGGACCTGGAGCTGGTGCGTGAGGCCCAGGTGCTTTATCTGGAGGGCTACCTCTGGGACAGCGATGCTGCCAAGCGTGCCTTCATCGCCGCGGCCGAGGTGATGCGTGACAGCGGTGGTCAGGTCGCCCTCTCCCTCTCCGATGCCTTCTGCGTCGACCGCCATCGCCAGAGTTTTCTGGAGCTGGTGGATGGCCACGTGGATGTGCTGTTCGCCAACGAAACGGAGATCCGCTCCCTCTACCAAACCGACGACTTCGAGGCGGCCGCCGACCAGGTGCGGGGGCGTTGCCGGGTGGCTGCCCTGACCCGCAGTGAGAAGGGCTCCCTGGTGCTGAGCGGCGCTGACACCCTGACGATCGCGCCCTATCACCTCGGTGACCTGGTGGACACCACCGGAGCCGGCGATCTTTATGCCGCAGGCTTCCTCTACGGCTACACCCGCGGTCAGGATCTGGAGCGCTGCGGCCGCCTCGGTTCCCTCTGCGCTGGCCAGGTGGTGACCCAGCTGGGACCCCGGCCCCAGGCCTCCCTGCCGGAGCTGGTGGCCAACCATCTGCCCTGATCCCGCCAACGGGTTTCAGCCGGTCGTATCCCCATCGGCTCCAACCACCGGCTGGGGCGAATCGGCAAGTTCCGTCTGCAGCCAGCGGCCGTAGCCACCGTCGGTGCTTCCCCGCAACACAATCCACTCCGGCGTCTGATAACTGTGCAGCCCATCGACGGCCTGGCGCAAGGCCGCCAGCAGGCCTTCCCGCGTCTTGAGCAGCAGCTTCACCTCCGCTGCGCTCTCGATCTTGCCCTGCCAGAGATACAGGGAGCGCACCGGCAGCAGGCTGACGCAAGCCACCAGGCGCCTCCCCAGCAACTCCCTGGCCAGAGCTTCCGCCAGCTTCTGGTTCGCCTCCGTGCTGAGCACCAGCACCAGATCGCCCCCGTCCTGCTCCATCCGATCGTCCACGCCCACCGCCGCCACTGGCCCCACTCTGGCCGGATCCACAGCCTGCTGGGAGAGAACGGGGTTCGGCAACCGCTCAAGGGTGGCCGAGGCGATGCAACAACGCCTTCAGATCCAATCCCGGCACCCCTTCTGGCTCGGGGGGGCGCTCCAGCAGCAGCAGCCGCAGCCCTTCAGCCGCCGCCAGTCGGTGCCAATGGGCCTCGCTCGGACTGCCCGACCGCCTGCAAAGCACCGCGCCGATTCCCCAGCGGCGGCAGAGGGCCCACTCGATCGCAGCCGACCCTCCCGGACGGAGGGGCGCCAGGCGCGCCGGCTCCAAACCGGCCGCCAGCGCCGCCGCCAGGGCCGCCGGATTGGGAAGGATCCGGGCGTGATGCATCGCCCCAGGGCTGCAGCGCACCGCCTCGGCCAGCTGCCGGGCGCCGATCGCCAGGAGCAGGTTCTCACCCCGCAGGGGCTCCTTGGCCAGGGCTCCCAGCACCGGCAACAGGCGCGCCCCAGCGGCAGGCAGGGTGGGGCGCACCAGACGCAGCAGCGGTTGACCGCAGCCCCTGCAGGCGCTGGCCAGGGCGGCGCTGATCCGCACGGCGAAGGGATGGGTGGCATCCACCACCCAGTGCGGCCGTTGACCGGCCAGAGCCGCCCGTTCCAGGCAAGCGGCGATGGTCTCGCCGTCCCCCAGGGGGCCGACCGCCAATGTCAGCCGCTCGCTGGCCGGGTAAGCCCGCCCGGCTGCGGCGCTGACCACATGCACCCGCAGCCGCCAACCCCGGGCCAACAGCTCATGGGCCAGCAGCGGCCCCTCACCGGTGCCGCTGATCAGCCAGAGCAGATCACCTGGGTGGTGCTCAGCTCGCGCGTGCATCAGGATGGGCGCTCCAAGCCATGGTCTGGGAGTGAATCACTGCTTGCTCGAGGTGGAGGTGCTGGAGGCCCCTCAGATCCGCTACACCCAGGACAACCAGACCCCCGTCGCCGAGATGGCGGTGCGGTTTGAGGGGCTGCGGGTCGATGATCCGCCCGGGCAGATCAAAGCGGTGGGTTGGGGCAGTGTGGCCCAGGATCTGCAGAACCGTGTCGCGATCGGCCAGCGGTTGATGCTGGAGGGGCGGCTGCGGATGAACACCGTGACCCGGCCCGACGGGATCAAGGAGAAGCGGGCCGAATTCACCCTTTCGCGCTTCCATCCCCTCGGCGGTGGTGGCGCCGAGCCACCGCTGCCGCTGGGCGGCCCCGCCGAACGCCCCCTGAGCGCCCCTGCCGAACGGGGCGGTGGCCCTTCCCCGGTGCGGCGATCGGGCTCAGGAGGGGCGGGCGGCGCCATCGGTGCCGGCCGGCCGGCGCCAGCAGCCGGTGGAGCCGCTGCCCGCCCAGGCCCGGCGCCGGCCCCTCGCGCCGAACCCGCCGCACCGGTGTGGGACGCATCACCACTGGTGGCAGACCCTGAGGGCTTCAACGATCCCCTCGAAGATGACGACATCCCCTTCTGAGCGGCTCGCTGACTGAGCGCTCGCCGGGGGGATCGCTTGTGCCGGGATGCGCCGAGGGAACCTGGGGGAGCGAGGAGCCTGTTGCGCGTAGGTCGACAGGCCAGGCCCTGAACAATGACTGACCCGAAGCGGCGCCTATCCCAGCCTCATCCTGAGACAAAGGGCATCAAGGACATCTCTGCAGCGTCATCGCAAGATCTGCTGCCGTGCCATCCATCTGCCCTTTGACACGGAGCCGCAATCGCAATGCGGATGAGATCCATGGGAGATCCTGTTCCGTTGTGTCGCGGGATCTCCCCAGGGATCTGGAGCCGATGCGGCTACGCGCAACAGGCTCCGAGCCGGGCGGAGCCTGCACAGCGATGGAGCTTCGCTGGAGCGGCCCCCCGGCCAGCCGAGCCACGGCCACACCAACCCGATCCGCCCCTGGCCGAACCTGCGCACCGCCGAGCGCTGCAGGGACCGCCTCAACCCTGCCCGAGGCGGTCCTCCGCCTGCTCCAGCAGCTGTCCAAGTTCCCGCTCCAGGGCTGCCAGATCGAGCCGCCAGGTGGGCCACTGGCCCGCATCGATCTGCCGCAGCAACCAGAGCCGGTCCTGGCGGAGCTGGTCGATCAGCTGGGGGGTAGGGAGGCTCTGGGGATCGGCACGGTCCGGGGAGCCTGCGCCAGCCGAAGCCCCAGCCTCCGGGGTGGAGGCTGCACCCTGGGGAGACGGGGGTGGCGTGCTCGGGCTCGGCATGGACGCTCCTGACGCATGGGCTCAGGACGAATCCTGGCACCGCCGAAGGCTGACGGGGCCCACGCTGCTGGATCATGGATGGATGCAATCCCTTCTCTCCCCCGGCAGCCTCGTGACCGTGGCCGGTGCCGTGCTCACCGTGATCGGCTCACTCGCCTACCTCGGCGACAACGCGAACCTCAGCCTGCCGACCATCTTCTACGGCATCCCCATCCTGCTGGGCGGCCTGGCGCTTAAATCCTCCGAATTGCCCCCCCCCAGGCGCCTCACCCCACCGCAGGCCCTGCGCGAGCTGCGCCAGCAGCCCGAGAACGCCTCCCTGGCCAAGCTGCTGGCCGATGTCTGCCGCTGGCGCTACGGCCAAAAGGCCCACCTCGAAAGCTCCTTGGAGGTGCTTGGCCTCTGGGATGAAACCACCCCACCCCAGCTGCTCAGCGTCGAGGAGTTCGAGCTGGACGGCGCCTACGGCCTGCGCCTGCTGTTCGACTGCGGCGCCGTTGATACCGCCCGCTGGCAGGATCGACAGGAAAGGTTGGGCCGTTTCTTCGGTTCTGGCCTGAGGTCGAGCCTCAGCCAACCCGCCGCCGGACGGATCGGGCTTGAGCTGATCGGCAGCCCCGAACCTGCCGCAACCACTCCCGCCCCCTCCGCCAACGCTCCGTCCTGATGTCCGATCCCCTGGTCAGCGCCGAGGACACCCAGAGGGCTTCGGTCCTGAGTGAGGCGCTTCCCTACATCCAGCGCTTCGCCGGGCGAAGGGTGGTGGTGAAGTACGGCGGCGCCGCCATGGTCAGGGAGGATCTGCGCGAGGCCGTCTTCCGCGACCTCACCCTGCTCGCCTGCGTCGGCGTGCAGCCGGTGGTCGTGCATGGCGGTGGCCCCGAGATCAACCAGTGGCTGGCCAGGCTCTCGATTGAGCCGAAATTCAGCAACGGCCTGCGCATCACCGACGCCGCCACCATGGAGGTGGTGGAAATGGTGTTGGTGGGCAGGGTCAATAAGCAGATCGTCAACGGCATCGCCCAGGTGGGTGGCCGGGCGGTGGGCTTTTCCGGCAGCGATGGCGGCCTGATTCGGGCCCGCACCTGGGGGGATGGTGCCAACGGTCTGGTCGGGGAGGTGGCGGCCCTGAACCCCCAGGTGCTGGCGCCCCTGCTGGAGAACGGCTACATCCCGGTGATCTCCAGCGTGGCCCCCGATGCTGATGGCCAGGCCCACAACATCAATGCCGATACGGTCGCCGGTGAGCTGGCGGCGGCGCTGCAGGCCGAGAAGCTGATCCTGCTCACCGACACGGCCGGCATCCTGCGGGACCGACACGATCCCGCCTCCCTGATCCGCCAGCTCACCCTGGCCCAGGCCCGCCAGCTGATCGCCGATGGGGTGGTGGCTGGCGGGATGACCCCCAAAACCGAGTGCTGCATCCGCGCCCTGGCCCAGGGGGTGAAGGCGGCTCACATCGTCGACGGTCGCCACCCCCATTCTCTGCTGCTGGAGGTGTTCACCGATGCCGGCATCGGCACGATGGTGGTGGGCAGCGCCAACCAAAGCCCAGCCTGATCCAGCGCCCCCTCCCTTCCCCAACGCTCCGGCCTGCCCATGGCGGACGAGACCGTCCAGCCTGACCCCACCGATCCCGCCGCCACCGCTGAGCCGACGGCGACGGCGGATGGCGCGACGCTGCAGCGGGCGGGCCTGTTGCTGGAACGGGGCGACTACGGTCCGGTGATCCGCCTGCTCGAGCCCCTGGCCGGTCGCCATCCGGCTGCCTCCGCATTCGGCGCCGAACTGCGGCTGCTGCTGGCCACAGCCCTGATCGGCCAGGGCCGGGGCGAGGAGGCCGCCGTCTGGTGCCGCGGCCTGCGGGGCTCCCCCGACCCGAGCCTGCGGGCCCGAGCTCGGGATCTGCAGCAGATCCTGGAGGCACCAGCCCTGGAACGCCCGCGAGACTGGTCCCTCGACCTTCCGGAGCTGGGGGTCGACACCTCCCTGGACAGCCTGGCCACCGCCGGCCGCCGTCGCCGGGCCCAGCGCTCCGAGCCACCGCCGGCCCCACCGGTGGGACCGACCCGCCCCCCCTACGGTTTCGCGGCCCTGGCGGGGCTGCTGCTGGCCCTTGTGCTGCTCGCCTCCCTGCTCGGAGGCTGCGTCGAGGTGCGGACCGACCTGCGTTTTGCCGGCCCCGGCCGCCTGCAGGTGGGCCACGAGGTGCGCAGCCTTTCAGGCATGGCCGGCCCCTGGCAGCGGCGGCTCGCCGAGCGGCTGGAACGCCAGGGCTTTGGCGTGCGCAGCCAGGGCGGCACAACCCGGCTGCTGGGGCCGGTGCTGCCGGCCGAGGAGGCCTTACGCCGGCTGGAGAAGACCCTGACCGAGGCCGCCGGCCTGGCGGAACTGCCGCTCCCACCGCCCAGGTTCTCCTTCCAGGAGCGCAACTGGCTGGTGGGGGTGGTCCAGCGGCTCAACCTGGAGATCGACCTGCGCAGCCTGCCCTCCCTGTCGGGTCTGGCCGTCTCCATCGATCTGGAACCGCTGGTCGCCACAGCCGTGGAGCGGGCCGGGCCGCTGCCGGTGGAACCACTTCCTCAGCAACGGCTTCGCTGGCCCCTCCAGCCAGGTCAGTCCAACATCCTGACAGTCCACGCCTGGCGCTGGAACCCCCTGGGTCTCGGCGCCGCGGCCATCGGCCTGCTCCTGCCGCTGGTGTTCTTTCTGCAGCGGCTGCGCCGCCAGCTGGGGTTCGGCTTGCCCGAGCTGCCCGGCTGAGTTCAGAGCTCCAGGGGATCGGGGTCGATCGTCAGGCTCACGCCGCTGGGCAGGGCGTCCCGCAGGCTGGCACCCTCCGGCAGAGGCAGGGGGCTGCCGGCGGGGCCATGGAGCAGCAGCTGCCAGCGACTGCGGCCCGCCACCCGGGCCACCGGGGCGGGCGCCGGACCGATCAGACACCAGCCCGCCGCCGTGACCTCCGGTTGCAGCAGGGTGGCCAGGGCGGTGGCAGCGGTAGCCGTGGCGCTGGCAGAAGCCCCGGCGAAGCGGAGCAGGCAGGCCCGGCTGAAGGGCACCTGAGCACCCCGTTGCCGCTGCTCGGCTTCCACCTCCAGAAAGGCCCCATAGCGACCGTCGACCAGGTGGCGAATCACCGGGTGGGTGGGGCTGTAGGTCTGGATCAGCACCTCGCCGGGCCGTTCACCCCGACCGGCCCGACCGGCGAGCTGCAATAGCAGCTGCAGGCAGGTTTCGGCGGCACGCAGATCGGGGCGGTGCAGCAAACCATCGGCCGCCAGCACCGCCGCCAGGGTGACCTTCGGCAGATCCATCCCTTTGGCGAGCATCTGGGTGCCGACCAGCACGTCGGCCTCGCCGGCGGCGAACCGCTCCAGCAGGCGGCGGTGACCATCGCGACCGCGGGTGGTGTCGGCATCAAAACGCAGAAGCCGCAAACCCTCCAGTTCACCGGCCAGCTGCTCCTGCACCCGCTGGGTACCAGCCCCGAAGGCTTTAAACGCCGTTGAGCCGCAGTGGCCGCAGCGGCTGCCCGCCTCCTGGCGGTGATCGCACCAGTGACAGCGCAACCATTCCTGTCCCCCCGAGCGCCGATGCACCGTCAGGGCCACATCGCAGTGGGGGCAGAGCATCACCTCACCGCAGCTGCGGCAGCTCTGGAAGGAGCGGTACCCCCTTCTGGGCACCAGCACCACCCCCTGTTCACCGCGTTCGGGCAGCTGGCGCAAACGCTCCAGCAGGGGGCGGCTGAGCAGCTGGCGGTGGCCATCTCCCAGCTCCCGGCGCATGTCGATCACCCGAACCGGCGGGGGAGGGCGCTGGCCGATCCGCTCCGGCAGCTCCAGGAGCTGGATGTCAGGCGAGGCACCGCGGCAGCGCAGCCAGGTCTCCAGGCTCGGGGTGGCACTGCCCAGCACCAGCCTGGCGCCGCAGCTTGACGCCCGCAACCGCGCCACGTCGCGGGCGTGGTAGCAGGGCATCGGTGCCTCCTGTTTGTAGGAGCTGTCGTGCTCCTCATCGAGCACGATCAGGCCAAGGCGGGCCAGAGGCAGGAAGATTGCCGAGCGCGTGCCCACGGCCAGGAGAGGCTGGCCCACTCGGCCGGCCTGGAGGGTGCGCCGCCAGGCCGCCACCCGTTCGCCATCTCCCATGCTGCTGTGATACTCGAGCACCCCGGTGCCGAAGCGGCGGCGACAGCGGTCGAGGAGCTGGGGGATCAGGCCGATCTCCGGCACCAGGAGAAGCACGCTGCGACCGGCGGCGAGCTCGGCGGCGGCGGCCTGGAGGTAGACCTCCGTCTTGCCTGCACCGGTCACGCCCCAGAGCAACAGGGTGCTGCCGGGGGCAGCCGCAGAAACGGCGGCGATCGCCGCGGCCTGGGCGGGGCTGGGAGGGCGGGGCGGCTCCTGCCCCGCGCCGGGGGGGGGAGGGTCGGGGCTGCCGGGATGGGTCATCGGAAAGCGCCGGATCCAGCCACGGCGCTCACAGGTCTGCAGCAGGGTCCGGCTGAACCCGTCGGCACCGCAGAGCTGCCGCAACGAGCGCCGGCCGCCATGGGCCTCGAGGTGGGCGAGCAGGTCCCGTTGGCGCTCGCTGAGCTCCTGGGGCGGGGGGGCGGAGAGTGTGGTCTCGATGCCGATCACCGGCCGCGGCGGAGCTCCGACCTGGCCGGCCCCCTGGCCGAGCCAGCCAGGGGGAAGGGCGGTGCGCAAACAACGGAACAGGGGGGTGTGGCAGGCGGCCGCCACCGCCTCAATCAGGGCCTGCCAGGCGGGATCGATCGCGGCCGACTGCAGCACCGACTCGATCGCCTGAACGGTCTTGCCGGCGAGCGCCTCCGGACGGGACTCCTGACAGCCGATCACCAGACCGATGTGGGGTCGGCCCTGGAGGCGAACCCGCACCAGATCGCCGCTGGTGAGCACCAAGGCAGCGGGGTTGGCGTAGGTGAACGCACGCCCCTCCGGCCCGGCTTCGAGCCAGACATGGACCCAGGCGGGGGCTGTGGCCTGGCCCCCAGCCCCCCCGAAGAAGACTGGATCGATCGTGGGGCTGGTCCTGCTCAATCTTGCGGACGTCTCAGGCCATTCCTAAGATGAACTCAGCGGGCAGTCCAGGCTGCCGTCGGAACCCCGGAGAGTTTCCATCCAAGACCCCCCTCTGGGGGCTTCGTCCAGAGCCAGACCCGTCGAGTCAGCCCGGAAGCCATGCCTCCGATCAGCCCTCCGGTCAGCGAACCCCTCTGACAGCCCCCTCGCGTTCCGTCCAGGCCTCCTGGCCTCGCCTCCAAGCCCCAGTCACCTCCTGTCACGCTGCGAAACGATTCTGACGAGCCCGCCCCCGTCGCTGCACTGCCCCCCTGCAGCGTCTTCGGCCTCCATCGACACGTTCGCAGTTCCTCTCTGGATCGCAGGCCGACCTGGACTCGCCTGGTTGTTCATGGCCGTTCCGCCCATTGCTGCACCGGCCCCCGGCATCCGGTGCCCCTGCCCCCCCTCCGCCGTCCCCTCCGTCCATTCCCATGAGCCCTGCCGCTGCCAAGAGCGTCGCCGCCAAAGCGTCCACCAAGGCTCCATCCCGAGGAACCAGCGAGCTGGCTGCAAAGGATGGGGCCCCGGCCTCGAAGCCAGCGCGGCGTAGCCGCGCCAAGGCGGCGGCTCCCGCTGGGGGGGATTCAGAGTCCCTCGACGGGGGCCTGGATGCGGAATCGGCAACGATGGCCAACCTGGAAGATGCCGCCGACACGCTGCTGGCAGCCGCCGACGACCTGTCCTTGGACGATGGCGATGTCTCCATGGAGACAAAGTCTGACAAGGCCGACGCCAAGGACGCCCGCGCCAAGGCGCTGGCGAGCATCAAGGTAGGCCCGAAAGGCGTCTACACGGAGGATTCGATTCGGGTCTACCTGCAGGAGATCGGTCGGATTCGCCTGTTGCGTCCCGATGAGGAAATCGAGCTGGCCCGCAAGATCGCCGATCTGCTGCAGCTTGAGGAGTTGGCCGCCCAGTTTGAGGCTGATAAGGGCCATTTCCCTGACACGAAGGAGTGGGCCGCCCTGGTTGAGATGCCTTTGATCAAATTCCGGCGTCGCCTGATGCTGGGTCGACGGGCCAAGGAAAAGATGGTTCAGTCGAACCTGCGACTGGTGGTCTCGATCGCCAAGAAGTACATGAATCGCGGCCTTTCCTTCCAGGATCTGATCCAGGAAGGGAGCCTGGGCCTGATTCGCGCTGCCGAGAAGTTTGATCACGAGAAGGGCTACAAATTTTCCACCTACGCCACCTGGTGGATCCGTCAGGCGATCACCCGGGCGATCGCCGACCAGAGCCGCACGATCCGCCTGCCCGTTCACCTCTACGAAACGATCTCTCGGATCAAAAAGACCACCAAAACCCTATCTCAGGAATTCGGGCGCAAGCCCACGGAGGAGGAGATCGCCGAGAGCATGGAGATGACGATCGAAAAACTCCGGTTCATCGCCAAATCAGCCCAGGTTCCGATTTCCCTCGAAACGCCAATCGGGAAAGAAGAGGATTCCCGTCTTGGTGATTTCATCGAAGCTGACATCGAGAATCCAGAGCAGGACGTGGCCAAAAATCTGCTGCGAGAAGATCTGGAAGGAGTGCTGGCCACCCTCAGCCCTCGGGAACGCGACGTGCTGCGGCTGCGCTATGGCCTCGATGACGGACGCATGAAGACACTGGAGGAAATCGGCCAGATCTTTGATGTAACCCGCGAACGCATTCGCCAGATTGAGGCCAAAGCCCTACGCAAACTTCGCCATCCCAATCGCAATGGCGTGCTCAAGGAATACATCAAGTAGTCAGTAGTCAAACGCTGCCTGGCTTCACTTTAGTTCCAGGCGAATCAGTCCCAGGCAATTCTTCTCGCTGTGCATCAGACGCGCCTATCCATTGTCCTGCCCACATTTAATGAGTGCGCCAATATCGAGCCCATCGTCAGCCAGCTTTTACCCCTGGGCCAGGACTATTCGCTTGAAATTCTATTTATTGATGACGATTCAGCCGATGGGACAGCGGAGGCCATTCTTCGCCTGTCCCATCAATATCCCTGCATCCGCCTGATTCGCAGGGTAGGCCGCTTCGGGCTTTCCAGTGCCATCAAGGAGGGAATTCTCGATGCCACCGGTGATCTGATCATGGTCATGGACTGCGATGGCCAACATGACCCCAGTGCCGTCGCCCGAACCGTGGCCACCCTCCTGGCCAGCGACCTCGATCTGTTGATCGGCAGCCGCTTCCATCCTGATGCTGAGATCCTGGGGCTCAGCCCCGCACGGCAACGCAATTCCAATCTGGCCAACGCCCTGGCGCGCTTCAGCCTGCCGCGCTATCGCCAGCTCACCGACTACATGAGCGGTTTCTTTGCGCTCAGACCAGAACGGGCGATGGCCTATGTGCGTCAGATTGATGTCAGTGGATTCAAGTTTCTCTACGAATTACTGGCCCTCAGTCACGGGCAACTGCGCGTCGGTGAGATCCCCTTGGCTTTTCAACCACGGATCAGCGGAGAATCCAAGCTGAATCTTGCCGTCGTCTGGGATCTTGGCATCTCCATCCTCCACACCCTGCTCCTGCGCAGCGTGCCGAGGCGGGCGATCAGCTTTGCCTTGGTCGGCGCCACCGGCATCATGACCCACCTGATGCTATATGGGCTAGGCCACAGATTATTGGGGTTCACATTTGAGCAAGCCCAAAGCATGGCCGTAGTTGGAGCTGCGACTTCCAATTTTCTGATCAACAACAGCCTCACCTTTCGAGCTCAGCAGCTGAGGGGTGCACCCCTGTTCTTCGGCCTGATCCGCTTCCTGCTTGTGACCTCTTTGGGGATGATGGCAAATGTGGGAATATCCTCGGCGTTTTATCGCAGCTTCAGAAGCGAAGCCCTGCTGGCCATGTTTGCCGGCATCGCCGTTGATTTCGTCTGGAAATACGCAGCTTCATCTCGTTTTGTCTGGAATACTCCTTAGGGTACTTGAAAAATTCCAATTCCCGCCAGCTCAGGTGAGTCTGTGATTCACAAGTCATGACTCATGAATCATGAATCATGGCCTAGTGGGCGCGGTGCCAGCCTAGTGGACAGAGAAAGCGTGATTCTTCGAGGTGGCCCATCGCCAATCGACCAAGCCTCTCCCGCCACCCACCAGCATCTTTGACCAGAGATCCAGACCATGGCCTCAGCCTGGCCAGATGCTCAGGCTAAGGCCATCCTCCCGGTCCAACCCCTTGCACATCACGGCTGCAACACTGGCATTGCTTGTGTCCATCGCTCCGCTCGCTCCCCAGCCACCCAATGGCCGGGGCCGATCTCGGCTGATCACCTGACGCAGGCGGTACGGCGCAGGCGATCACCAGCGCCGCAGAACATCTGCAGACCGTGCATTGGTTACAGGGGCGATGAAGGATTGCCGACATGGATTGTCTTGCATCAGCCCAACAAGTTCTTCCTCCGTGAGTCCCATGGGCGCCTTGATGATCAAAGGCCCCTGCGCCAGGCGCAAAGGCCTCACCGGAGCAGCAAACCCCTGGCAGAACTGGGTTGCACAGTCGTTGCACAGTCATCGTCCCGTTCATCCCCTGCGATCAACGCGGCCAGCGTGATCCAGCGGTTGTCACCTGGAAGTGATCCGCCAAAAGGCAGGGAGAAATCCTCAAACAAGTGCTGATCAATTACTCGCGTCGTTACATGGGTAAAACCCTGAGCAGCTTGTGGGGGCATGGGGCCCGATTCGCAGGCATGCCAACGCCCAAAATCGCTCCCATCCATGGCACCGCAATCGGTCAGGCCTTCTTCAGTAGGAGCTGGTCACAGGAGCCGCCCCACAGCAAGGCCCCCTGGCCAAGCCCCTGGGCGGCGCCAGCCAGAAGCGGGGCTTCGATCAGGAACACGGCATCAGGTTTAGATTCAGAAATGCTGTGCTGAGGACACCCCTGCTATTGCATCGCTCTGAACGCGCCCCCTCCACCACCAGGAGCGGCCCGGCAGCAAACGTCCCCGCAGATGGCCGGCTCGGGCTGCTCAGTGGCCTCTGGCTCGCCCTGATCTGCTGGTTGGCATTCTTCAACCGACTGGGTGCCCTCGGCCTGATGGACAAGACCGAGGCCCTGTTCGTCGAGGTGGGGCATCAGATGCTGCTGCGCAACGATTGGGTCACCCCCTGGTGGAACGGCCAGCTGTTCTTCGATTACCCGGTCTGGGGCTACTGGATGGTGGCCCTCAGCTTCCGCCTGTTCGGCGTGTCGGAATGGGCCGCCCGCCTGCCCGTGGCATTGGCCGCCAGCACCGTGGTGGTGGCCAGCTTCCTGCTCCTCTGGCAGCTGGCCCCGGCCGCCGAGGCGACGGGGCGACGCTGGCTCCGGGCCGCCGTGGCCGCCGGCATCATGGCCACCACACCGGGCTGGATCGGCTGGGGGCGCAGTTCCACCACCGACATGTTTCTGGCCAGCGCCATCACCCTGGCGCTCTATGGCTTCCTGCTCGCCCACTCCGCCCCGGCGGCTGGCCTCCAGGCCCGGATCGGGCGCATAGCCATGGCCCTGTTCGCTGGCATTGCCGTGCTGGCCAAGGGTCCCGTGGGGCTGCTGCTGCCCGGCCTGGTGGTGTTCGTCCATCTGGCCCTGACAGGGTCGTGGCAGCGATGGTGGCGGCCCCGTTCCCTGCTGGCGATGGCCGGACTGTTCCTCGGGGTGGTGCTGCCCTGGTACAGCGCTGCGGCCCAGCGCCATGGCGAGGCCTTCCTGGGTGGCTTTCTCGGGTTCAGCAATCTGCAGCGGTTCACCAACGTCCTCTACGACCACCCCGGTCCGCCCTGGTTTTACCTGCCCTGGGTGGCGCTGCTGCTGCTTCCCTGGTCCGTGTTTCTACCCGCCGCCATCGCGCGCCTCCGCCCCTGGAAGCTCAGCCGCTGGCGCCGGGCTGAGCCCGTGGCGACACTGCCGCTCTTCTTCCTGCTCTGGCTGGTGCTGGTGGTGGCTTTCTTCTCGGCAGCCGCCACCAAATTGCCCGGCTACATCCTGCCGGCGGTGCCCGCCGCGGCCATGGCCATCGCCCTGTACTGGCAGCCGATGGCTGGTGACGAAGCCGAGGACCGGCAAGCCATCGCCCGCGGCCCAATGGGCGCTGGCAAGGGATGGTTGGAGAGCGGCAGCGGCTGGTTTGCCGCCGCTCTGCTGGCCCTGATGGCGATCGCCGCCGGGCTGGCCCCCCGCTGGGCGGCCACCGATCCCGCCCACCCCGGCTTTGCTGAGGCCCTGGCGCGCTCCGGACTCCCCCTCAGCCTTGCCCTGCTGCTCGGGATCACAGCCCTGGCGATGGCGGTGCTGCTGGCCCGCGTTCCATCCGGCCGCCGCTGGCTCTGGGCGCCCAACCTGGCGGGATTCCTGGCGATCCTGGCCCTGGTGATCGCCCCCCTGGCCCCGCTGCTCGATCGGGAACGGCAGCTGCCGCTGCGCCGGATCGCCACCGAGGCCCGCCGCCTGGCCCGCCCCAGCGAGCCGCTCTGGGTGGTGGGCACGCGGCGTTACAGCATGGTCTTCTACACCGGGCAAACGGCCAGCTTCGTGGCCAACCGCCGCTCCCTGGCCAAGCAGCAGCGGCGGGACCCGGCCAGCCTTGGCCTGGCCCCCGGTACCGTGTCCGTGCGGTTGGTCGGTGATCGAACCGACCTGGAAGCGCTGGAACTTCCCGCCCCCGCCATCACCCGTCTGGCACGGCACGATCAGCAGGAACTCTGGCGCGTGTCCCTGTCATCCATCCCCAGGCCCCGATGATTCCGCTCCGCCCACCCCTCCGTCCCCGCGACTGGTTGGTGGTGGTAGCAGCCACCGTTCTGGTGCTGAAGCTGGCCAGCCTGGTCAATGGCAAGGAGCCTCCTCCCTTCGACGAGCAGCTGCTGACCTGGCTGGGCACCAACCTGCCGGGCGCCCTGCGATCCACCCTGCTGCAGATCTATCGGATGAGCGGCGTGGGCTTCACCGCCAGCCTGGTGGCCCTGGCCCTGTTCCATCTGGTGCGCAAGCGCTGGTGGCACGACCTCGGCCTGCTGGTCTGCTCCACCGCCGGCATCCTGGCGATCGTGGACATCTGGCTCAAACCGCTGTTCGACCGCTCCCGGCCCCACGAAAAGCTGATCGCAGTCGATGGCCGCAGCTTCCCCAGCGGCCACGCCGCCGGCTCGATCGCCTTTTATCTGGCGATGGTCGCGATCCTGGCTTACCACCACCCACGCCTGCGACTTCCCCTCAGCATCGGTGCCCTCAGCTGGATCGCCCTGGTCTGGCTCAGCACCCTGGCGGCCCGTGCTCACTGGCCCTCGGATCTGCTGGCCGGCGGTGCCGTGGGCGGGGCCTGGCTGACGATCTGCCTGGCCTACTGGCGCAGCGCCCGTTCGGCGCCACCCGCCTGAATCCAATCCCAGCGACCAGCCCCCAAGCTCCCATCACCTTGCCCCCGATCCCCATGGCAGAGCCCATCCAGACCCTGGCGGACCTGCGCGGTCTGCGCACCGCCCCCAACCTGACGGCAGAACAGCGCCAGTACCTGCGGGACGAGCTGACCACCGCGATGGCGACCTGCCCCTGGTTCACGATCGGCGTGATGGCACCTTCGGCGGACCAGGCGCTGGCGGCCCTGAGGCGCTGGGAGCGTGCCTTCGGATGGGAGCCCCTGCTGCTGAGCGATCCCCGGAGCGCGGACAGCGACGGGCCGATCGAAGGACCGGTGTACCTGAAGGGCCATCAGGCCAACGGCAGCTGCTGGCTGCGCCATGAGGAGGGGCTGGGGGAGGGAGTCCTGATCAGCGGTCAGCATCCCGACCAGCCGGAGCTGGGACAGACCTGGGGCCCCCTGCCCCTCGATCTGCTCTGACGACAAAGGCCGTACCCGGCGCTCCGGGGCCGAACCCGCCGCCGGTGCCTGCAGCGCCGCAGCGCGCAGGGTTGGGACGACCAATCCCATCAGCTGATCACGGTCCAGCGGTCGCCACCGGCCTCCCACCCCAGCGGGTCCGTAGGCTGGTTGGCTGTGATCCGGCGGCATCGTCCGCTTTCTGCAGGGCCCCGATGACCAGCCCCACCGCCCAGGCCACCCTTCGCATCGCCTCGCGCCGCAGCCAACTGGCGATGGTCCAGACCCACTGGGTGCGGGATGCCCTGACCCAGGCCCACCCCGGGCTGGAGATCAGCATCGAGGCGATGGCCACCCAAGGCGACAAAATCCTGGATGTGGCCCTGGCCAAGATCGGCGACAAGGGCCTGTTCACCAAGGAGCTGGAGGCCCAGATGCTGGTCGATCGCGCCGACATCGCGGTTCACAGCCTCAAAGACCTGCCCACCAACCTGCCTGAGGGCCTGATCCTGGGTTGCATCACCGAGCGGGAGGATCCCGCCGATGCCCTGGTGGTGCACGAGCGCCATCGCGACCGCAGCCTGGCCACCCTGCCGGAGGGCTCCGTGGTGGGCACCAGCTCCCTGCGCCGTCTGGCCCAGCTGCGCCATCACTACCCCCAGCTCAGCTTCAAGGATGTGCGCGGCAACGTGATCACCCGCCTCGAGAAACTCGATTCCGGTGAATTCGACTGTCTGATCCTCGCCGCCGCCGGCCTGCAGCGCCTCGGCCTTGGCGATCGCATCCACGAGCTGATCGATCCAGCCATCTCTCTGCACGCGGTGGGCCAGGGTGCCCTGGGTATCGAGTGCCGGGAAGGCGACACCGCCGTGCTGGAGCGGATCGCCGTGCTCGAGCACCGGCCCACGGCTCTGCGCTGCCGGGCCGAGCGGGCCTTCCTGCGCCAGCTGGAGGGGGGGTGCCAGGTGCCGATCGGGGTCAACAGCCGCTTCACCGGTCCTGACAACAGCGGTGACCTGGTGCTCACCGGAATGGTGGCCAGCCTCGATGGCCAGCGCCTGATCCGCGACAGCGTGACCGGCGATGCCGGGGATCCGGAGGCGATCGGCGAAGCCCTGGCCCTGCGGCTGCGGGAGCAGGGAGCGGGCGCCATTCTGGAGGAAATCTTTGCCAGCGTCCGCCCCGAGGCCTGAGGCCATGGCATCGGGCCCGTCGGCGGTGGAGCCGCCGTCCGGTCCAGCACCGACCAGGCCGCGGCCCTTTCAGTGGAACCTGCTGGCCTGGGCCGCCCTGGTGGGCTCGCTGACCGGCCTGGTGATCGTTGGCTTTCACGAGCTGCTGGGATTCATCAACAATTTCCTGTTTGGCCCCTTCGTGGAAGGCCTGCTGGCGATTGCCCGCACCCCACCGCTACCCGCCGCCTCCCCGATCGATCTGCCGCCGCTCGAGCCCGACAGCGGCACACCCCTGAAGGCCCTGCTCCAGCTCGGGTTGAGCGGTATCGGCTTCCTGCCACCCAGCGCTCCGCCGCCCACCCCTCTGCCGGATCCGGTCGCAGCCGCCCCAGACTGGCTGGCCCTCTGGCCCGTGGTGGTGGTGCCCACCCTGGGGGGGCTGGCAGTGGGGCTGCTGCGCTGGCTGGGGGGAAACCTCGGCGCCGGCCTGCCCAGCCTGATGGCCATGGCCGACGGAGCCCTCGCCTCTGAGCCGCGGTTGCCGCTGTTGCGGATCCTGGCCGCCTCCCTGAGCCTGGGCAGCGGGGCCTCCCTGGGACCGGAAGGGCCGAGCGTCGAAAGTGGTGGCAACCTGGGGCTCTGGGTGGCCCAGCGCGGCGGCCTGCCCCCCGAAGCGCAGAAGGCCCTGGTGGCAGCTGGGGTGGCGGCGGGCCTGGCGGCGGGATTCAAGGCACCGATCGCCGGGGTGTTCTTTGCTTTCGAGGGCAGCTTCAGCAGCATGCCCGGTCGGCCCAGCCTGCGGGCGGTGCTGGTGGCGGCCGTGGCCTCGGCCCTGGTCACCGAGCTCTGCCTCGGGGACGACCCGATCCTGCGGCTGCCCGCTTACGACGTCCGCTCTCCCCTGGAGTTACCGCTGTACCTGGGCCTGGGGCTCCTGGCGAGTCTGATGTCCTGGGCGCTGGTGCGGCTGATGGCCGCCGGCCGGGGTGAGCGGGTGCAGGCGATCGTGCGTCAGCTCCCCCCTGGGCTGGCCACCGCCCTGGGGGGTGCGGCGGTGGGGGGCATGGCCCTGCTCTTTCCCCAGGTCCTGGGGGTGGGATACGACACGATTGAGGCCCTGCTGGGCAGCGACGGCGGCATTCCGCTGCTGACACTTGTGTTGTTGATCGGCGTCAAGCTGCTCGCCACCACCGTGAGCAACGCCACCGGTTTTGTGGGGGGCGGCTTCGCTCCGGCCCTGGTGCTCGGTGCCGTGCTCGGCAATGCCTATGGCCAGGTGCTGGGGGAGGGGGGCCTGCATCTGCCGGTGGCCCAGCCGCCGGCCTACGCGATGGTCGGCATGGCGGCGGTGTTGGCGGGCAGTGCCAGGGCGCCGCTGACCTCCCTGCTGCTGTTGTTCGAGCTGACCCGCGACATCCGGATCGTGCTGCCCCTGATGGCGGCCGCCGGCCTGAGCGCTGCCCTGGTGGAGCGGTGGCAGGGCTTCGGCAACGCCGGCTTGCTCGGCGCCGATCCGATTGAGGAGGCACGCCGCCACAGTCTGGCCCGGATCGGGGTGCAGGAGGCCTTCGAACCGGAGGCGCCGCTGGTGCTGCCGGCCGACTGCTCAGCCGTGGAAGCCCTTGCCAAGCTGGTGGAGGCCCATGGCCACTGCCTGCTGGTGGAGGACAGCGGTGATGTGATCGGCCTGGTGACCTTACCGGACCTGCAGCGAGCCCTCGCCAATGCCGGTTCACGGCACTCGGTCAGGTTGGGGGACTGCCGACGCGGGGCGCTGGTGTGGCTGCCTTCAGCGGCCAAGCTCGACAGGCTTGAGGACCAGCTGACCCCCAATGGCCTGCGCCAGGTCCCCGTGTTCAGCGTCGACGATGGACTGGGGGGTTATCTGCCCAACGAACTGCCGGCTGCGGGACTTCCCCTGTCAGCACTGGAGGGACTGGCAAGCCGTGATGGGCTGGCAGTGGCGCTGGCTCGCCAGCTTCAACGCGGGGCTTCCGAGCGCCCAGAGATCAGGCCTTCAGCCACGGGGTCAACCTGAGAAAGGAGCGCGAGTATCCGATGGAGATCGAGCTCAGAGAGCTCACCATCCTGTCTCCATTTCAGGCAGCTGTTCAGCGGGTCAACGCTGCGGTGGGGAGCTGTCTGCTGCATGGGGGAGGGTAACAATCGCCATCGCCAGGGGCTGCAGTGACCCTAGGTGCAAATACCCCCCCTACGGATGGGTGCTGCGCTGATCTGCGGAATGTCTTCGGCTTCGTCGGGTCAGGGCTTCACCACCACCGGGGTGCCCACATCGACCTGATCGAACAGGGCACGGACATGGGGACCAAGCATGCGGACGCAGCCGTGGGTGACGGCCGCCCCCTGGTGGACCGCCCAGGCCCAGGCCGCCGGTGTGCCATGGATGCCGTACTGGTCGCGGGTCGTGGTGTGGAAGCCGATCCAGCGATCACCCAGGGGTCCGTTAGGTCCGATGGTGGGATTGTTCTTGCCGCTCTTGGTGCTCTGGTACTGGGGGTTGACCACCTTGTTGCGGATGCTGAAGCGACCCGTGGGGGTTGGCGTGGAGGGATCACCGATGGCGACCGGCCAGCGGCCCAGCACCTTGCCGGCGTCCACCAGACTGATGGTGCGCTTGCCCAGTTCCAGCACGATTTCGCGAGTATTGGTCAGTGCTGCCGTGGTGGTGGCGGCGGAACCGGCCGTGGCCGGAGCCGCCGGGGAGACGGTGGCGGGCCTGGTGCCGCTGGCCTGGGCCGTGGCGGGCCCGGGCACCGGCGGAGGCGGCTGCACCGCAGGGGCCGCAGAGGCGAGCAGCACCGGTGTGACGGCAGCGAAGGCCAGGGGGCCGACCAGCGAGCGGAGCTTCATGGCGGGACAGAGGGTCGGGAGCGTGGACCGGAAGGGCGGGGCCGCCTCGGGGGAGGCCCTCAGCCCACCAGCTGGGGTTCGATGGTGGTGGTATAGCGCGCCTCGCACTCCTTGATGATGCGGACAGCCTCGGAACTGCCTGCGAAGCCATTCACCTTGCAGGTGCCGGGCTTCTTGAGGTCCTTGTAGTGCTCCCAGTAGTACTGGGTTTCGGTGAGCCAGTGGCCCCCCAGCTGCTCATAGGAGGTGATGTGGTCCATGCGCTTGTCATCGGCAAGCACGGCGATCACCTTGTCGTCAACCTCGCCTCCGTCGTCGAACTTCATGATGCCGATGATGCGGGCCTCGACCAGGGACCCTGGGATCAGGGGTTCGCTCACACCGACGATCTCGATGTCCAGTGGATCGCCGTCCTCATCCCAGGTGCGGGGGATGCAGCCGTAGGCGAAAGGGTAGGCCAGGGAGGAATAGCCGACCCGATCCAGCTTGAGCTGGCCGGTCTCGGTGATCAGTTCGTACTTATTGATCGTGCCCGAGTTCAGCTCCACGATGGCGTTGACCCGCAGCGCCGCCTCGTCGGCAAAGGCGGGCAGCACGTGCAGCAGGTTGAGCATCGTGCGGCTGGGGGCGTGGTCGATGTTCGCCATGGGAATCGGTTGCGCCGCGGCATCCTAAGGACCGCCCCGCAGCCCCTCAGCAGGCGAGGGCAGCGAGCTTGGTCTCCAGGTGGCGGAGGAAGGGCATGGCATCCAAGGGGCGGCCACTGAGCCGTTCGACCAGCTCCTCACCGTTGACGCGCCGGCCCAGCGGCCAGACCCGCCGCCCCAGCCAGGCGATGATCGCAGCCTCATCGCCGGCGGCAACCCGGGCCTCGATCGGTCCGAGTTCGCTCTCCAGGGCTTCCGAAAGCTGGGCGCTGATCAGGTGGCCGAGGGCGTAGGAGGGGAAATAGCCGAACAGCCCTTCGCTCCAGTGGACGTCCTGCAGGCAGCCCTCGGCATCGTTGGCAGGCCTCAATCCCAGCAGCCTCTCCATGCCGTCGTTCCAGCGCTGGGGTAGCTCGGCCACCGCCATCCCCTCCTCCAACAGGGCACGCTCCAGCTCATAGCGGAGCACGATGTGGAGGCTGTAGCTGAGTTCATCGGCCTCGACACGATTCAGGCCGGCGCGCATCGGGTTGAGGGCCCGCCAGAAGCGGCGTGGCCCACCCCAGGCGTCGCGGCCCAGGGCGTCGCAAAAGCGCGGGTGCCAGCGTTCGGCAAAGGCTGCGCTGCGGGCCAGCCGGCACTCGAAGAACAGGCTCTGGCTCTCATGCACCCCCATCGAGGTGGCCTCACCGAGGGGCCAGGGGAAGTAGTGGTCGTCGCTGCGGGGCAAGCCCTGTTCATAGAGGGAGTGGCCCCATTCGTGGGCGGTGGCCAGGAAGGAGGAGAAGGGCAGGCCCGGCACCACCCGGGTGGTGATGCGGAAGTCAGCCGGGCCGATGGTGCAGGAAAAAGGATGGGGGGAACGGGCGCGCACACAGCGGCCGGGGTCATAGCCCCAGTCCTGGAGGAGGGCCTGACTCAGGCGATCCTGGGCGGCATCGGGCAGGTCCCAGTCCGCGGGGGGCAGGGGGGGCAAACCCGCCGCCCTCTCCAGAAGGGGCGGCAACCCCTCCACCAGGGGCGCGAACAGCTCCGCCAGGCGACGGTGGCTGACCTCCGGTTCGAACACCTGGGCCAGGGTTTCCCAGCAACTGCGGGGTTCGGCCAGCTGGCGGGCCTGTTCCTGGCGCAACCGCACCAGCTCCTCCAGGGCCGGAGCGAACAGGGCGAAGTCGGAGCGGGCCCGGGCCTCCTGCCAGTGGGCATAGCCCTGGGCCTGGGCCTGGGCCAGCCGGCCCACCAGAGCGGGGTCGAGCCGCCGCTGGCGCTCCAGCTCCTGGCGCAGGAGGCGAAGGTTGTGGCGGCGGTCGGCCGCCTGGGCCGGCTCCTCCGCCAGCGCCTCCGGCCGCACCTCAGCCTCGGCCGCGGCCAGCAGATCCTGAAACTCGCGGCTGCTCTGGCGCTGGTGGATCTGGCGGGCCAGCAGCGCCAACTGCTCTCCACGCCAGGGAGCCGCCGCCGCCGGCATGACCGTGTTCTGATCGAAGTAGAGGGTGCTGTGGATCGTGCCCAGCAGCCGGGTGGTGTGCAGGTACTCCCTGAGCTGCTCGATCGGGGAGGACGGCGTGGTCGTCATGGGCGGGGGCAGGGCCGGGGACTGGCTGGCTGAACGGGTTGTGCGGCCCTGGTGGCCGGGTGCTGCAGCCCCTGGCCTGGGCCGTGGGCTGCTGGCTGGTGGCCGGGTCCGGCGGCCAGGGGCTGGGGACCGGTGGCAAGGGCCCCTCGCTGCGGAGCCGGCTGGGACTCCTGATCACACAGGCCGGCCGGAGGCTGGGGCTGGCGGCGAGCGGACCGCAGAGGTGCCGGCGGCTGGTTGAGGGTAGGCAGCGGCGAGCCAGTCGAGGCGAACGGGAACGATCGCCCGGGCAGGGCCTGGCCGGGCGATCGTCCCGCCCCGGCAGGGTCGCCCCCGGCGCCACGGCGCACTCGACGCCACGGCGCACTCGGCGATTCGTGGCCACTCTGGAAGTGGTCGCCTTGTGCTGATCCCGCCATGATGAGAAGCCGTGTCCGCACCACCGTCAGGCACCGCTGCGCGCTGGGGACAAGGCTGAAGGCCCCGATCACCACCCTGGCCCTGGCGGGTCTGCTGGCGGCCCCCGCCGCCCTCGCCGCCAGCCTGGAGGACATCGGCACCCTGGAGCGGCTGGTCAATGGTGCCGGGGTGGTCACCGAGGTGGCCGATGACTGCCCGCCAAGCCATGCCGGGTTCTACGAAGTGGATGGCAAGGGCCAGCACCGCCTGGTGCTCTGCCGCAATGGTGTCAACCTGGCCGATCTGGAGGCGGTGTGGGAGGTGATGGCCCACGAATCGACCCACATCATGCAGGCCTGCCGGGGCGGTTCGGTGATCGCCGACGACTCGATGCCCCGCACCTTCCGCGAATTGCGAACGATGGCCCCCCACTACGCCAAGCTGATCGACCGCAGCTATCCCAGCAGCGACCAGCGGCTCGAGGCCGAAGCCTTCTGGATGGAGCTGCAGACGCCGGACAATGTGATCAACCTCTTCCGACAGCTCTGCGCCGACGGCGTGCGATCACGCCCCTGAGGGCTGCTCAGGCCCAGTGGAGGGTCATCGGCACACAGCCCTCAAGGCTGCGCTTGACCGGACAGCCCTCACCGGCTCGCTGCAGCAGCTGACGCTGCGGCTCCGTCAGCCCGGCCGGCAGGGTGACCCAGACGGTGAGGGAGGCGATGCGCCGCACGCCGCTGCTGGTCATGGCCTTCTCCACCCGCGCCTGGCAGCCCTCCAGGGCGAAGCCATGGCGCTCGGCGGTGATGCCCATGATCGTCAGGATGCAGGTGGTCAGGGCTGTAGCCACCAGATCGGTGGGGGAGAAGCTCTCGCCGCGCCCCTGGTTGTCGAGGGGGGCATCGGTGTGGAGCTCGCAGCCGGAGGATTCGTGCACCGCCTGGCAGCGCAGCTGGCCTTCGTAGCGGCAGGTCATGGTCGTCATGGCGGTTCGGCGGCGTCTCCCCATGCTGAGGGAGCCGGGGGTCTGCCCGGCCGACGCCGCTCAGCCCCCGGGCAGGTCGAGCTCGCGCAGCAGCCGCCGCTGCGCGCTGGCGGCCACAAACCGGTGGGCGGCCTGGGCGCCGCTGATCGCCACGGGCGGCACGCCGATGCCAGGGAACACTCCGGCGCCGCAGAGCATCAGGTTGTCGATCGGGGTGGAACCGCCGGGAAAGGGGCCGCGGTCGGCGGGCCAGGCCGGCCCGTAGCTGCCCTGGTGCACCCGCAGCCAATGGCGATGGCTGAGGGGCGTGCCCTGCAGTTCGAATACAAGCCGCTCGCGCCAGTCGGGCAGCAGCTGGTCGAAGACCGTGTGGAACACGCCGCAGCGCTCCTGTTTGAGGGACTCGTAGGCGGGGCTGCCGCGCTCCAGGTCCTGCCACAGGGCCCAGGGTTCGTTGGCGGGGGTGTAGCCGTGCAGCACCTGGTGGTCCGCCGGCGCCAGGGAGGGATCGAGCCGCGACGGCATCGAGAGCACCACCATGTTGCGCTCGGCGCCGATGCCCCGCTGCCAATCACCGACCCAGACGGTGTGAACGGGCAGATCATCGAGCTCGGGGCCGCTGCGCAGGGCCAGATGCCAGTGGAGAAAGCTGGCGCAGGCCGGGGTGGCACCCTGGCGGTCCCGCCAGCGGCGGGGGACCGCCTCGGGGGGGAGCAGGGCCAGGGTGTCCCAGGGGCTGGCGTTGCTGATCACGCCGCGCCGGGCTCGCAGCACCTCGCCACCGGCCTGGGCCGCCAGCCGCACCCCCACGGCTCGGCCGCCCTCCACCAGAATCCGCTCCACCGGCGCACCGGTGCGCAGCCGGCCGCCGTGGCGCTCCATGCCGCGCACCAGGGCTGCAGCGACGGCCGGACTGCCGCCGAGGGGATAGTCGAGGCAGGCCTCGGGCTCAAACCATTCCCCGAACAGGGTGGCCATCGCCGCGGCGCTGGTGTGATCCATCCCCAGGCCGGAGATCAGGAAGCAGAGCAGCTCCACCCAATGGAGCAGGAAGGGATCCTGCAGGTGGCGGCGGGCGATCTGGCCGAAGGCGCCGCCGAGGGCCGCCAGCTGGGGAGCCCGGGCCAGCAGCTCCAGCCCGGCTCCGCCCAGGCTCAGGGCTCCGCCGAGGCCGGGCCGCAGGGCCAGCAGCGGCAGGGAGCGGCTGGCCCGACAAAGGGGTTCGAGGACCAGCAGAAAGCGCCGCCATTCCAGGGCGACCGCCTCGCCGCGCAGCTGGCGCAGCACCTCCTGGAAGGGCTCCATCCCCACCCCCACCCGCAGCCGCCCCTCCGGCAGCAGCAGGTCCCAATGGTGGTACGGCACCACCGGCAGCGTCTCCCCCACCGCCCGCAACACCTGGGTGAGGGGATTGGGGCTGGGCCAGCGTCCCAGACCACTCCAGAGAGAGGGGCCGCTCTCGAACTGGAAGCCGCGGCGGGTGAAGCCGTGGGCGGCGCCGCCTGGCACCTGGTGGGCCTCCAGCACCAGCACGCTCAAGCCATGGCGGGCGGCGATCGCCCCGGCGCAGAGGCCGCCGAGACCGGAACCGATCACGATCAGATCGGGATCCGAGCCTGGCGGGGCCGCCATGGAGGGCGGGGAGGCGGCGGTCACGATCGGCGGGGTCCGCGGCCGCTGGAGAGGAGCGATGCGGGGGCGTCAGCGGCGGATGGGAGCGTGCCGACGGCTGGCACCAGGGCCGCGCAGGCGGGTGCCGGGATCCCGCTGACGGGTGCCGGAGCGGTCATCGGGAGGCGGTGGTGCCGCGACCGGCACTGGCGGACATCGGCTCCGGCGGGCGGGAGCCGGTGGGGCGCGGGGCGCCTCGGTCGCCCCCCTGGCTGGGGTCGGGGCTGGCCGGGGTGGCCGCCACTGCGCTGGGAACGGAACGGGAGGTGGGTGCAGATGGGGCCACACAGCGGCCCTGGCGCAGGTCGCAGAGTTGATCGAGGCTGGGCCGGCCGGTCAAGCGCAGCCGCAAAGCCGCCCAGAGGCCATAAAGGCCATCGATCGTCGGCCCCAGCAGGGGCCAACGGGTGGGGGCATAGAGCCAGCCCAGGCCGATCAGGGCATAGGCCTGTCGGAACACAGCCACATCGCGCAGGACGGTGCCATCGGCGGCGAGGGCATGGATGCGGCCCATGGCCTGCCGATAGCCGATGCCACCATGGAGGGCGGCGTCGTACCCGTGGGCGTCGATGTCGACGAAGGCCAGGCGGGGGGCACCCGGGTGGAGGCGCTGATCGCGGGAGCGCAAAAAGCGAACCTCGCGCAGGCAGAGCGGACAACCGCCGTCGTAAAGGATTGTAAGTTCTGGCATGGCTATATGTTAAGGGCATGATTCCGTCAAACGCCCGCTTCAGGTGGTGCGGCACGGCGGGATGGCTGGCTCCTTCCGCCGCCTCCCGGATCGACCGAGGGTGGGCTGAACGGTTCAGAAGGGTGGTCGTGGTGGCTCGCTGCAGTGGGTGAGTGGGGCCAACTGTTCAGACCCATCTGAGCCAGTGCAATCTCAGCCAGCCCCATCTCAGCCACCCGCGTCACAGAGGGGTGGATCGGGGGCTGCACACTGGCTGTTTGCGCCAGCATCGACGCCGCCATGATCCGCCAGGACCTCCGGCAGCTGGAGGTGTACACCTCCGGCGCAGGCTTCACCGACCTCACCGCCGCCCTCAACCGGGAAATCGCCAGCAGCGGCCTGGACACCGGCATCGCCGTGATCGCCTGCCTGCACACCAGCTGCAGCCTCACGATCAACGAGAACGCCGACCCGCGGGTGCTGGCCGATCTGGAGGCCTTCCTGCGGGCGCTGGTGCCCGAGGAGGGGGTGAAACCGGTCAGCGGCCGGGGCGAGTTGCGACGCTGGCTGCACGACGACGAAGGGCCGGACGACATGCCCGCCCACATCCGCACAGCACTGACCTGCAGCAGCCTCAGCCAATCGTTCACGGGGGGGAGGCTCCTGTTGGGCACCTGGCAGGCGATCTACCTCTGGGAACACCGCTCCGGACGCCAGAAGCGCCAGCTGAGCCTGCACCTGATCGGGGCCTGAGGCAGGCAGCACCGGCAAACGAGAACACCGAGCCCTGGGCAGTGCGGAGGCGCACGCCTGCAGGGGAGCCCCTGAGGCCAGCCGCGAGGAGACCAGCCGCCATGGAGCTCGGTGGGGGGTGGCGGCAGGGGGCCGCTTGCCAACAGCAGCGGTGCTGGTGGCGGCGCAGGCGAGGGCCCGGCTGCAGAGCGGCGGCCAGGCCGAGCGGGGGGAGGGCTGCGAGGGGGAACAAGGGCGACGGGGGACGACTCAGCCGTGACCACCGCGGAGCCAAGCAGGAAGAAACGGGGAGTGCTGAGGCTGGGGATCGCTGAACGGGATCGGGAGGACCAGCCAAGGGCCCGGGGCCGTCCCGGGGGATGCTGCGCAGCCATCCCAGGGATCTGAGGCCCGTGCTCCGCCGGCCATGGCCGGTGGAGAGGCGCCAGCCACCCTGCCCGCGGTCTCGATGACCGGCAACGCCACGACTCAAACGACACGGCGCCACTCAAGCCGATCGGCGCGACCGCTGTGAGCGATCGCCCGCCAGATCCGGTGCCTACGCTCCACTCTGGACTCAGCGCAGCGATCCGATGACCGTTCAGCCCCTCTCCAGCGAGGCGATCGCAGCCCTGGCAGCGGATTTGCCCGCCTGGTCGGTGGTGGAGGGGAAGCTCTGCCGGGAGCTGCGCTTCGCCGACTTCTCGGAGGCCTTCGGGTTCATGGCCCGGGTGGCCCTGGCCGCCGAGTCGATGGGCCATCACCCGGAATGGAGCAATGTCTGGAACCGGGTGACGATTGCCCTGACCACCCACGACTGCGGCGGCATTTCCGCCCTCGACGGGGAGCTGGCCAGGCGCATCGACCGGATTCTGGGCTGAGCGGACAGCCAATCGGTGCCCGGCAGACTCCGGCAGCACGACCGGGCAGCAAGAGCAGGCAGGGTCAGAGCAGCAATCGCACGCCAGAACGCCGCCTCAATCGACGACCCCGGCGGTGTAGATGTAGCATCACTGTATAGTTTGAAAACAGCGAATCAACGGCTCGCTCTGTGATGAAACTTGTCATTTCAGAGCCGTGCGATCGACCGAAGCAAGCGATTCATCGTTAATCGGTCAACATCCAGCCGCCCCCGCCAGGCCCAAAGGGCGACCCTACATACAACCTACAGACTATGCTGTGCCAGGGGGTTCGGCAACGTCTTGAGCGCCTGGTCAAGCACCCATTCATTGCTGGCATCGCCATCACCGAATTGCAGGTCGGCGGCCCGTTGCTTCAAGCACCGCCACAGGGGCGCCAGCAGGGTGGCCCGACCGGCTCCGCCGCCCCGCTGGCGATCCAACCAGAGGGGCGCCACCAAAGCGACGGCATCCTGGTTCAGGCAGGCGAGAAACCGATCGCTCAGCAGCGGCAGAAAGGTTTCGCAGCGCAGGCTGAGGGGCAAGGGATGCTTCTGCATGGCCCTCTGCAACACGGCGGTCGGAAGGGCGGAACTGAGGCTGTCGGAAAGTCCCCAGGCGAGGCAGCGCTGCGATTGGCTTTCGACGATCAGAGCGGCGAACAAATCCGCCTGGGGAGTGGGCCAATAGGCGATGTCAAGAATCCATTGCCGCTCGGGGTCCTGAGCCATCTGCATCAGCGAGGCCTGGGGGGATGGCTGGGCGCAGCGATCAACAAAGAGCTTGGTAAGCCTGCGCTCAAAAGGGGCAAACCCCAGGTGGCAGAGGAGGCGGTGGAGGTAGTTCTTATGAATCGGAATGCCTTTGGCCTGAAGCTCAGCCAGGAGTTTCTGGCCGCTGATGGCCGGATCAAGCATACACATATAGTCGATGCAACGAGCCAGGTCATGGGTGGTCGAGACGTTGTTGGTGGGACTGTAGTAGTAACTGGATCTTGCCATGCCAACCAAATCACATTGACGCCGCATGGAGATAGCGTGATGGTCGGGCTCCAGCACTGATCTCAGAATCGGCTGATTGTATCTGTAGAATTTTTTTTTGAGCCAGGCCAGCTCTTCCAGTAACGCGGCATTGGCAGATTCCAACTTGCTGATTTGCAACTTCAACACCTCAGCTGCATCCTGATTGCCAGACAGATCTCGCTGGCGATAGAGATCAGGAAGGCGCTTGGCAATCTGCTGCTTCCATTGACAGACCTGAACTGGATGCAACTTGTAGATAGCGGCAACTTCAGCCAAAGTCTTTTTGCTGCTCAAAGCCTCAAGAGCCACCTGGGCTTTGAACTCTGGAGCATGAACACGACGCTTCGCCATTGGATTCACCAGGGACCTGCCGAGAGTATGCGAGAAATGCATTAACGATGTTACTGGTCCAAAAAGATAGGGCAGCATCAATCACAACTTGACCCTGCCGATTGAACCGGCCTATGACGTGGGAGCCCTCAAGGGGGCAACACTTCACAGCACCTACTTGCAATGAAAACCATTCACGCTGTCGCCGCAATGATCGCCGTTGCCTGCACTCCACTGGCTGGATTTGCGGGCACATCTGCAAGCATTGATTCCAGCGGCACCAACCCCAGCTTCTGCGATATCACCTCAGCTGGCTCGATTTCGATGGACGTGACAGCCCAGAAAGACAAGCTCACCGGCACCGGCAGCTACGAGTTCGTCTCAAATGGCCGAGCCACAGTCACCCTCAGCGCCCTGGCTCCCAGCGCCCCCGCCGAAGCTGCGGCCTACATCCCCTCGGTCAGCCTGGCCAATCTCGTCAGCAGCAACTCCACCACCGCCTCGGTCACGGGCGCTGAAAAGACCGGTGTCAACAGGTTCTCGGGCAACATCACCACTGAGATCACCCAGAACAACGCCAGCCAACTGCTCTCGGCAGGCAGCTACACACTGGCCACTACCGCCACCTGCACCGCGCTCTGATCGATGAAGCGCTGTTTACTGCTGCTGGCAGTTTTATGGTCTGGGCAGGTTTCTGCTCAGACCGTTTATCTGGACAAGAAAGACTATAGCGTGCGCAATCAGATCGCACGGGTCAAGCTCCAGGTCTCCCACTCGCGAACCGAACCGATCATGATCACGGTGCGCGTCAAGGGCCCCAGCGATGAGCCGACCAAGGCAGGCCCGGTTCTGAGTGAAGGTGTCACGCTGATGCCCGCCAGCTTCAAACTTCCTCCCAACAAGATGAAGAAGCTGGTCCTGACCCTGAAAACCACGGTCACCCAGAAAACCCCTTACTTTGTATGTGCTCTCTACATACCACCGGTCGAGCGCAAGGAAGGCCAGGCAGGGGGTTCCACCAGTGGCTCAGCATTGTTGGCTACGGAATCCTGCTCGCGCTTCTGGGTCAACCCCTGATGGCTGCGGACGGGATCTCCGTCAACAACGATGCCGCCTACGCCCCCCAACCCCGGCTTCAGGTCGATTTCGATGATGGCAGCACATGTTCGGTGACGGACCGTTCACCCCCTTCGCTGGTGGTCTATGGCCGCTGGCGCCAGGGGGAGGACAGCGCCGGCAGCGGCCTGAGCTTCCCGGAAAGCCTCGACCGCAGCAAAGGGGTCGGAGGTGGGGTGGCCCTGCTGGTGCCGCTTGGCGGCACCGGCTTTAAGAACACCTGCTCGGGTTTGCTGCAGATGCAACTGAACCGGGCCAAATTAGCCCTGGCCCAGCAGTTGCTTGAAGCGGGTCACATCAGCGATGAAGACATGAAGAAAACCGTTGGCAGCATGCGTCATTCCCTCGGCCTCAATTGAACATCGCCCCTGCCGCTGGCGCGGCGGGGGCGAATCATCCTCAACCGCTCCTCGCTCGGATCAGACCAGGGCCGGCAGGGCGGGAACAGCCGCCGCCGCTTCCGGGCGGAAACTTAAGCGCTCCGCCTCCACAGTCACAACGATGGTTGAGCCGGCCGCAAAGCTGCCGGCGAGAATCGCCTTGGCAATCGGCGTTTCCAGTTCGCGCTGAATGGCGCGCTTCAGTGGGCGGGCACCATAGACCGGGTCATAGCCGACAGCGGCCAGCCAGTCGAGCGCCTCGTCATCGACCTGCAATCCCAGCTTCTTCTCCTCCAGGCGCTTCGCCAACCGCTTCACCTGCAGCTCCACGATCTGGCGCAATTCCTCGGCCTTGAGGCTGTGGAAGATGATCGATTCATCCAGGCGGTTGAGGAACTCAGGTCGGAAGTGAGCCCGCAGTGCCTCATTCACCCGTCGCTCCATCTCGGCATGGCGAGCTGGATCGCCGGCCAGATCGAGGATCGAGGCGCTGCCAATGTTGCTGGTGAGAATCAGGATCGTGTTAGTGAAATCCACGGTTCGGCCCTGGCCGTCGGTGACGCGACCGTCATCGAGGATCTGCAGCATCACATTGAACACATCGGGGTGGGCCTTCTCGACCTCATCGAACAGGATCACCGCATAGGGGCGACGCCGCACCGCTTCGGTGAGCTGGCCGCCCTCCTCATAGCCCACATAACCGGGAGGGGCCCCGATCAGGCGGCTGACGGCGTGCTTCTCCATGTACTCGCTCATGTCGATCCGCACCATCGCCTCCTCGCTGTCGAACAGCTGGGCGGCAAGGGCCTTGGAGAGCTCGGTCTTGCCCACGCCGGTGGGGCCGAGAAACAGAAAGCTGGCGATCGGGCGGTTGGGATCGGAAAGCCCCGCCCGCGAACGCTGGATGGCGTCAGCCACCGCCAAAACAGCCTGCTGCTGGCCGATCACACGGCTGTGCAGCTGCTGCTCCAACAGCAGCAGTTTCTGCATCTCGCTCTGCACCAGCTTGCTCACAGGAATGCCGGTCCACTTGGCGATCACCTCGGCGATGTCATCCTCGGTGACCTCCTCGCGCAGGAGCGTTTTGCCGGAGTGGCCGCTGCTGAGTTCGGCCTCCTTGGCGGCAAGGCGGCGGTTGAGGTCGCCGAGGGTGCCGTATTCAAGTTCGGCGGCCTTGTTGAGGTCGTAGCTGCGCTTGGCCTGCTCGATCTGCAGCTGCACCTGCTCGATCTCCTCCTTGAGGGCGCTGAGCTCATCGATCGAGCCCTTCTCCGCCTGCCACTGGGCATTGAGGGAGCTCTGCTGCTCGGCCAGCTCGGCCAGCTCCTTCTCCAGACGCTCCAAACGATCGCGACTGGCGGTATCGGATTCGCGTCCCAGCGAAAGCTTCTCCATCTCCAGCTGAAGGATGCGGCGATCAAGCTCGTCGATCTCCTCCGGTTTGGAGGTGATCTCCATCTTCAGGCGGGCGGCCGATTCGTCCATCAGATCGATCGCTTTGTCGGGGAGGAAGCGATCGGCGATGTAGCGGCTGGAGAGCACGGCGGCGGCCACCAGGGCGTTGTCGGCGATGCGGACGCCATGGTGCACCTCATAGCGCTCCTTCAGGCCGCGCAGGATCGAGATCGTGTCCTCCACCGTGGGCTGATCGACAAACACCTGCTGGAAGCGACGCTCCAGGGCCGGGTCCTTTTCGATGTGCTGGCGGTGTTCATCGAGGGTGGTGGCACCGATGCAGCGCAGTTCGCCGCGGGCCAGCATCGGCTTGAGCAGGTTGCTGGCATCCATGGCGCCACCGCTGGCGCCAGCCCCGACCACGGTATGGATCTCATCGATGAACAACACGATCTGCCCCTCGGAGGCGGTGACCTCCTTGAGCACGGCCTTGAGACGCTCCTCGAACTCACCGCGATACTTGGCGCCGGCGATCAGGGCGCCCATGTCGAGGGCGATCAACTGGCGATTCTGTAGAGCCTGGGGCACATCGCCATTGACGATCCGCTGGGCCAGGCCCTCGACGATCGCCGTCTTGCCGACGCCGGGTTCGCCGATCAATACCGGGTTGTTCTTGGTGCGGCGGCTGAGGATCTGGATGGTGCGGCGGATCTCCTCATCGCGGCCGATCACCGGATCGAGCTTGCCGGCCTTGGCGGCCTCGGTGAGGTCGCGGCCGTATTTCTCCAGGGATTCGTAGGTGCCCTCAGGGTTCTGGTCGGTGACCTTCTGGGTGCCGCGCACCGCCTGCACCACCTCTTTGAGTTTGCTGGCGTCGGTGCCGGCCTGGCTGAGCAGCTGCTTGCCGCAGCGGTCGTCGATCGCCAGGGCGAGCAGGAGATGCTCGATGGCGATGTAGCTGTCGCCGTAGGCCTCCTTGAGGGAATTGGCCTGGTCGAGCACGGTGTTGAGGCCCTTGCCGAGATAGACGTTCTCCGGCGGGGCACTGAGGCTGGGCTGGGCGGTGATGGTTGCCTCGATCCGCTGCACCAGGGTGCCCACCGGGACGCCCGCCTTCTCGAGGATGCGGGTCGCCAGACCGGGCTGGGCGAGGAGGCTGGCGAACAGATGCTCGCTCTCCATCTGCTGCTGGCGCTTCTGCTGCGCTAACTGCTGGGCCGCCACGATGGCGCCCCAGGCCTTTTCGGTGAACAGTTCGGCGGTGGGATGCATGGTGGGAACCTCCTGGTGTCTGGGGCTCAGGGGGGAGTGGGTGCACCCTATGGGGTTTGAAGCGCCTCTCCCCTCCGGGGCACCGAACCGCCGGGTGCGGCCCCCCCTACCAGGATGGGCACACCGACCCGTTTCGTGGGGAGAACCGCCCAGGGGATGGCTCGGAACGCGGCGACTACGGCCCCCCCGTTGGCAGGGTCAGCCGCACCCCCCGATCAGTGCCGCAGAGGCGCCGCGGACAACCATCGGGACCGTAGATCGCATCGGCCGCTGAGAGGCAGCCCAGGCTGTTCTTGAACCGGACCTGGGACGGCGGGATGTGGAGCGGCTGGAGGGCGAAGTCCTTGGCCGGCACGATCAACGGACAGGGCGGGATCTGGGGCCGGGGCGCGGCGATGGCCTTGGGCGTTGGGGCAGGCCAGGCGGGCAGCGGATCGCCGGGGGACAGGGGCAGCCCCAGGCCCTTCGGTGCCGACGGGTCCGGGCCACCGGGAAGGAAGGGACCGGCGGGATCGAAGGCCCAGGAGGCATCACGGCTGGGGCTGGAGGGCTGGCCGGATGTCTGGCGCGGCGCCGGGGAGGCGGTGATGGACGGCGCCGGGGCTGGGCGCAGCGGCGCCGCAGGGGACTGGCTGGCTGGAGCTGTCGGCGGGGCCTGGGCCACCCGGGTCGGGATCGCCAGAGCCGGACCAGGCAGGGCCTGGCCCCCCAGAGCCGGAACCCACAAGGCCGGAACCCACAGAGCGGGGACCCACAGAGTGGGGGCCCACAAGGCGGGGCCCCAGACGGCCAGCCCCCCCTGGACCAGGCCACCCAGGGCCGGGCGCCGCACAGCCCGCGGCGGCCTGGGGCAAAAGGGGGCGGTCATCGGGCGGGGGCGGACGGCTCCAGTCTGCCGCCTGCGCCAGGATCACCAGCCCGTTCACCACCATGGCCATGGCCCAGCCCGCCTCCAATCCCGATCCTGGCGTCCAGCCCGAGGGGGCGCCGGCCTCCGATCCCACCACCGGGAACGACGAAGGCAGCTCCGCCGCCGCTCCAGCCCTGGTGGCCGCCCTGGCGGAGCGCTCCCGGGACTTCGATGGCAGCAGCGCCGATCCCGAGCGCAACTGCTGGATGGCGGTGCATGAACAGGTGCACGGAATGCTGCCCTCCGAATACGACATCCGCGAAGTGCCCGAGGCGCTTTACCTGGCGGTGCTCGCCCGGCGGCGCCAGCAGGAGCAGACCGGCTGATCCTCAGCCCGCCGCCTGCAGCCAGGGATCCAGGAAACGGAGGGGTGCGGCCATGGTTTCCGAGAAGCCGAGGATGCCGCGATCGCGGTGGCTGTAGAGAAGGGTGTCATCGGCATCGAGCAGAAAGGTGCCGCCGCGTTGGGTGAGCCAGCGATCACTGGGCACATAGGTTCGCCAGTGGCCCAGCACCTCCTGCATGTTGCGCAGACGCACGGTCGCCAGCTCGAAGGGCCGCTGGTAACCCTCGCCGAGCCGATCGAATGGGGGGCCGGCCAACCGCTGGGGGGCGGAGCGATCGCCGGTGTAGCCGCGCAGCACCTCTGCCAGGGTGCCCGGGGAGCCGATGCCGGCACACATCAGCAACAGGCCGGGCCAGGGACCGAGGGGGGTCTGCAGGCCGGGGTAGAGGCCGAGGGCACGATGCAGGCGCGGTTCATCCTCCGCCTGCAACAGGGCTGGGGGCAGACCGGTGTAGGCGCAGAGGCGCTCGGCGCCAGCGGGGCCACCGATGGCGAAGGCCACGGGCACGATGGCGGCGGCCTCCAGTCGGGGCAGGGCGGGAACGAGAGCCTGGATGTACTCCAGGCTGTCGAAATCACCGAGCTGGCTGAGCAGCAACACCAACCGCCGCCGGCCAGCTCCCAGGCCGGGGAGAGCGGCGAGGCGCTGGCGCAGGGGTTCGGGGGCGAGCATGGTGTGAACCGGGGGGCGAGCGGGCGACGGCCGGCGGACCACCAGCGAACCCAGGCTGGGGAGATGCTGAGGGAGCGGCCGGGTCAGTGGAGGGCGGTGAACTGCAAAGGCTGACGGGGCTCCAGGCTGAGGGTCCAGAGGCGGCCGCCCAGGTCGGCCAGGCCCTGAATCAGAGCAGCGGTGTTGCCATCGGCAATCCAGCGGGCCTTGAGGCTGGGCACCCGCTCCATCAGCGCCTCGATCGGCACCGTCACCAGCAGCAGACTCTCAACACCGGCGGCGCGGCGCAGAGGGGACTGGTCGCTGCGCTGCCAGACGCGCACCAGCAATTCCAGGGCCTGGCGCTCGCCCAGCGCACCAGGGCCGGCATCGGCAGCGGGAGATTCAGGCAGCGACTGGCCCTGCAGGGGCAGGGCCCGGACGCCGTTCTGCTCGAGCAGGGCGAGGGCGAGCAGATAGGGAGCGTCAGCCATGGCCGGAAGCGCAGGGGGCCCAGGGACTCTGGACGACGGTGGGCCCAGGGAATAGCGAAGGGACGCCAGGCGCCGGGTGCTGCTTGGGGTCAGTCGAGGGCGCAATTGGCGTGGTGGAAGACCAGGGGTGCCTGGGGCCCCACCCAACCCGGGGGACGCTTGACCTCCTGACGCATGAAGTGGGCCACGCAGTTCTTGTCAAAGCGGACGCTGTAGGTCTGCAGATCGATCGAGCGCAGGCTGCCGGCGACACGTTGGTGGGCCTTGATGAAGGCCACCATCACATCGAGATCCTTGGCGTTCTGATGCCAGGGGGGAAGGGCCGCCAGGGCGGCTGTGGCGGCGAGGGGAAGGGCCAGAACGGCTGGGAGCAGGGAGCGGAGCATGGAGCTGGGGTAGCGGCCTGGGTTTGGATGAATGATAGCGAGCAGGGTTAAGAAGAGACTTCAGAGCGAAGAAGCAAGCCTGGGGGACGCGGGTCGATTGAAGCCGCTCGAATGGGGCTTCACAGAGGCTGAATCAGGTAAAGCCGACAGAGCCGCTGGGCTGGGGCCCAGGCTGATCGTGACCGTGCAACACAGCAACGCCTTGGAGGCAGTGGAATGGACCTGGATGGCAAGGAATAGCTGTGGCTGGAGCCATCGCATCAAGGGCAAGGGAGCCGGGGAGCGGCCGGGGAGCGGCCGGGGCGTTGCCAGAGAGTGAACGATGGACATGGAAACAGCGGGGGCTACCGCACCTATTCGGATGAGAAAGTGCGAGTCAGAGATGGGATGAAATGGATGGCGCCTGCGTGCAGACTAGAGGGTTGAGAGGAAGCGATTCGGCAACTGCGACTTGAAGATTGCGAGCCACTGGGCCTGCGGATCATGCAGGATTTCCTCGTCGTAGAGCCTGTCCACCTCCAGGCTGAATTCCATGTAGCGCCTAGCCACATCCTGAGCCGCGGGATTATGGATTGAGTGCTGACCGCGTTCCAGCTTTTCGAGAATCATGAGCTTGTACTCATGAGACTTTTGATGGGTGTCTGGCGAATGGAAAGAGGATCCCTGACGTCGATAGTAGACGTGGAGCTTCTCCGCTGAAACGCCAACACAATCAATCGCATTAAAAAACGACATCAAATAGATAAAATCCTGCGCCCTCAGGAGATCGGGATCATAGTAGAGGTCAGGAATCCTGAACCGGTCATAAAGATAGACTGAGTAGGACTGAATGCAAGCGGGGATAATCTGCTTGACCGTGGCGAAGTCCCGGCAAGGCAGCTGATTGTATTGCTCCAGCAGAACGTTTGTTTCGTGATCCCTGAATTCGATGTCACTGATGGCGGCGCCATATTTTTGGGCCAATGGCAACAATGTCGCCAACTTCGCTGGCTTCAGCTCGTCGTCGGCATCCAAGCAGGCAATGTATTGACCTTGAGCAACCCTTAGAGCGTGATTTCTGGCCATACTGGAACCAGACCCAATTTGACCAGTCGAGAAAAAGCGCAGGCGCTCGTCAGCAATGCCTTGTTCTTTCAGTATGTGGCCATAGTCCTGCTGGTCGTCACTGACGATAATCAGCTCCCAATCTGCATAGCTTTGCTGCAACGCACTGACAACAGCCCGTTTGATTGTCTGCTCTGCCTGATAGGCAGGGGTGATGATAGAGATCAAGGGCATTGACATGACTTGCGGAGCAAACAGTTAGTCATGGCATGCAAGCGTCCGGATCGACTCAGCGCGGTCGCTCATTGCCGGACCATGCCGTCATGGGCCGCTGCGTTGACCACGCTGTTGGCGGTGGCAGCGATCGAACCGAACAGGGAGGTGGCAAGATCTTTGGTGATACTGGATTCAGCCCGAGTGTAAATGTAGGTTTTGGGATCAGTCAGTTTGTGGGTTTTAAACCTTTGCTCGGCCCGCTCCCAGAATTCGGTATCTTCGCCATAGGGAATCTGCCTGAATCCTTGCAACTCGAAAAAGACCTCTCTCTTGCCAAAAAATGTTGGCCCCAATACACATTCATTCAAGCTGATCAGCCTGCCTGGATGGTAGTAGTCGACGACGTCGATATCTTCTTCGCTGTAGAATCCTCCTTGAATCAAATCCACATCTGGATGGGCAAGCATGTACTCCAGACGCGATGCCAGGTGGGTCGAGTCATAGGTGTCGTCGCTGTCCAGGAATGTGACATAGCGGCCCACCGATGCCTGAATTCCAGCGTTCTTGGCATGACCCAAGCCTTTATTTTTATGCTTACAATAGCGAATATGGGCATGTTGCTCGACATAGGGGTTGGCAACAGCAAAGGTGTGATCCTTGCTGCCATCGTCAACAATCAAGAGCTCCCATTGGGTCAATGATTGGCACAGCAAACTATCAATGGCATGGGCGAGACAGTGGGCGCGATTATACGTGCAGAGCACAATACTGACCAGAGGCTGGATGTCAATGCCGATGGAAGTCATGAGGGAACTCAATGTTTGAGGGTGGGAAAGTCATTGGGCAGAATTGATGAAACTGTCTATGGCTGATCAACAGTTGCTTCCATTTATTGCTTCCCTAGGACCACAAAAGACCAAGAGACTGCCTAGAAGGTTACCGATGACGGAATAAACAGCAACCAGAGAAAGCCAGAGTCTGTGGACATGCTAACGAAGCGCTGGCCAGAAAGTTTTCATCGAGGATTGGCTGGCTTGAATCCTTTCCACGCTAAGCATGATGACGCTACAGCGGCCATAACTTCTTAACATGGTGATGCAATCTCAGCGGTTGAGAATCCGCATTTGCTCGTTTCGGCCTATGAGGACTGAAATTGCCTACAACTCAGTGGCTCAACTCAGTGACTCAAGTCAGTAGCGCCAGACAAGGGTCAGATCCAGCAGCGGTGGCGATTGGGCCATGGGCGCTGAGCATGTGATGGGATTCTGGGACGGGTCGTTGGGTATGGGCTTGCAGATGCTGCAGCGGCCGACCTGTCGACATGGAGGGAATGGTTGCTTGAAGATCCGCGATGCTGTCATCGGTGGCCAGCCCATTGTAGCCGCTCAGGCAGCTTGCTCAGTTCTGGCCCGCGTCGTGATCAGCTGGAGCAAATGGCAGATGCTATCCACTTCGACCTCAGTGAACAGGCCCTCCGGGCCCATGGGTGCCAGATCGCTGAAGGGCGGGTCGTAGAGGCGGACGGGATCCATGACGCCTCGATGGGTGAGCTCTTCGATGATGTCGTTGATGAAACGGATCTGGGTGGCCGTATGGGTGCCATCGACAAGAAATGCGGCGAACATCTCCTTGGCAGCATTGCGATCCAGGCCCACGAGGGAGCGGATGAACAGGCCAAAGCCGTTGCACTCCTCCGCGGCCCGCTGGATCACCTGCTCCGTGCCGACACCATGGGAAAGCAGGAAGCGCTGCAGCTCGTCGAGATCGGCCGGGGTCAGGGGTTGATTACGGCGCAGGCGCTGCATGGTGAGGTGATCCTCATACACCTTGAGGAAATCCTTAACGCGCAGGCGGAACTGCACAAACTCGTCGCGGCTGACCAGGGCGGCGGCATCGAGCTCACGCAGCTCACCGAGCTCATCGGTGAAGTTGGTGTAAAGCGGTGTGCGGGCGGTGGTTTCGATCAGCCCCATCAACGCCCGCAGGCGCCGCCGCACCTCCTCAAGCATCGGCACGGTCACGTCCTGCCACCACTCGTCGCGCAGCAGATCACGGATCAGCTCCAGCTCGGCCGCCACCTGGGGGATGTTGGGGCGAGCCTCCAGCTGGGCAGCCAGATCGCGCAGTTGCTGCTGCAGGCGAGCGAAGGGGGGTTCGCCCCGCAGCAGGGTGAGCTGCAGGGTGTAGAGCAGCAGATCGAAGCGGCGGGCCTCTGCGTCGGTGTCACCCTGCTGCTCGGCGTAGGCGGAGGGCAGGGGAGCCAGGGTGGCGGCAAGGAGCTGATGGTCGTCAGGGCTGAGGGTGGACCAGGCCTCAGTGGTGCGGAACCGCTCCACCAGCTGCAGATGGGGACGCACCACGAAATTGTCGGCCGGGCAGGCGGCCACATGGCAGCGCAGGAGTTCGGCGAGCGTCTGGCGATGGCGACCCAAAGCGGTCTCGGTGTTGCCGGGATGGCCTTGTGTCGGGGAAACGGTCATGCCTGGCCCCGATTGCACCGTCTTCTGATCAATCGTTTCGATCAGCGCCAGACGGCTGCGAAACAGGCGGGTGCTGAGGGTTTCCGGGGCGGCGGTGGAGTCGGCGCCGCTCTGACCGAGGAAGAATTCGAGGTTCTGGCAGAGATCAAAAATCCAGAAGCACTCCTTGTCACGGCCAGGCCCGAACAGGTCCTTGCAGGTGCGGGTGCCGCGCCCCACCATCTGCCAGCACTTGGTGCGGGAGCGCACCGGCTTGAAGAACATCAGGTTGACGATCTCGGGGATGTCGATGCCGGTGTCGAGCATGTCGACGGAGATGGCGATGCGTAGATCGCTGCCTGGATCGGCGAACTCATCAATCAGCGACTGGGCATAGCTCACCTTATTGTGAATCACCCGCGTGGCCTTGCCGGCGAGGTGGGGATAGTTGAGATCGAAGCGCTCACAGATGAACTCGGCGTGCTTTTGGTTGCGCGCGAAGATCACGGATTTGCCGAGGCGATCGCCACCGGCCTCCTGGCAGCCCTGGGTCATCAGCACCTCCAGACCCTTGTCCACGGTGTCGGCATTGAACAGCCAGGCGTTGATCGCGCCGGAATCAACCCGGCCAGCATTCTGTATGTTCTCCTCCCAATCGAGCAGCTCCCACTGGGCTTTCTCGTCGTCGCTGAGGGCGGCATAGCTGATGCCCTCTCGCGGGAAACGCAACGGCACGGAGATGGGCCGGAAGGGAACAAGAAAGCCGTCATCCACGGCCTGATCGAGGCCATATTCATCGGTGGGCAGGCCGATCTCAAGATCAAAAAGCTCGTAGGTGTTGCGATCGATCTCCTCCCGCGGGGTGGCGGTGAGGCCGGTGAGCAGCGAATCGAAGTAGGCGAAGATCGCGCCGTACTTCTGATAGACGCTGCGGTGCGCTTCGTCGATGATCACCAGATCGAAGTGGCCCACCCCCGAAGCGCTTCACACCCTTGGAGTCCTCGGCATCGATGAGGTTCATCATCGTGGGGTAGGTGGAGAGAAACACACGTCCCTCACCGCCTTTGTTGGTGACCAGGTTGACGGGGGAGCAATCGGGCAGGAAGCGACGGAAGGCGCGTTCGGCCTGCAGCACCAGGGAGGTGCGATCGGCCAGAAACAGCACCCGTTTCACCCAGTTGCAGCGGGTGAGCACATCGGTGAGCGAGATGGCGGTGCGGGTCTTGCCGGTGCCGGTGGCCTGCACCAGCAACGCCTTGAGCCGACCCTGCTCCAGCGATTCGCAGATCGCCCGGATCGCCCGCTGCTGGTAGTAGCGATCGCTGATGGCGGTGGAGATGGTGGCCTGGGCGAGGGGCTGACGGATCTCCCGCCTGCGGATCAGGGTTTCGAGCTCATCTTTTTTGTAGAAGCCCTGCACCTCGCGAGGCGGATAGCGCCGGTCGTCCCAGAGGCGATGGCAGTAGCCATTGGAGAGAAAGATCAGGGGCCGCTGGCCATAGCGCCGCTCCAGGCAATCGGCGTAGAGCTCGGCCTGGCGCTCACCATCGCGTGGATCGCGGCAGCTGCGTTTGGCTTCCACCAGGGCCAAGGGTTTGCCGTCGTCTCCCCAGAGCACGTAATCCACGAAGCCGGTGCCGGTGGCATTGGGCATGCCCTGCACCTTGTGCTCATGGATGCAGCTCTGGCCGTGCACCCAGCCGGCTTCTTCCAGGTCGAGATCGATGTAGACGCGGGTGTCGGATTCGCTGATGTCGGCTTCGGGCTGGGCGGCAGCTTCATTGGCCTTGCGCAGGGCGGTGATCTCCTGCCGCAGCCGATCGATTTCCTCATGCGAGGCCAGAGCGGCGAGGCGTTGATCGCGCAGTTGCTGGTCCCTCTCGGCCAGCTGGTCGGCCAGGGCCTCCAGTTGTTCCCGGCTCTGGGCCTGCTGAGCCGTGGCCGCATCACGGTTGGGCAACAGCTCAGCGTTGAAGCTCAAGCCCCGCACGCGCTGGGGATCACGGCCGTAGGTGAGCGCAAACCAGCGCAGCACCTGAAACAACTCCCGAGCCGCCAGCACCGCATCGCCGGGGCGGATCGGATCGCTGCGATGGACGGCCTTGTTGCCGAGGCCCTTGAGCAAGCGAAAGCGACGCATCTGCTCGCCGGCCACGTCACAGAAGACCCGCGCATCCATCAGATCCGCCAGGGTCTGGGCGGTCACGGGCCGCTCCAGCTGCCCATCGTTGTCATAGACCCACTCCACCAGCAGCTCGATCGTGCGGCGGGCGTAGAAGCAGGCGGTGCGGGGATCGGAGAGGGCGAACTGCTCGACCTTCAGCGCCTCCTCGTGGAGCTCAGGCCACTGGCTGGCGATCAGGGCGTACTGGGAGCTCATGGACTGGACTCCCCACCAAGGTGGCCTTCGGCCTCGATTGCGGCTGTCACATAGTGCTGAAGACCATGGAGCAGCGGCGGTCAGCTGCGGCGAGCAGGGGTGTCTTCCAGCGGCAGGTCGTCGTAACGGAAGACGGTGCCGAATGGCGTCAGGGTCTGCAAGACTTCGAAGCGCTCCGGCAGAGGGATGCCGTGGCTGGCCAGAAGATCGAGCAGCAGACCGATGTTGTGACTGCGCGGGTAGTCGTGCCCATGCAGCGCAAGGACCGCCTTGATCAGCTTTTCGGCCGCCTGCTGGGCGTGATAGCCGAGGGTCTCGTCGTCGATGTCTGGATCATCCAGCAGCTTGTCGAGCACCGCCAGGTCCTGAGAGGCCTTGCGCTGCAACAGCCTTACCTGATCAGAGCGAGTCATGGAGCACCCATCCCTCGCGGTGCGCCGCGTACTCGAGCGTGCCTGGGATCCGGGCGCGATCGTCGAAGCGCGCCTGGCTGGTCACGACCAGATCCACCGACATCAACACGCCCCGCAGTGCCTTCTGCAGGCGCACCGTTTCGCTGTAGCGGCTGGTGAGCTCTGGCTCCACCACCAGCAGATCCAGGTCGTTGGCGGCGGCCAGCTCAGCCCGCGCGGCCGAGCCGAACGCAATCAGCCGCAGCGGCGAGGCTGCCGCGACCAGACGGTTCACCACGTCGTTGATCTTCTCGGCTGTGACTGCCCAGGCCTGGCCTTCAGCTCCAATCGCAGCAGGTTGGGCTTGGGTCATAGGGATGAGGCAATCGGCCCGAACGGTTGCTGCGACCTGAGGTTAAGGCTGGCAGGGCTTTTCACGACTCTCCCTCCAGTTATCGCTCCAGCGACTGGCGAATCAGGCCAATGGCATCGGGAATCTCCTCCAGGCTGGCGACACCGAACTCCACCTCGCTATGGCCCCAGCGCCCGTACCGCGAGCGTCTCCCCACGCCTGCGCATGGCGTCCACATCCCAGCGCTCCAGCAGCCCGAGGCCTTGGTTGAGCCGCAGAGGACTCGTGCTGAAGCAGCCCTCGGGGTTGTAGCCGGTGTCGAGCCTCCCACGCTTGCGCCCCGAGCTCCGGCCATCTCGCCTAAGTTGAATGCATGCATTCAGGTGACCGCATGGGCACCACGGTAAGGCTGGAGCCGGGAACCGAGCAGCGGCTGGATTAGCTCGCCCAGCTGACCGGCCGCACCAAGGCCTTCTATCTGCGGCAGTTGATCGAGGCCGGAATGGAGTAGCCAAACTGTCCAAGCTGTTTGGCCAGATCAGCTCCGTTGAGATCCCTGGGGATTCTCACAGGGTCAACAACTCCTGCCGCATGTGATGCAGGCGAATCAGCGGCGGAGCCTGCCCCTCATCGGAACGGCAATGTACCGCGTCGCGAATCTCCTGGTGGAGCTCATTGAGGCTATCCGCCTCGGTATGAATCGCCTGCCCCACGGCGCTGGCACGATAGGAGCCATCCTCAGCCGCTTCGACAACAAAAAGGATTTCGTTCATGGTGCCCGCCTCGCCTGTTCATTCTGGCAGCAGATGCCAGTGTTGGCGCCGCCCTCCGCGATCACCAGATTGAGGGCCTCACCGCGAGATTTCCGAGACCTTCATCGATGGGCACCACCGAGCCGATGAAATTCACCCCAGTCTCCTCGGTGGATCCGGCACGGAGGCTGTCAGTCCAAAGCTGCTGGCATTCCTTCTGCGTCCACGAGGTGGTGCGCTGATCGATCGGGATGATGAACTGGGAGATGACGCCCAGGATCTGGAGGAGCTTGGCTTCTGTGGCTTTCATGCTCAACTAGCCTCTTGAAGTAGCGAGTTGGCCAGACTGCTTTTGAGCTGTTCTGCTTTCATGGCCAGCGATGCAAAGATGCTGCCGACATGGATCTCAGCCGCATCGAGCCGCTCGGCAATCTCTACCTGTTTCTCAATTGGTGGCAGTGGGATCTCAACTGAGCTGACAATCGAGGTGTTTAAGTTCTTGACAGTTGCTCCCGCAGCCGCTCTCGCAAATTGCGAATAGCAAATTGGAGATCCAAGAACATGATATAGGTAATCAGGACTGCAAGTCGCATTCGTGTCGCGAAGCACTAGCCAGCCATCGTGAATGGCTCCATCTGTTTTCATGATGTAAGGACGACCAAAGCTCATTGAATTGGAAAGCAGAAGATCTCCATCCTTCACGAGTCGAGTCTTCGAGAGCCCTTTGGATCGTATTTTCTTGGCTGTCTTGGTGATGTATTTCTCGCCCACTCCGGCATCTCCGATCATGATCCAGTTGATTCCATCAGGATCATTGGTCAGGAACGCCTGGATTGGCCTAGGTGAGCCCCCACGTGCAATCTCGAGTATGTCGCCTAGTTTGACCCACTCCGCCTCAGGTTGCTCGATCTCTTGTGTCAATAGAGATCGATAAAGAGAGCTGGCATAGATCTTGGCCTTCTCTGCAGCAAGGCCATGAATATGATGGGCTTTATCCAGAATCGCCGCGATGCGCCGCTGCTCCTCCAGTGGGGGGGGAGGGGAATCCTGGTGGAAGCAACAATATCTTTATTCAAATTCTTGACCGTCGCCCCAGCCGCCTGCTTTTGAAACTGTGCCATAGCGTAGGATGAGCCAAGCGCGTGATAGGCATAGTTGAGATCGATGTCATTGCGTTTTGGCTTAAGGGCAAGCCAGCCGTCGTGAATACATCCATAAGTTTTAAGAATATAGGGACGACCAAAGCTCATAGAGTTAGTGAGCAGCAGTTCGCCTGGGTAGACCTCGCGAGACTTTCGAATGCCTTCATATTTGATTCGCAACCTAGTGCTCTCTATGTATTTCCCGCCTACCGTTGTATCGCCAATCATGATCCACGGGATACCATCAGCATCCTCCGTGAGATAGTGCTGTATTGGACGGGGCGACCCTCCACGTTCAATATCAAAGATTTCACCCACGAAAATCCCATGTCCGATCATCCCAGCATCCCCTCCAGCTCCTCGCTCCCCTGCAGGATTTCCTGCTCGATCGCCCGCAGTTCGGCCAGGATCTCCAGCGGTGGGCGATGCTCCACCTTTTCAAGATAGAGTGTTCGACAACAGTTGATCGTCATGGCTCCTGCTCCTTTGATGGTGTGGTGATCAGCCGATATTTCTGCAACCGGCTGTTCGGTTTATCGGGGATCGTGAAAGCAATCCGCCCTTCAGCCAGCAAGCTGCGGATCGTGCGGTTGAGGCTGGCTGAAATCGAACGATGGCCCAGCGCCTCAGCAATGGCAGCCTTGCCCAGTGGGCCCTGCTCTAGGGCGAGGAGAACAGCTCGAGCCAGCTCTGACTCTGGCCTCGACTCTGGCCCTGACTCTGGCCTCGACTCTGGCCCTGACTCTGGCCCTGACTCTGGCCCTGACTCTGCCCCCGGGGTTGCCCTGAGCGGGAAGGTCACCACAAAACAGCCGCCACTGATCTGGTAGCTGGGTTCCGTGCAGCCGGCCCGCTCACATTCCTCCACGATCACCTGGGTGCCACGGCCCCAGCGCTCGATCAGGCCCCGGCGGAAGAACACATCGGCG
>CAIZQU010000085.1 GCA_903935205.1 uncultured cyanobacterium | reverse complement strand
CGGAAGGATTGGTGCGATAGGCCACCAGCGTCAGCCCAGGGCCAAAGGATGTGCGGCTGGCGTTCGTATTCGCCTGAGGGAAGGCCACCGGCTCCCTGGGGGCCGCCAGGGCTGCATTCTCTGCGGTGGCTTTGGAGAGCAAAGCAGTGGGCTGCCAAGAAGCGCTTGCAATCGCCACATGCGTGTTGAGCCATTGGGCGGTTTGCCCAGTGGGTACCGCAACGTAGATCAGTGCAGGACTGCTTGTCTTTGGATCGGCTTGTTCCCCGGCGGCATAGGCATTCCAGAGGCTGCCTCCAAGGCTGGTATCGAAGCGAGTATTTCGATGGAACTCCGAACTTAAATGGATAGTATCTGTAGCATCGGCAGCGATGAAGAGAACCCTGTCGCTGTTCAGTGAATTGAGCGCGGCCGTATCAAAGTAGAGATCATTGGATCCGTAATCAAAGGCGTTTATGAGCTGAATGTTTTGAAGCCTGGTGCCGGGGAAATACTGATCACTGGAATTGGTTTCCGGCTTGCTTTGGGTGATGCGGAAGTCGTAGTTTTGGTGGGTTTTGCCGTGCAGCAGCAGGCTGTTAAAGCCGGAGCCACCGTCAATACGGATGAAGGCATTGTCGTGGATAGAAATGCTGTCATTGCCCGCGCCCGTGAGAATCACGTCGGCACCACCGTTGCTGGTTACCTGATCCTCGCCCTGAATGCTGTAGATCACATCATCCACGGCTGTGCCGATCATCACGTCATCGCCGGCGGTGCCCACCTGGGAGGCAATGTTCAGATAGTCGCCGCCAAAGAGAACGTATTGATTGTCAACGTTCTGCTTGGGATCAGTGGGATCCGATAGGAGAATATCCTGGAAGCCATCGCCGTTAACATCGATGTTGCCATCGAGGGAAAAGCCGACCAGTGATTGCTGGCTGGGGCTGCTGGTGGTGGTGCGAAGCTCCGCCAGGCGAACATCATATGTTTTGCTGGAATCATTATTGCCGGCCCAGGTTGCCATCAGTTTCCCATTGAGCAGGAAGGGACTGAGAACCGTGGGAAGGCGTAAGTTGTTGTAAAGCGGGTTATTCTTTGTATTCGCGTCTGTTGAGTATCCTGCACTTGCGTAGGCGGTAGGCCCAAGGGCCCACTGTCCAGGTACGCCTGCGATTGGCGCCATGCTCCAGATCTTTGTATAATTATCATTTGGATCGTTGGATGTGATGGTGCTCGAGGTCAGGTATAGGAGTGCCTGATCGGTGGCGAGGCCCACGCCGCTGCTGTTGGTTTGGCCAGTGTCGGTCTTCACCCAGGTCTCAGAGCTGCTGCTATCGGATATCGTGCTCGAATTGGGATTCTGGGTGAGCAGAAGGATCGGCGCGTTGTCAACGTTGGAGTCCTTGCTGTCATAACCGCGGAAGGCAAGAACGGTGCGACCCTGGAAGGTGGTGGCTGCGATCGGAGAGGAGACGTTCGCCTCGGATCCGGAGATCTTGATCGTGCCGCTGATCCCTGTGTAGCCCGTTTTCTCCTCATTGATACTGCCGCCCCAGTTGCCGAAGCCAGAGGAATCAAAGGGTTTTGTGCTATGGAGATAACGCACCGTTTGTTTGCCTGTGCCGCCAGCATTCGAGGGGAAATACATAGCCAAACGGCCTCTCTCCACCACCAGGGTGGGGTTCCATTGGCTTGATTCTTCAGCGCTGGTCCGCACCTGGTAGCTGGTCCAGGTGGCGCTGGCATCCAGCGGCGAACCCTCACACCAAGCCACATGGAGCTTGTGATTGACATCGGTGTAGGCAATCGTCAGTTTTCCCTGGTAGTAGACAGCGCTGGGCGAGAGGGTGCAAGCGTTGCTGCCCACCGAAAGCGGAGCCTGCTTCCAGCTTCCATCAGGCTGCTGATAGGCGATCCAAATTCCTGCATTACCCTCTTGG
>CAIZQU010000084.1 GCA_903935205.1 uncultured cyanobacterium | reverse complement strand
TAGTTGGCCGCCACCTTCGCGGCGAACGGCAAGTGCTCCACCACCAGGGCATCAGCGGCGGCGTGGGGTGAGCGCAATGGTCCGCGAGCACGACCTGATGTCGTCACGCGAGCGGTGGCCTGCTGGGGCCTGGGGCGGTGGACGTGTGGTGGGGTGCTCATCAGGAATGGGGGGATGCCCCCTCAGCGGGAGAACAGCAACGGCCGGGGCGTGGCCTTGCCCTGGCTGCGCCAGTGCTGGGTTTGCAACCAGATCACGCCCTGGCAGAAGGCATCCACGAGGTCGTCATGGGCCCCGTTGGGAAAACCCAGCAACTCGCTGATCAGGGCGTCGTTACCGCTGCGAAAAGCCAGCTGGCCGGCCTCCAGCAGCGGGGCCACGGCATGGGCGCGGCTCACCTTGCTACCGGTAGGCCGCACGGCAATCAGCCCAGGGATCTGGCGCTGGAGCAGCTGGCAGATGGCCGGTCCATTGGCGGCGTCCTCGATCAACACCGCATCAGGGCTGAGGCCCTTGCCCAGCGACGCCAGGGTCTGGCCGAGGAATTTGACCACCCCCGGCAGGTCGAGGCGGTGGTGCTGGCTCCAGATCACCTCGATCCGGTGGACACCTTCCTGCGGTTCGGCCGGTGAGCGCACCAGGGCGGCACTGGAGTGGAGCTGCTCATCCCGTGCCTTGGCCAGGGCAGCCGGATGGCGGGCCTCCTGATCCGGCAGCAGGCCGAGCAGGCAGAAGCCGCAGTAGTCGTTCTCCGCTCCCCCCTTGAAACTCAGATCACAACTGAGCACCACCGCCGCAAAGGACCGTTGCGCCGCCCGGCCGTCTGGAGCAGGGGTGCCCGCTGTGGAGCGGATCCAAGCGCGTTGGAACAGCAGACCCTCCGCAGGCGACGGCCTCTGCTGATACAGCGCGTTCCACCAATAACTGCCGGCGCGGATGCGGATCTGCTCCAGCTCCACCAGCGGGAACCGATCGGGGCAGAGCGGCTCACCGGGCTGGCGCCAGTCCGGCTCGATGGTGCAGGTGGCCGGGAACTTGATCTGCTGCTGGGGCAGTTCAGCAATGGCCGGCAGGTTCAGCACCTGCCAGTGCTGCGGAGCGTCACCGCTCTCCTGCTCCAGCAGCCAGCCGATCAGGTCGTCTTGGTGCCAGCGGGTCAGCACCACCACCTGGGCCGCGCCTGCAAAGCCCCTTCGCGAGCGCCCCTGTGGTGCCGGTTCAGCGCGGGTGAGCCAAACGGACTGGAACCACTCGATCAGCTTCTGGCGTTGGCCGGCGGAATTGGCGTCTTCTGGACCCTTGTAGGGGTCATCGATGATCCCCAGCGCGTAGCCCTTGCCGGTGAACGGCCCGCGCACACCGGCAGCAATGCAGCCACCGCGCTCGGGCGTCAGCCAGTTGCCCACGGCAGTGGAGTCCTTTGACAGGGGGTGGCCGACCGCGCGGTAGTAGTGCCTGGCTTCCCGGCTATGGGCATAGGCCAGCTCGGCCGAATACGAGGCGATGGCGCAGAAGCGCGTGGGGTAGCGGCTCACCCAGTAGGCCGGGAACAGCTTGGACACCAGTAGTGATTTGCCCAGCCGTGGGGGGCAGCAGACGATCAGGCGGTTGAGCTCGCCATCGGCCACGCGCTGCAGCAGAGCGATCAATCGCTCGGCCCAGGTGTGGAAGGCGTAGCCGGGATAAGCGGCCACGATGAAATCACGGAAGGCCTGCTGGACCTGGGGGCCGTTCTGCTGGCGGCAGGGGTCAGGACCATCCAGCAGGCCCCAGTCGGCCCAGCGGTCGCTGGCCGGATCGAGAAGCAGGCCGGCCATCAACTTCTGGCCCCGCCCCCTTGGGGTTCGGGTGGTTTGATCGGCGCCCGCAGCAGTCCGCCGATCTCGGCAATCACCCGGAAGGCACCCACTGCAGCTGAGAACTGCTCAGCATCCATGGCCCGGCGGGCGCAGTCATTGAGGGCAAAGATCTGCTCGGCCTGGTGGCGGCGCCGGTCGGAGATCAGCTCCTCCACCATCCGCTCGCGGGCCAGGTTGAGGTAGCGATTGATCGTCTGGGTGTTCTTCACCCCCCAGCTTTCACGAGCTTTTTCGGCGATCAGTGCAAGGGGAATGCGCTGGGCGATCCAAAGCTGCGCTTCTGCCACACGCCGCTCCACCTCCAAACGCGAGGGCCGAGGGGGTGGCTGCATGAGCAGTCCCCTCGTGCGGCGCGGGGGGTTGGCATGCCCGATCGGTCGGGCGGGGTCGGTGGGCTCATAAAGCGGCTGGCCGTTGTCATCTTCTGCGCTGGCGGCAGAGCGCAGCTCTTCCACCGGATCAGCGGCGCTGCTTGGGCGGGAGTGCTGCGGCATGGGCTCACAACGGCAGTGCCGGCGTTTTGGGTGCCCGGATGGTCCAGAAGGGTTTGCTGCGCTTTTCGGTGGCGCTGCCCTGCTGGATCGCGCTGTCCTTGGCGGCCTTGAGCTGCTGCTCGATCTGTTGCACCACCGGCGGGAAGTCGTAGCTCAGCCGCCCGGTGCTGTGGGCAAAGGCCCAGTCGTTGTGGGCGAAGGCTGGATCCAGCTGGCCGGCGGCCATCGCCGCGTTGAGGGCCTCCAGCAGGGGCTCCAGTTGCTGCTCCAGCTGCTTCTGCCGGGCCTTGATCGCGGTGACGGCATCCAGCAGGGCATCGAGATCAGCCGCATCTGCGGGGGACGCAGGTGGTGCAGCAGCGAGCAGGAGGTCCGCCATCAGAGAGCACTAGATCATTGACCCGGACAATTCCGAGCCTACTCAATCTAGCGGCTCTGCATCACGAGCCAATGTCCCGACATGCCTCGCGGATTCCTGGGTGATCAGAAAGGGCGTTGGCTCAGGCAGTAACGGCTCCAGGCCGCAGCCCAGGCCGCCAGGCACTGCTCACGGCTGTAAAAGGTGCTGGTGAACGCCTCGCCGGGCTTGCTCCAGATCGTCTGGCCCAGCTCGTAGTGGTTCCCCTGCGCGGCCTCCAGCGCCATGTAGCCCCCCAGCTGGGCGGCGGTGGAATAGGGCCGGCCGTGGGCCGAGAGGGTCTTGAGGTCGTAGAGCACTTGCACCGGCTGGCCGTGGCGCTCGCTTAGCGCCGGTGAGACATACGCCCCATCGAAGGCACCAGCCACGTTGCGGGTGAGGCAGCAGGTGAGCCGTTCGCTGGCGATCACCTCCACGTCATCCCAGAGCGGCAGCTGCAGCAGCGGCAGGATCCAGTCCCGGTACTGGTGATGCCCTGGCATGGCTTCGGCATCCAGCAGGGCTTCGCTGGCGCTCTTGCCTACCAAGAAGCGGGCCTGGCTGTAGTGCTCCAGAGCGGCATGCACCGTGGTGCCGCGCGGCTCCCAGATCGGCCGCTTCGCCTCGATCGCGCGTTTGGCGGTCTCGCTGAGGCCATGGGCCAGCACACCGGTGATTGATACCGGAAACAGGTGATCGCCCAGCCAGTAGCGATGGGCCTCCTCATCCCGCCAGAGGCCGGGGATGGGATCAAGCCAGGTGGAGGTGGTGGTGACCATGACCGTTTCAGTTGTGACGCGGCGTAACGATGGGCGTCACAGCCGAGAGGGCTTGCCGCCAGGAGCTTCTAGGGGTGGCTGTAACGCTGTAACCCTTTTTCAGAGATAGAGGCTTTAGCAAGCAGCAGGGGCTGATTCGGAGGGTGTGCATGTGCCATTGAATTCATAGGGGGCTCTATCGGATCCCTGGAGCGTTACATCGTTACAGCGGCCCAGATCGATTGCGTGGCAGTTGATCTGGGCGTTACCGCTGCTGTTATGTCTGGCCCGTTTGTGACGGCTGTTCGTTACAGCTCGCCCAGGGGAATGGCGACCGCACGGCTGACCATGCCGGCGCCACAGAAGCGCACCGGTCCGGCCCGTTGCGCACCGGCCAGGCGCAGCAGCACCACGGGCCAGCTGTTCTGCCAGGCGGTATCAGCAAGAAACTGCTCAATCGCCTTGGCGGTGTTGCTCACCAGCAGCCGGTCCTGATCCACCCGCAGGCCATGGCGCCCAAGGGTCTGGGCCGCCAAACCCGGGCTCACGTCGATGCAACTGCTGTGGCAAGCCGCCAGCTCCACCAGCTCGCCGATTGTGCGGGTGACGGGTTTGTCGTCGGTCTCCACCCGCACCTGGCGCTGCAGGATCGTCTGAATGCAGCGGGCCTCATCCGGCACTTCGGTGCTCTGGCTGTAGCTCTCCCAGTCGTGGCAGGCGATGCAGTGCTCCGCCTCCTCCTGGGTGGGCACCGCATCACTGAGCAGCGACCAGGCTCCGGCCATCAAGGTGCCGTACTGATCCCCCAGGCGCTGGGAGTCGAAGTGCCTTGCCGCAGCAGCGGAGAAGACCACGACCGACTGGCGGATCACCGGGATCAGCGAGACAGTGCGGGCGATCAAACGCCGCGCAACCTTTGGAGTGATGTGGCGTTCGAGATCGCGATCGAGGCTCTGCCAGTGCACCTCGCGTTCCTCCTTGCCCATCTCGGTGGGGCTGCGCAGGGTCAGCTGCGCGAAGCGGCTCTTGTCGGCCCCCTGCTTGAGGGCCGTGGCAATCGATGACATCAGGAACATCGAGCGCACCCGGTAGCGGCTCACATCACCGCTTGGGGATCCCTTGAGCATCTCGGCGCTGCTCTCGCTGCTGGCCACCCGCGCCAGCGACAGGATCGCCTGCATCCGTTGCTGGTCGCCCTTCTCGTTGCTCTCCGCCTCATCGAAGACCACCGGCACGGCATCGCAGCAGATGGTCTGGCGCAGGCCCGCCTCTGTCGTGGCGCCCACCACCACCAAGCTCAAATCGCCGAGCAGCGGCGCCACGAAGCGATCGAGGATCTGGCTCTTGCCTGAGCCGGCACCAGCGGTGAGCCAGAGGTGGGGCCGCCAGCGCAGGGCTCCGCAGATCGGAGCCAGCACCACCCAGCCCAGGAGCAGGGTGCCGGAAGCCGGCACCTCCCAGCGGAAGCGGTTGGCAATGCCCACGATCACGGCCGCCTCCTGCACGGTCAGAGGCTCTACGCCGCAGGGCCCCTCCAGGCGCTTGAGGCGTTGGTAGATGTGCCGCGAGCGGAAGGGTTTGGTGATCGGGTGCTCCCCCTCGGGGGTGATCAAGCGATCACCGAGGTGCAGCACGGTGCGGCCCTCATCCCACCAGGCCCCGCGGCCGCGGATGCGCTCCACCGCAAAGATCCCCATCGCGGCCGAGCTCTTGTGCAGATCACTGGCTGCTGCCGGCCAGTTCACACCGGTCCGGCTGGGGTAGAGGCTCTCCCAGTACTCCAGTGGTGCCAGGGCCACCAGGTGGGTGGCGGTGTGGCAACCCCGGGGCAGGCGGATCACCTGACCGGTGCTCCCCGGTTGATAGAAGTTCGCGTCCGCGTCGTAGCCAAGGCACTGAAACGGTGTGGCCGGGCTGGGGGCTGCAGCAGGCGCTATCACTGGCTGAGCAGCAGCGTCATCGCCATCAGCACCCGCGTCAGCGGGGCTCCATGGCTGGGCTGCTTTCGCCAGCTGTCGGCCGGCCTGCCGGGCTGTCCAGTCGGCATCGGCCAGGTCCCAGCCTTGGGGCAGGTCAGCTGGCAGGGCCACCAGTTGCAGCTGGCAGTCGAGCGGGTGCAGCAGGGCGGCCAGGCTCTGCATGGCTTCCAGGCCGGCGGCATCGGCATCGGGCCAGAGCGTCACCGAGCGGCCGGCTAGTGGTGTCCAGTCCGCCTTGGCGATCGCCTTGGCGCCGTTGGCCCAAGTGAGCACCGCGTGCTGCGGGAACAGGCGTGCAGCCGCATCGGCGGTGCTCTCCCCTTCCACTACCAGTACCGGAGCCTCGGGGCGCTGCAGCAGATCCGGCAGTCCGTAGAGCGGCCTGGGGGTGGGCCAGTCGCAGCTGAAGGCGTCGCGGCGGCTGGGGCGATGCCAGGCCCCGTCCAGCCAGACGCGATGCAGGAAGGCTTTGCCGCCGCTGCGCAGCCGGATCCGCTGGATCCAGAACAGCACTTCCCCGGAGCTATTGCGGTAGGCCCACTGGGCGGTGGCCCCGCGGTTCAACGGCGGAGGCTGGGCATCGGCGGGAGGCTTCTCGGGCATCCGCCAGGGCTTGCCGTTTCGGCTGGTGGCCCTGCCGGCACTGGTGCTCTGGTGATCAGGCACCAGGCCAAGGAAGGCCTCCACCTGCCGGGCGGCCTCCACAAAGCTCCAGCCCTGCCGGCGCAGCAGCAGGTCGATGCCGGAGCCAGCGCCGCCGCGCTGGTCCTTGCCGCCGCACTGGTTGCAGAACCAGGAGCCACTGCCGTCCTTGTCGTCAAAGCGGTAGCGATCCGTCCCGCCGCAGAGCGGGCAGGGCTGATGGCGATTGCTGAGCTGCTCGCCGCTCAGTCCCGCCAGGGCAGCCAGGATCTCCGGCCAGCGGCCACGGGCCGCAGTAATGGCATCAGAGGCCATGGGTTCCGGCTCACCTGCTCGCGGTTGAGGTCGCGGCGGGATTCGGTGATGCCCGATCCGGTCTGTCCAGCAGGAGTTCGCGGTCCATGGCGGCATCCAGCACCTGCCGCAGTGCCGCCGAGCGACTGAGGGAGCCGTGACGCCTGCGGGCATCCAGCCAGGCGAGTTGCTGCTGGGTGATCGAGACACTCACCGGCAGGGCGTAGTCGGGCATCAGGCCATTGCTCGTGATCTGCAGCCTAATAGCTTTGGCCATGCCTCGCTAGCCTGAGCCAAGGAAGATGAGCGGCTAGCAGTCGTCCCGCTCGATCTGGTGCCAATGCCGTCAATCGTTCTGCGTGACTACCAGCTGCAGTTGCTGGCCGATCTCCGCGCGGCCCTCAAGGTCCACCGGCGGGTCTGTGCCGTCATGCCCACCGGCGCGGGCAAAGGCCAGACCATCGGCGCCATCGCCCGCGGCGCTGCCCGCAAGGGCAGGAAGGTGCTGGTGCTGGCCCACCGGGCCGAGCTGATCGAGCAGCTCACGGGCACCGTTCGGGCCTGGGGGCTCGAGCCCGATGTGGTCGCCCCCGGCCACCGGCTGCAGGGCCGGCAGGTGGCGGTTGGCTCGGTGCAGACTGTGGCCCGGCGGCTGGGGCAGCTGTCAGCGCCGGATCTGATCATTCAGGACGAGGCCCATCACCTGGTGGCAGGCAACGTCTGGGGCCGGATCATCAACACCTGGCCAGAGGCGCATCTAATTGGCAAGACCGCCACGCCCGAACGCCTCGATGGCAAAGGGTTGGGCGTAGAGGCCGGCGGCTTTTTCGAGGCCCTGGTCCTGGGGCCCTCTGCGGCCTGGCTGGTGGAGCAGGGCTGGCTGGCCAGACCCAAGGTCTTCTCCTGGCCAGGTGCCAGGAACAGCAAGGGGCAGGGTCCCGAACTCCACCAGCGGATGGGCGAGTACGCCCTGGAGCAGGCGGCGCGCGCCTTCGGGGACCGGGCTGCGATCGGTGATGCGGTGTCGCACTACCTGCGCCGGCTGCACCCCGGCACGGCCATCTGCTTTTGCTGCACGATCGAGCACGCCGAGCAGATGGCTGGCGCCTTCCGCGCTGCGGGGATCAGGGCCGCGTCAGTGAGCGGCGGCACGTCAGCGGAGGAGCGCAAACGCTTGATCGCCGGGCTCGGCACCGGGGAGGTGGAGGTGCTCACCAGTTGCATGATCATTTCCGAGGGCACCGACATCCCCTCAGTGGGCGGCGCGATCCTGATGCGCCCCACCGCTTCCTTGTCGCTCTACCTGCAGATGGTCGGCCGGGCCCTGCGTCCCGCACTTGGGAAGCAGGAAGCGGTGATCCTCGATCACGTCGGCAACGCCCATCGCCACGGCCTGCCCACCGATGAGCGCGCGTGGAACCTGGCTGGCCGCCGCCGCCGGGAGGGCGTCTCGATTCCGATCAAGGACTGCCCAGTCTGCTTCTGCAGCTGCCCCAGTGCCGCACAGGTCTGCCCCGACTGCGGCCACCTGTTTCTTGTCGAGGACCGCGATGAGCAGCGCCGTGGGCTCCAACTGCTTGAGGGTGAACTGGTCGAGATCAGCGGGTCGGATCGGCACCGCCCCCAGCTCCAGCAGGCCCGGCCACGCCGTACGCACCCGGCAGCCGGCTGCCGCACCTTCGAGGACTTGCTGCAGCGGGAGCAGGAACGCGGCTACAAGCCCGGCTGGGCCCACCACGTCTGGGCTGCACGGCAGCGCAGCACTTAATCGCTGGGCAAGCGAGCAGCCGCCAGAGGCCTTAGCGTTGACTGCAATGCTGTCAGTGCAAGCGGGAGTCGTCCATGGCCACCCTCACCATCCGCAACCTCGACGAGAGCACCAAAGCGCAGCTGCGCATTCAGGCCGCGCGCCATGGACGCTCGATGGAGGAGGAAGCACGCACGATCCTCCGCAGCGCCATCGAAGCCCGGCAGCCAGTCGCTGGGGGAAAGGGTTTGGGGAGTCGCATCCATGAGCACTTCGCCCAGCTCGGTGGCGTGGAGCTGGAGCTGCCTGCACGCTCCTCCCTGCCTATCCCCGCTCAGTTCGCGGGCGAATAGGAAGTGGAAACCTCAGGAGATCGAACGTCACAGGAGAAGAGTCCGCTGTGATCGTGCTGGATACGAATGTGATCTCGGAGCTGATGCGGCCGCAGCCGGAGCCGCGGGTGCTGGCCTGGGCCAATGGCCTTGATCCAGAGGCGGTGGCGATCACGGCCATGAACGAAGCCGAAATCCTGCACGGCCTGGCCCGGCTGCCGGATGGCCGCCGGAAGCAGCAACTGCAGCAGAGCTGGGATGCGCTGGCGACCGAATTATTCGTTGGCCGAATTTGGCCCTTCTCCAGCGAGGCGGCTCACTGGTACGGCGAACTGCTGTGGCGGCGGGAATTGCTGGCCCGACCCATGGCGACAGCGGATGCGGTGATCGCAGCCACGGCGCTGGCCCATGGCGCTCCCCTGGCCACAAGAAACGTGGCTGACTTTGCCGAGATCGGGCTGGAGTTGATCAATCCCTGGGACTTGCCCTGAACTGCCCTGGGCTTGGCTTCTCCCGCCATCAAGTTGAGCATTGCCACAAAGCATCGGATCCCCATGACCAGATCGGTTCTGGCTGAGATGCCATGACCACCATCTCGGCGCAGGACGCTGGCGAGCGGCTCGACGCCCTGATCGATCAGGTGGTCGCGTCCCGCGAGCCGCTGCTGATCACAGGGATGGAGCGAAACGCCGTGCTGATCTCAGAAGAGGTCTGGCGTGGCATCCAGGACACCCTCGATCTGGTCTCGATTCCCGGGATGCGTGAGTCAATCCTTGATGGCATGGGCACCCCGCTGCAGCAGCTGAGCAGCGAGCTTCGCTGGTGACCAAGGTGGCCAGCACTTTCTGGTCAAAAGGTATTGGCTGCTGAGACGCAACCGCCAATACCTGCCGCAGGCCGCTGGCCTACCCGGCAACAGGAGGTATGGCCTCCTCCACCAGCGAACACGAGATCCAGCAGCGCATCCGCCTGGCCTGCGGCCGCGGACCGGTGCGGCTCTGGCGCAACAACACCGGCGCTTTGGTCGACCAGCAGGGGCGCTTCGTGCGCTTTGGGTTGTGCAAGGGCAGCAGTGACCTGATTGGTCTGCGTTCGCTGGAGATCACGCCTGAACTGGTTGGCCAGCGGATTGCTCAGTTCGTTGCCCTGGAGATCAAGACGAACTGCGGGGTCGTCAGTCCGGAGCAGCGCGCCTTCCTGCAGGCGGTGCAAGATCTCGGCGGCCTTGCTGCCGTCTGCCGCTCGGTTCAACAGGCCCAGGCAGTCCTGACGTTGAGCGCCGTCGAGGAGCAAACGGCATGAACCGGCCTGAGCTCAGCCGGCAGCTGCAGTCCCTCGCTCGCTGCCATCCCGGTGCACACCCGTACACGCTGGCCCTGCGCTTCCAGGCTCAGACGGGCCGGATCCTGAGCGGCCAGCAGGTCAAACAGCTGCTGGCCGAGCCGGTGAACCACTCAATCCATGCCGCCAAGTCTTGACAGGCTCTGGCTTGCAATGGCAAGCAGGTCGTAGAATCGGGCTATGACATACGACATGGACCTGACGGGGCGCTCCTACCAGGCCGTCCTCGACTGGCAACAGGAGTCACGTCGGGCCTTCGGGAAGATGCTGTTGAACTGGCGCCGCCGCAACGGCTGGACCCAGTACACCGCCTGCGAGTGGGGTGCCGAAGCGAAGTTTGAGGTGATCTCCTACGGCAACCTCTCGGTGATCGAGCAGGGCAAGGCCGGCGAGCTGCGTCAGAAAGCTTTTTTCCAGCTCGAAGAACTGAACCGAAGGTTGCTGGATAGCAATCGACGACTGGAAGGGGTCAAATCCCTGCGTATTCGAGAACAAATCGAATACGCCGAGCCATTGCTGGGCAACGATTCAAAGCCCTGGGGTGCCGTTGAATTCTGGAGCTGCTACATCGGATATCTGGAAGTCCCCGATAGATATCAGGCAGTTCTCTCTCCCACCTTCTCGTCGAAAGAAGCCGAGGATCTCTGTCAGAACTGGAGGCGCCATGTGCGTCGTGTGATCAGAACGCGGGACGCCGACGTCACCGATGCGCTGGAGCAGCTCGGCGCGTCGGTGCCGGAGATGTACC